>DBWH01000047.1:13884-14590 GCA_002308595.1 Mageeibacillus sp. UBA1243 | reverse complement strand
GTCACGAGCCTCAGGGAGCTTGCCGAGAACATCACGGTTTCAAGCTTCGTCTGGAAACTCATCAACTTCAGGGACTACTACAAGAACGCGGACGACATCGCCAAGGGCAACCTCCGCAAGTTCCTCACGTTCGCCTACCCGTTCGACAAGGGCGTCTTCGGCGGCCTCTACGGCTTCGTCAGGAGCATGGACCGCACCGTTGCGATGGATTCGGACTCCTCAAAGAAGGCCTACGAGCGCGAAAAGAGCTACACCGTCGTCTCCGAGGCACCCGACAAGATTAAAATAATGACGACCCACAAGAGCAAAGGCCTCGAGTTCCCGGTCGTCTTCTACATGGACACCAACACCGCCAAGCGAAACCACGGCATCCCCTCCTGCACCTGCGACGAGGATCTCGGAATAGGCCTCAACTTCCAGTACGAGGACGGCGGCATCTACAAAAAGCTTGGCAAATCTGCNNCCGAACATCCTCATGAACTACGTGAGGGGCTGCGAAGAGCGCAAGGAAATGCAGCGCGTTGTCTACGTCGCGCTGACGAGGGCGCAGGAAAAGCTGACAGTGATCGGCTCGCCTCAAAATAAGGACGAGGTTAAGACCAACCTTGCCCTCATGGCAGACGGCGCGGGCCAAAAGGTCACCACGGCCTCAATCAAGTACCAAAAAACGCCTTTCGGCACTGTCCTTCTCGGAATCGACCGCAAA
>DBWH01000047.1:0-13798 GCA_002308595.1 Mageeibacillus sp. UBA1243 | reverse complement strand
CCCCCGAGCTTAAGCCGGAGGAGCCGCCGATGCTGCCGCCGCAGGAAAACGAACAGGCGGGCGATATTGCCAATGCCCCGGCCGGCGACGTTGACCTTATAACGGAGGTTCTCGAAACCGCCAATGCAGGCGCCATGCCCGTCAAAATATCCGTCTCAGCCCTCAAGCGCTATGCGTCGGACGGGGCAGAGGCAGGGGATGACGCCAACGTCTTCAAGATTGAAGCGAAAGAATTTCCCTCAAAATTCGGAAATTCTTTCGGCGCGCCGGCGGACCCCGAAACCGCTGCGGACGACACGGCCCGCGGCGCACGCTTTGGCGTCATCATGCACCGGCTGATGAAATACCTTGTCGAGGACAGGGCCAACTGGCCCGCAAGGGACGCCGAAGAGGTCGCAGCCTATGTTTCAGCCGCCGTCGCCGCGCTCCGCAAAGCGGAAGTTTTCAGCGACGAAGAGGCAAAACTTGTCAGCAGACGGATGGCTGCAAACTTCCTGCTCTCAGACCGCGCCGACGAGGTCAGGCGTGCCGACAAGGCAAGGTGCGAGGTCCCCTTCACCTACAGGGTTGACGTCAAGAAGTACCTGCCGTTTGCAAAACAGGCGGGCGCGGTATCAGAGGCGGCGGAAGCGGACGGTGCGGAAAACATTGGCGATTTGGACGCTCCTAATATTAAAAGTTCTTTAAAAGAAAGAAATACAATTGCATTGCAGGGCGTCATTGACTTATACTATAAAATCGGTACACGTATTGTTGTTTTAGATTTTAAGACAGACAATCTGGAGAGAATGACAGGCGGGAAAACACTTGAGGCTTACCTGCTTCAGATCAGGTGCTACAGGGACGCATTGGCGGAAATTTCCGGAGAAAAACCTGACGAAAGCCTGCTGTTTTTCCTGAGGAGCGGCGAGGAAGTTAAGCTCGAGGAGAGCCCCCGCGGCTGATTTGAAACCGAAAAGCTTCTTTTGCAAACGGAGTTTATTATGAAGAAACGTATTATTACAAAATGTGCGGCTATAGGGTGTGTTTCGCTTGCCGTGTGCATGCTGGCCTGCAGCTGCAGCTTCTTCGGAGGAAAGAAGAAGAAATCGTCCGGCGAGGACGTGAAGGCAGACGTCGGCGCCGCTTACAGCCTGGTTTACGTCAAGAGGAACGACATTAAGCCGGTCCTTACGGGCGTTTGCACTGTCACGTCTTTCGGCGCTGTCAAATACTCGTATGACATTGGCGGCTACCCGCTTGAGCGCTACCCCGTTAAAGAGGGCGAGGAGGTCACCGTCGGAACCGTATTGGCGTCAATCAACGTCGACGGCGCACAGGAGCGCATTCAGGAGATCGACGAGGCTCTCGCAAGGGGCGGTATCAACAGCCGCAGAAGAGAGCAGTACGAGGCGGAGAAGGCTTCGCTGCAGAATCTTATCGAGAACAAGGATATAAAAGCCACGATTGACGGCGTGGTCAAATACACAAACAGGTCATATACGACGAGCGTGAACGGTAAAAACGTTATCGCAGGCGACATTCTTGTCATTGTAGAGCCCAAGACGCTTGCACTTGCGCAGGGCGTTATGACGAGGGAGACCGCAGAGGTCAGCAGATATACCATCGGCATCAACTCGAAAGTGACGCTCAAGCCGGATACCGGAAAGAACCGTGAGGAGTTCACGGGTACGATTATCGGCACTTCCGGCGGCAGCGATTCGGCCACGGTATTCTTCATCGATCTCAGCGAGGCTCCGGAGAGCGTCAAAGTCGGCGACAGGCTTTCGGTCACTTTTGAAGAGGACGAAGCCAAGCAGGCTCTGAAGGCGCTCAAGGTTCCGAAGGACGTTGTCGAGGTCTACGGGGGAAGAACTTTTGTTTACGTTCTTGACTCACAGGGGCTGAGGCGCGAGCGCTACGTTGAGCTCGGTATTTCGGACGAGAACTATTACGAGATTAAATCGGGTCTTGAAGAGGGAGAGGCAATAATCCAGTTCAAGAACAACTGATGCGTCAGGGCATCTGTGATAAAAGAACGGACGCGTCAGATAAAACGGAGTTATTTATGAAAAAACGTGGTACAATTTCAAAACTTTTGGCTTGCGGATGCCTTGTGGCGGCTCTCTGCGTGCCGGTTTGCGGTTGTGAGCTGTTTAATTACGGGGACGAGGGCAAAGACGTTCCGCTCAGCACGCCGCTGCCGGTCGAATATAAGATGTACGAAGTTGTCAAGGACACGATCAAGCCCGAACTTGAGGACATCTGCAAGGTTCAGTCCGGCGGAGGCGTTGCGCACACTTACGAATACGCCAATCTCCCTCTCGAGCGCTACGAGGTAATGCCCGGGCAGCACGTTGAGAAAGGGGACGTATTGGCGGTACTGAGAACGGACGCCGCCGAGAGCAGAATCGAGGAGCTCGAGGCACAGGAAGGCGGCTGGGGCGCTTTCTGGGGCGTTTCGGGAAGCGATGAGGTCAGAAATGCCGTTGAGCACAAGGAACTCAAGGCAAGAGTCAGCGGAACGGTCAGGTACGTCAACACGAGTTACATTGGCGATTACAGGAAGCCCAACGAGAATTACGTCACGGCGGGCGACACAATGGTCATCATCGACGCGGAGAATCTGAAGAATTCGCAGGGCGTCATGGTCCTTTACGAGCACGTTGCAAGAAAATTCACGATTGAGGAAGGCACGACGCTCAAGCTTTACACTGCCGAAACGAACACCGAATTTGCGGGCGAGGTTCTTTACAAGGTGAAGACGAACAACTGGAATTCGGAGACGGTCACTTACTACATCAGTCTCGCCAATGCGCCCGGTGAGGTCAAGGTCGGCGACACGCTCAAGGTCAAATACACCGAGGGCGAGGAAAAGCAGGCCGTGAACGTTCCGGTTGTCCCGCTCTCCGCGGTTTACACATATGAAGGAAGATCCTTCGTCTACATCCTTGACGAGGACGGCAAGAAGCGCGAGTGCTACATCGAAGTCGGTCTCTCGGACGACACCAAGGTGGAGGTCAAGGACGGTCTCAAAGAAGGGGACAAGATCATATACTATTAATGAAACCGAACCGGACGGCGCAGGATCATGCACGGGTTCCGGAATTTATGAAAGCAAAGCAAAACAATGATAAAGTCGGTTATAAGTAAAATAAGAAACAATATCTGGATGTTCGTCTGTCTCATTGTCGGTTCGCTTCTGATCACCGGCGTATTGGCGTGTATCCCTATGTACACGATGGGCACGCTGAGGCAGATGCTTTCCACAGACCTGAGATCGCTTGAGCGCGAGACGGGCAAACCTTCCGGCCAGCTGTATTTTACGGGCAAGATCTCAAACAACGACATCGGTCTGTCCAGGGTCAAGGGCCTCGAAAAGATGAAGAACACGGTCGTAGGCGGCGTTGACGGCACCTCGGTTGAAATCATCAACTACTACGTGCAGAACTACGTCGAGAACCTCAATTCGAACCGTCTTGACGGCGGCTTCAGCACCTACGACGACTGGGCGGTCAGCACTCTGACGAACCTTGAGAGCAACATCTACATCACGCAGGGCCGCATGTATTCAAACAGCCTCAGCGGCGACGTCATCGAGGTTATCATCGAGGAAAGCACCTGGGAGAACAGCGACAACACGCTCGAACTCGGCAAGGTCTACTCCCTCGTCTGCTCGTCAGGCAAAAAGCCCACCGTTAAGCTCATGCCCGTCGGCGTCTTCAAGGTCAACGACGAAAATTCGCCTTTCTGGTACAACAACAGCGAGCTTTTCTACTTCAACACATTCTGTTCCGCCAATGTGTTTGACAAGTATTTCTGCCAGTCAAGCGACATGGCCAATGTGCTCACCGGCTCCAAGATTTACCTGAACCTCGACTTCACCAACGCGGGCCTCGAAAATCTTTCGTCATTCATTTCTTACTACAACAAAGTCTACACGTTCTCCAAAGAGCTCGGTACGGGCCGCTACAGCCTCACCATGAACTCTCTCGGCAAGATCAGAGACTACATCAATCAGATAAGCACCATGCAGATGTCCCTCTGGGTCCTCAACGTGCCTGTCATCGCAATGCTCGCCTTCTACATGATCATGGTCACGAGAATGATCATCGAGGAGGACCGCAACGAGATTTCAACATTCAAGAGCAGAGGCGCCAAGACGTCGCAGATATTCATGCGGTACGTCATAGAGAGCGGATTCATAAGCGTGTTCGCGCTTGTCCTTGGCCCGTTCCTTGGCTTCCTGCTCGCCAAGACGGTCGGAAACGCGAGCGGGTTCTTGGAATTTAACGCGCGCCAGGCGATGCCCGTTAAGCTTGACTTCCTCGCTTTCGGCTACGCAATAGTCGCCTGCCTGTTCTTCTCGTCGCTGATCCTCATCCCTGCGATAATGGCAACGAAAGGCACTATCGTAAACCTCAAGCAGCGCAGGGCCCGCAAGAGCAGACTCGCATGGTGGGAAAAATCGTGCATCGACATCATCTGCCTTGTCGTGTCCGTCGGTCTTCTCGTTCTTTACGAGAAAACGAACGGCTTCAACCACGACGGCACAGTTGCCCCGATCGTCTACGTGCTCTCGTCGCTCTTCATTCTGGGCTGCGGACTGCTTTTCCTGAGAATTTATCCTTTCATAATCGCGCTCTTCTTTAAACTCACCAAGAAGATTCTCCCGCCCTCCGGCTACGCCGCGTTCGTGCAGGTTTCAAGAGGCGGCAACGACTACAGGTTCCTGATGCTCTTCATCATAATGACGATAAGCGTCGGTATCTACAGCGCGGCCTCCGCGAGAATGATCAACAACAACGTCGAAAACACCGTCAGATTCGAAAACGGCGCGGACGTCATACTCCACCCCGACTTTACCGACTACGCGGCTTACGTCAAGGACAGCGACGGCAACGTCACCTTCGTCCCCGAGTCCTACAGAGTCTTCCCGATTGAGGAGTATGCCGACAACGAATACGTCAAGGCGGTCTCCAGAGTCGAAAAGTGCAGCGACCTCTACGTCTTTAAATCCGGCAGGCTCATGTACCCCGACGACGGCAGGACGATAAACCTCATGGCCATTGACCCGTACGAATTCGGACAGATCGGCTGGTGCGGAAGCACGCTCAACGACAGAACCTTCCACGAGATACTGAACAAGCTCGAACTCGAGCCTATGACCGTCTTCATTTCGGAAGCGATGGCTGAGGAGTTCAAGATCAAAGCCGGCGACGTGGTAGAGATTGACGTCAACGAGAGCAACCAGTACTACTACACAAGGGTCGGAAGGATTCCGTGCGTCGTTGCCGGCATCATTAACTACTGGCCGACAATGCAGAACGGCACCTACAAAGTCGAAAAATACACCGACGAGAACGGTGAGGAGATCGAGAGATCCGTTGGCGGTTTCTTCGTCATAATGAACTACGAGTACCTGTACTCGGTAAGAAGCTTCAACGAGTTTGACCTTTACGTCGCAGTTGAGGATTCGGCAAAGCAGGGCTACGACACGTTCGTCGACCAGGCGTTCAACTCCGGACTCATCAACCACGAGAGCGAGATCAGGCTCTACGGCCCCGACATCATGGAGAACGAAAAGAGCAACTCTGCCCTCAAAGGACTCAACGGCTCCTACTCAATCGGCTTCGTTTCAACGCTTACAGTTTCGTTCGTGGGATTCCTCATCTACTGGCTGATGAACGTGAGAAACAGAAAGCTCCAGTTCGGTATCCTGAGGGCAATGGGTCTCACCAAGAACAAACTCACCGTCATGCTTGTCATAGAGCACCTGCTCACGACCGGCGTCTCGGTAATCCTCGGAATTGTAATAGGAGCGGTGACCGTAAGGGTCTATGCGCCGCTGCTCAAGATCGCATACACGGGAAGCGTGCTGCCGCTTGACATACTCTTCAACAGGAGCGACAACCTCAAGATTTACGCGGTTGTCCTGGCGATGCTCATTTCCGGAATAGCTGTACTGTCCGTATTCATCAGGAAACTGAAGATCAACGAGGCAGTCAAGATTGGAGAGGAGTGATTGGCGGCATGAAGAAGAAAGACAAACTTAAAACCAATGAGCTCGCGGAAAACGCAGCGGTCGATACATCCGTTGACTATTCTCAGATTATCGCCAATGAAACCGCCGCTGAAGGCGACGCCCCGAAGCCTGTCGAAACCGTCAAGGTAAACCGTGAAGAGGTCCTCATCGACGTCGAAGGCGTGACGAGGGAGTTCTACCGCAAGGACCAGAAAATTGTTGCCGTCGACAACGTCTCGATGAAGATCCACAGGGGAACGTTCGTGATTCTGTGCGGCAAATCCGGCTCCGGAAAGACCACGCTTTTAAACCTCATCGCCGCGATCGACATGCCTACGCAGGGCACGATCTCGTTTGAGGGCAAGGCCTACGGAAGCCTCAACGAAAACAAACGCGACAACCTGCGCCGCTCTAACATGGGCATCGTTTTCCAGAACACGGCTCTCATGTCGAACATGAGCGCAATCGAAAACGTTGAATTTGCGCTGTCCATTGCCGGCTTCCGCTCGCAGAAGAGGCGCAGAAGTTCGATACACTGGCTCGAGAGAATGGGCATCAGGGACCGCAGAAACCACATGCCCGCCGAGATGTCGGGCGGTGAACAGGCAAGAGTCGCCATAGGAAGGGCGCTGGCACACTCGCCGAAGCTGCTCCTTGCCGATGAGCCGACCGCCGAGCTCGACTCGAAGACGTCAATGGAAGTCGTCAAGATGTTCCGTGACCTTGTCGATATCGACGGACTGACAATAGTAATGACCACCCACGATGTGAACATCATGGGCAACGCCGACATAATATACACTTTGGAAGACGGGAGGGTTGTAGATGTGCGCGAGAATACGAAGCTTAGCTGAGCTGACATATGGCAAGGACGACTATCAGCAAGGGTTCAGGCCTCCCGAGGACGCGATAGTCTATTGCGAAAACCTGATAAAGCTGTACAAGATCGGCGACATCGAAGTCATGGCGCTCCAGGGTCTCGACCTTGTCATCAACAAGGGCGAATTTATCGCAATTATAGGTAACTCGGGCTCGGGTAAGTCGACGCTTCTGAATTCCATTGGCGGTCTCGACAGACCCACGGCCGGAAGAATTTATGTGAACGGGATCAACCTCCTGAAGCTTGACCCGAAGCAGATGAGCCGCTACATGCGCGAGACCGTTGGCTTTGTGTGGCAGAACACCGCCCGCAACATGGTCCCCTACCTCACTGCGATTGAAAACGTCAAGCTCATCATGCAGCTTGCCGGCAAGGTCGACGAGGAACGCGCCAAGATGCTTCTCGACGAGGTCGGTCTCTCCCACAGGATGAACAGCAAGATGTTCGAGCTCTCGGGCGGTGAGCAGCAGAGGGTCGCAATTGCGATCGCACTCGCCAATAACCCTCCGATTCTCCTTGCCGACGAGCCTACGGGAGCCGTTGACACCAAGACGACGGCCCAGATCATGGACCTCTTCTCAAGGATCAACAAGGAGCTTGGCGTCACCGTCATCGTCGTAACCCACGACAGGCAGCTCTCGCACATGGTCCCCAGGGTCGTTACGATAAGCGACGGCCGTATCGGTACGGAGTTCATCAGGCACGCCGAGATGAGCCACGACACCGAGGAGATGCTCAACGCGACAGCGGGCCACGACTCCGGAAGCCACGTCGAATATGCTTTCATTGACGGCAGACACAGAATCTTCATCCCCGAAAGCTACCTTGAAAAGGCCGGCATCAAGCCCAACAGCAAGGTCGGCATCACGATGGACGGCGAAAAGATAGTTCTTGAAAAGGCTGCCCAGGAAAAAGAATGACACCGGCACGTTGCACCGGGAAAGGGCAAGGCAAACCAGGTTAAAAGTGTGGTTTAGCTTATTAGTTCAATAATGAATTATAGTCCGGATTGACATTGCAATTTTTGCATCATCTGTTGAATATAGGTAGCTTGTTGCATTGAGAACTGATGAGTTTTTATTGTGAGTAGCTACGCAAAAAACAAAAACTATTTAGGTATATTAGGAGGACACAGTAATGAAAAAGAATATAGCGGTAAAATTTGGAATACTGGTTTTGATAATTCTAACGACAATAGTTGTAATCGCCTGTAACAAAGGAACAACTTTGCCGGGAGACGACAAGACGAAAGAGACGCCTTCCGGGGAAGATTTACCCGGTGGAAATATCGAAGAATTATCGGTAATCTCTTTCAAGGATATGCCGACATACGACCCAAAGGGGTTAAACTCGTTTGCAGGCAGTCGATATGTAAACCTTAAGGGAAGAGGTTCTATTGGCGATAATTTACAGTGGTTAAAAGAGACTGCAAAATATGAGGGTTACAGTTTGTACAAGATAGACAGTAATCAAATTGCAGCTGTTTTCAAAATTAAGGAGGAAAGCGGTCCCGAAGCATTGATGACAATACTCTTTGCGCGAAATGAGGATGATCTGTCAGCCGGCGAGGATATGCTGTTATGGGAAAAAACGGGAGAAGCTTATTGCATAGACCCCGGCAAGAAGTATTCCTATGCAGATTATCAGAGTATAAAAAAAGGGGATCCGGTTTCTGATTTGTCCGCAATTGACGGAAGTATTTGCTATGATTTGCAAAGATCAGAGATGTCCGGAGCAGCTTTCAAAGAGTACAGCAAAGCAAAGAACGCCGATGAACCAGTAGATGAAAAAGCGTTGGAAAACCGGCGAATGATTTACAAGTTATTGAGTGACGGACTTTTAACGATTGAGTATAGTTTTGATAATCAAACGATTATCGACATCAATTTTTACTCAAGTTTAAGTTCTGATACATGCGACTTTGTGACAATTAATTCAGCTGCGTTTATCTCGAAACTCATTAAAGAGTAGTTACAGATAATCGTCTTACAAAGAGGGGCTTTTTTTACAGTCCCTTTTTCAGTTTATATAGTAAAGGATAAGGCAACGAATAAAATCGCTAAATAAAGGAAAAAACACGCAAAAATCGGCCAGCCATCAAATATGAAAAGACTTGATTTACCGTAAGGATTATGCTATGATGGAACAGAGAAAGATGGATGTGTTCAGATACATCGAACTGATTTATAACAGAAAGCGTCTGCACGGCAGTCTCGGGTATACAAGTCCGGTCGACTGCCTGCTTGCGAACCGCGCAGTATAGCAAATAACGCAGAAAAAGGCAAGTGCGAACTCCTTTTCAGCCGGTAAAACAATTTTCGAACTAAGAAATGATGCATACGGTTGCATCCTTACCCTCTTACAAATAAGCAACCAATCCAAATGTTTAGGAGGCAGATATGGATTATAAGTTTTCTTTGTTTACTAATATGCTATTAGCGTTTGTTATTACATTTAGTACTACTCTTTCACTGCAAACATCTGCAAATAACGACAATTATGGGAAATTGTTTGTTTCCAAAAGCCTTGACATATTTGAACAAGTTCCATCTATACCGATGAGAGACAACTCAGTTATCACACTAACAGAACATGTAGCAGATTTGAATGAGGGAGAGACAGTTCAATTACATGCCTCAACATCAATTCCGGGGGCTACTATTGGGTGGATCAGTTTTAATACAGCAACCGCTTCCGTTAGCAATGCCGGCGTTGTAACTGCGATAAAGGCAGACTCATCGCCAGTATCTGTGCTGGCATATGTTTTAGATGGTAACAATAATCTGTTCTTTGATGGCTGCCAAATCTACGTTAAGATTCCAGATGGAACGTACTATTTCAATAATAAGAGTTCCGGTTTGTGCGCCGATTCTACAGGATATTGGGCGGGAAGTGAAGTCTTACAATGGTTCCTGCATGGGGGCTAAATCAAAGATGGACTGTAAACTACATATCCAATGGAGAGTACTCCATAAAAAACGGGATGAGCGGGTTGTATTTGGGAGTTGAGTCTTTGAACAGCACATCTGCCAGGGCGACACAGTATTCTAACTTGAATGACTTGTCTAAGTGGTACATTTCAAAAACCTCATCAGGTGCATATTGTCTTTATGCAAAAGGAAACCTTTCGTGCGAATACGTGATTGGGTCTTCATCTGCGGTTAATACTGCCGGAACATCAATTACAAATATGTTGTATAGCAACGATTTAAACTATCAAGATGAGTGGATTCTGGAAAAAATACAGTTGAACTATATTAATTATTTCGATTCTTCATTTGCAAATTCTTCTGGACTTGTTTCGAAAATTCTTGGCTCGAATACATTCTCATATCATGCATTCAAAAATCAATTTGGTATTTTTTTGGGTACGCTTTCTACTTCCAGAAAATATGATATATTGTGCGATCAATGCACTACCGGAACAAATACAGAATGTGACGAGGATGTTTGCGGCGATTCTTGTAGTAGCAATCACCATAAGAATTATAAAAGAATCTCGGATCAACTGTATAATTCCCAACTAACGGGAATTATTACTTGTTTGTGGACAAATCGAAACGGAGGAACATTTTGTTACGAAGATCCAAACAGTGGAGAACATCGTTTGATTGAAGACGGTGTAGTTGCAGCCGTGGCTGAACTGGGCAGACCTGTTATCCAATTTTTCCAAGTAGATTCATCCGCCGATGATACGGAAGAATCTCTCATGGGAATAACGTTGGTCCATGAAACAGCACATTCGCTTGGCCTCCCCGAACAGTATCGTTATCCAACATACGAAGATCCAAATCCTTATTACAACACTCACAACTTGCTTTATTACAATAGCTGCGGTTACACTTGTGTTATGATGGAATATCATTCAGATGATGCAGAAGATTTTTATGAATACATATTGGACGGTGGAGATGCTTTTTGCCCAGGTTGTTACAATTATTTAGCTACGTTGATTTCTTCATCAACAGATTAAGTGAGATTGACAGAAAGGAGTATCAGCATGAAAAACAATATAGTGAGATTGACAGAAAGGAGTATTAGCATGAAAAACAATAAAGTGAGATTGACGAAAAGGAGTATCAATAAAACGTTCATTATAGTAACAATTCTGATGCTTTTGATGGTTTTGTGTTATTCGTGCAATGACGTCAAAAAATCTAATAAAGCAGTCGAATTGGAGCATTATCGCATTCAGAAAATAGATGGCAATTGGTCTTTAGTCTTTAATGACGAACGCAATGCAAATACGGATAACGGAATGTTGTCCACATCTGCAGATTTAACGTTTGATTCCATTGAGGAGCTGGTTTCAAAAATAAAAACAGATAGTTTCACGGATGGCGAGATCAAAAAAATGCATGTATTCTTGGGCGAAAACGAAAATGAATTTGCGCTATTTGATCTCGAAAACCCTATTACAGCTGTTTGCCCCGACGGTTATTCCGTAGGTAAGGTTTACTGGTATGGAGAGTCATACTCATTTATCATAAATGGACAGAACGGCAATACCATTAGACTTCGTTGGTATTCTGACGATGGCTTTCAATCATTTTATCAAAGTCAATATGTTAATTATACGGAAGACGATAATTTCGATTTCTCCGAGCCTGAATATGTAGATGGCAAAGTTATATATACAGTTACATCGAATACAAGCATAAGAAAGATGGTCAGGTATGAGCCTTTGCAGGGTGTATTTATAGAGGAATTGTATTTGCTTGGCAGAATCGGGAACAGCTCTGACAGCAGACCCTTGTCAGAAGATATTCCTTATCGAATTCGTCTGTATAATAGCTCAAGTGATATTAAATACACGGTATTTATTACACATCCAACGAAATCATTTTCTATAGAGGAGTTGCTGTCTTTTAGATTGACAAATAAGAAGTGATTCGTTACAGCATCGCATTTCCCGATATGGCCCAATACAGAAGGATGTGGAACCGGCTGCCGGCTCTAGCCAAAGAGCGAACTACCATTGATATGCTATTGGTGAATAAAGACGGGAAAATCGAGCGCCTCAACTAATGAAGGTGTGAGGCATCTGTTTGAGCAAGCTGGAAGAATTCAGAAAAAAACAGCGGTTAAGACGTGCTCAACAACATGCTCAACAACAAGAAAAAAAAGGGAAAAAACCGTGTACGCAGGCTCAAAAAAGCTGTTGACACGGTTCTTTTAAATGTGTTATACTGAACGGCGATCCGCTCTGGCGAGGCCCCTAAATCGGAATTCCGGTAATTCCGTGCCTTATGCAAGTGCCGCTCTCCATTGGCGGTACGGGAAGGCGTGACCTGAAAGCCGAATCATTCGGACTATTTTTTGGGAGGTGTTTTAATGGAGAAGTATGCAGTTATTCTGACGGGCGGCAAGCAGTACAGAGTATCGGTCGGCGACGAGATTTTCATTGAGAAACTTGAAGGTGCTGCCGATGACGTAGTGACGTTCGACAAAGTTCTTGCTATTGGCGATGCAGAGTCAGTTTTCGGTACCCCTTACGTTGAGGGTGCGACTGTAAGCGGAAAAATCGTTAAGCAGGGAAAAGGAAAGAAGATCAGAATTATTAAGCATAAGGCTAAAAAAGGCTACCGTAAAAGGCAGGGACACAGACAGCCGTACACAAAGGTTGTTATCGAAGCCATTAACGCTTAATTCGATTTATGGTTGAAGTCAGAATTCACAGGGCTCCTGATGGACTGGTGGAGCAATTCGAGGCCAGGGGGCATGCGGGGTACGCGAAAGCAGGTAAAGACATTGTCTGCTCAGCGGTGACGGCGGTTCTGTTCACGGCAGTGGGTTACGCAGAATCACTTTACAATCCCGAAAACCTACCGGAGAAGGTCTGCTACAGCGAAAACGACGGATTTCTCGAGTGGAAATGCCCGGAAACAGATGCTGAGGTAAGACAAAAGCTGATCCCTGTATTCGATGCGATGGTTTTAGGACTTCGACAGATTCGCGCAAGTGTCAATGACAGATACTTGGTTGTGCACGAAGAGGAGGTGCGATTAAATGATTAAATTTAATTTGCAATTGTTCGCTCATAAAAAAGGTCTCGGCAGCACAAAGAACGGCAGAGATTCCGAATCGAAGCGTCTTGGCGCAAAGAGAGCGGATGGCCAGTATGTTCTCGCCGGAAATATTCTTGTGAGACAGAGAGGAACAAAGATTCATCCCGGCGCAAACGTAGGCTGCGGTACAGACTACACGCTTTATGCGCTTAAGGACGGAAAAGTTTCTTTCACTCGCCTGGGCAGGGACAAAAAGCAGGTTTCCATCATCACCGAATAATACCGGCTGAGGAATTCCTGTAAAGAGTGGAATAAAGAGACCCGCATATGACGGGCAGTATAGCGGCAAAAGCCTTTTCCCGCATGACCGCGGAGGGCGGTTGCCGCTGATTTATTTGTTTTTGACGCAGGGACACCGTGAAAGGGAGGGTCCGTATGGTTTTTATAGCTGACAAATGGGTTGACTATGAGCTTATCGACAGCGGCGACGGCATGAAGCTTGAGCGCTGGGGCGACGTTATTCTTGCACGCCCCGATCCGCAGGCAATCTGGAAGCCGCAGTCAAAAAAGGTCTGGGACAAGGCCGCCGCGGTCTACCACAGATCAAAGAGCGGCGGCGGCTCATGGGAATATATCCGCAAAATACCGGAAAAATGGACAATCTCCTACGGCGACCTGAAGTTCTACGTCGAGCCGACGGGCTTCAAGCACACGGGACTTTTCCCCGAACAGGCGGTNNCCCGAGCAGGCCGCCAACTGGGACTACTGCAGGGAGCTTATTTCTTCCTCGGTTAAAGCAGGCAGCGGCGCCCCGAGGGTGCTGAATCTGTTTGGCTATACGGGCGCCGCGACCGTCGCATGCGCAGCCGCGGGCGCGAAAGTCTGCCACGTTGACGCCGCAAAGGG
>DBWH01000019.1:8270-9561 GCA_002308595.1 Mageeibacillus sp. UBA1243 | reverse complement strand
GTAGTCGTGGCAGTCGTACATGTCGCAGCAGCCGTCAACGTGCACCCAACCGCTTGTGTCGATGACGGGCCTTGTCGGGTCGAGCGCCTTGGTCATTTTGTAGACGAGCGCAATCAGCTCTCTGTCCTGGTTGGGCTGCGTCTCGTTGAAAGGGCACCAGCCAATGATCGACGGGTGGTTGAAGTCACGCTCAAGCGCCTCGAGCCACTCGCCGGTGAAATTCTTAAATGCGCCGATTCTTGCGATGTCGAGACCCCAATTGGCGTGTTCGCCCCAGACCATATAACCAAGCCTGTCCGCATGGTAGAGGAAGCGCGGCTCGAAAATCTTCTGGTGGAGCCTTGCCCCGTTGTATCCACACGCCAATGACATTTCAATGTCCCTGACAAGCGCCTCGTCCGAGGGCGCGGTGTAGATTCCGTCAGGGTAGAAGCCCTGGTCGAGTATGAACCTGCCGAAAACGGATCTTCCGTTAACGCAGAACCTGTGGTTTGCGTAAGAAACCTCGCGTATTCCGAAATAGCTCTTTACGCTGTCATCGCCAAGCTTTAATGTGAGGTCGTAAAGGTTCGGCTCGCCGGGGAACCAAAGCTTGGGCTCGTCTATTTTTAGGATAATTTCGGCGCTGTCTGATGTAACCGGAGTTTTTCCGCTGCATACTTTTTTGCCGCCGAAAGAAGCCGATGCGTAAAGCGTTTTTCCGCAGGCGTTTTTCGTAACCGCAACGATCCGCACCGTCCCGTCAGTCTTTGTATAGTATTTTGCGGAGACGATATATGTCTCAGGCACGGCTTCGAGCCAGACCGTCTGCCAGATGCCCGTGGTCCTCGTATAGTGGCAGCCCTGCGAATGAAAGACGTAGCACTGCTTGCCGCAAGGCTGGTCGCCCGAGCGGGTGTCGTCAATCGCGCGGATGGTGATGTCATTGGCGTCTTCCTTAAGAAAGTCCGTGATGTCGCACGAAAAAGAGACGTATCCGCCGCGGTGTGTCATAACTTCCCTTCCGTTGACCCAGATNNGTCGACAGATAGTCGCAGGCGCCGACGTGAAGAATCGTCCGCATACCCCTGAAGCTCTCGGGGAGGGTGACGGACTTTTTGTACCAGACGCACGTCATGAAATCCTTATCGCCAATGCCTGAAAGCTCGGACTCGGGGCAGAACGGGACCAGAATCTCGGAGCTCAGCTTTTCGCTCTCGAACAGTTTTCGGTCCGTGCCGCTCATGCCGCGGTCAATCTCAAATTGCCAGATTCCGTTCAGGTTGAGCCAGTTTTTGCGTTCAAACTGCGG
>DBWH01000019.1:1714-8247 GCA_002308595.1 Mageeibacillus sp. UBA1243 | reverse complement strand
TGTTCTTTTCTCGGTATGTTTTTCATAGGCACCTCGCAGGGTTTTATTTGTATAAATTTTAATACTTTCGGGCTTTGTTTTCAATCGGCGAAGGGCGGTTTTGACCTCAAAAAATGCTACCGGAAAGCGCCAGAATAATATCAAAAAAAGCAGCCCGCAATTTCTTGCAGACTGCTTTACCCTCTCTGGCAGGGGAGACGCGAATCGAACNNCCGAAGGACGCTTCACGTTCCGCGAGAGCGGAACACTTAGTTGAAAAAGCCTCGTCTTGCGACGAGGCTTTTTCTGGCAGGGGAGACGCGAATCGAACACGCAACAGACGGTTTTGGAGACCGTTGCTCTACCAGTTGAACTACTCCCCTAATTTGGGGCAGTCGGTATTATACCATCGGGAGGAAACCGTAGTCAAGCATTTTTTGAAAAATCGCGGCGAATAAAAACGGGTTTTTTGAGAGCCTGACTTCCGCCAATGAAATCCCCTAAAATATCGCGCAAAATCCTCCGGCTATTGAAGAAAAAGGGCTCCCGTGGTAAAATTCAGTTGAAAAAACTGCGGAAAACCTTTCAAAAAAGCCGCGGCTTTAAGATCACTTTTCAGAGGTTTGGCATTTATGAAAGGCTGGCTTATCGTCAACAATTTCATGAGGAGCAGGAAGTTCGACGAGCTTTACGAACTTCTGTCTCTTGCTGCCGGAAAAGAAGGCATTGAGTTGAAGACGGTAAAGACAGGCAAGCTTCCGCACAGCGTAATCGCGCTGAAAGAACTTGTTAAAGACGTTGATTTTGCGCTTTTCTGGGATAAAGACGTTATTCTTGCAAAGCAGCTTGAGGCCTGCGGCTTAAGGCTTTTTAACAGCGCCCGCGCCGTAGAGGGCTGCGACAATAAAGCGCTCACTGCGATCGCGCTTGAAAAAGCGGGCGTTCCGACGCCTGAGACATACGTTGCGCCGCTGACTTTTGAGGGCGTTGCGATTGACGATTTCGGTTTTGCGCAGGATGCTGCGGAAAAGCTCGGCTATCCGCTTGTCGTTAAAGAAGTCAGCGGCTCGTTCGGACAGCAGGTTTACCTTGCCGATGATTTTGACGGGCTGAAAAAGATTATAAAGTCAATAGGCCACAAGGGCTTTCTGATGCAGAAGTTTGTCAAGTCGAGCCGGGGACGGGACATAAGAGTGAACGTCGTCGGCGGCAGGGTTGTCTGCGCGATGGAAAGGCACAGTGAAAACGGTGACTTCAGGTCGAATGTTACCCTTGGCGGCAGTGCAAAAGCGTGCAGGCTGAGCAAAGAACAGAAGGCTGTTGCGGTAAGGGCGTGCAGGGCGCTCGGGCTTGATTTTGCGGGCGTTGACGTGCTTTTCGGCGAAAACGGGCCGCTCATCTGCGAGGTGAACTCTAACCCGCACTTTAAGAGCACTCTTGACGCGACAGGCATTGACCTTGCCGGGGTCATCATGAAATACATCAAGGCAAAGCTTCAGACTGAATCGCGGAGGCGCACTTGAAGACACTCTGGATTGTTTACGACAAAATCCAATACGGTATAAACGAGTGGTTTGCAAGCAGACTGCTCGAGCTTTTCGGAGAGTGCTTTGACGCGTCGATAGTGATGCGGGAGGACCTTCCTGAGACTTTTGACAGGCCGGACGTTGCCGTCGTAAGGACCATTGACCCTTCTTTTTCGAAAAAACTTGAGTTGCTCGGCACGGCCGTCATCAACCCGCCAAGGGTATCCGAAATCTGCAACGACAAGGCCCTGTCATATAAACTTGCAAAAGAAGCGGGAGTGCCTTTCTCCGAAATTTACGATATTTCAGGGAAAAAACTGCCGCCGAAGGGAGTTTACCCGCTGGTTGTGAAAACCGCCTCGGGGCACGGCGGAAAGGGCGTAAGGCTCTGCAGAAGCGAGGATGAACTGAAGAAAGCAAAGAAGCTTCTTAAGGGCGAGAAGCTTGTCGCGCAGAAGCTTGTCGGCGACGGAAAGAGCGGCAGGGATTTAAGAGTTTATGTCCTTGGCGGCAGAATCTTCAAGGCGGTTCTTAGGTCGTCGGACAGTGATTTCAGAAGCAATTTTTCGCTGGGCGGAGAGGCAAGGCCTTTTGACCTTGGCGATAACGACAGGGAAAAAGTTTATAAAATCGTGAAGGCGCTCGGCGAGCCGGATTTCATCGGCGTTGATTTTCTTGTGAGCGGCGGCGAGCTCTTTTTCAATGAGATTGAGGATGTTGTCGGTACGAGGATGCTCTACGCGGTGTACGGAATCGATGCCGCCAAGGTCTTTGCCGACTACGTTAAGGATAAATACGGAGCCTGAAACATGACGATCGTTGAGTTTGTGGACAAAAGCAATATTGACAACATTTCATCGGCGCTTATCAGGACACCCGAGCGCGTGATTTTTGTGAGCAGCGTGAAGCGGGGCATCAGCAAGTCGCAGCTTGAAAGGTACAGGGCGTTTTTTGAGAAAAGAGGCATCTCCATCGAGTTTACGGGCCTTTCGCTGGCGCCTTTCAAGGTTGACTCGATCATTGACGCGTTTGATAAAATCACGAAAAAATACGAAAATTGCGTATTTGATCTCACAGGCGGAAACGAGAGCTATATCGTGGCGGCGGCGACCGTTGCCGAGCGCTTCCCGGAGAGGAAAATCCAGCTTCACAGATACAATATCGAGAGCGGAAGAATTGTCGACCTTGACAGGGACGGTAAAACAATTCTTGACGGCGCGCAGCTTCCGGTTATAAGCGTTGCCGAGAACATCGCGATAAACGGCGGAAGGGTCATTTTCGAGAGCGAGAAAACGTCCGGAACGCATGTCTGGGACGACAGTGTGCTTTATGACGAGGACGTCGACAATATGTGGACCATATGCAAGGAGTCGCCGAATCCGTGGAATTTTGCGGTCGGAGTTCTTGAGCGCTTTGTAAAGCTCGAAAACGGCTCGGCAAGAAGCCTTAAGGACGACCGCGACCCGAAGCTTCCCGCATCGATCGAAAACTGTCCGCCTGCCGCCAAGGCAATCTTCACCAAACTCGAACACGCCGGCCTTATAACCGTCAGCGTTTCCGACGGCCGCGAGACAGTCTCATTTAAATCCGAAACGGTTAGGCACTGCCTTGCCAAATCCGGCAACCTTCTTGAACTCCAGGTCTACAGACTCGCAAAGAAGGCTCAGAACGGCGGCGAGAAGGTTTTTACGGACGCTCTCACGGGCGTTCTCATTGACATTGACGGCGACGACGCAAACCGCCTCGAACTCACCAATGAGATTGACGTGATCCTCCAGAGAGGCCTGAAACCTGTATTCATTTCCTGCAAGAACGGCGACGTCTCAAACGACGAGCTTTACAAACTGAAAGTCGTAACGGCAAGGTTTGGCGGCAAGTACGCAAAAGCGGTTCTGGTGCTCGGTGCGCCCAAAGGCGAGGTGTCGTCCGCCAACTTTAAGGAGAGGGCGAAGGAGTACCGCATATCGGTCATCGAAATCTACAACATGACAGATTCAAAATTCCAGAAGAGAATCGCCAATCTTGCCCACTGAGACCGCCTCCCGCGGTTAAAAAACACTTGAAACATACGCTGTTTTTGTTATAATCTCAAAGTGTGTGCGCGCACACATTTTGAGGTATTATTTTATCGGAAAGGATGCATTGGCGATGCTAAAAAGCATGACCGGTTTCGGAAAAGGCATTTCAACGTGCGAGAGCGGAACCGTAACTGTCGAAATAAAGACCGTCAATTCGAAAAGTCTCGATCTTCAGATCAAGATGCCAAGGGAACTTTCCGCATTTGAAATCACAGTAAAGAAAGCTCTGCGCGAAAAGGTGAGCCGCGGCAAGGTGGATATTTTTGTCCAGTTTGAAAAGGCCAAAGCTGCAGGAACGAAAGTGAACGTTGACTGGGACCTTGCCGGTGCATATTTTGAGGCTGAGAAAGAGGCCTGCGAAAAGTTCGGCCTTGGCGAGAGCCTTTCACCTTCGCACCTTTTCAAAATGCCGGACGTTTTCACAATAGAGAAGGCTGAGCTTGACGAGGACGCGCTTGACAAGTGTGTTTTCGACGCTTCGACCGCCGCTGTTGATAAGCTCCTTGAGATGCGCAGCACGGAGGGCGCCTACCTTGACGGTGAGATAAGACGTCTTGTCAAAGAGATAAGCGAGGCATTTGAGGTCATTAAGAAGAGGGCTCCTTACGTCAGCATTGAGTACAAGGACAAGCTCGCGGAGAGGCTTGAAAAGCTTCTCGGTTCCTCGGATGCGATTGATGAGCAGAGGCTCGCGCAGGAGGTGGCGCTTTTTGCGGACAGGTCGGACATCACCGAAGAGACCGCAAGGATTGAAAGCCATCTCAACCAGATTGACAAATACCTGAACTCGGGCGCTCCCGTAGGACGCGAGATCGACTTTGTTCTCCAGGAGTTCAAACGCGAAATCAACACCCTCGGCTCTAAGAGCAACGACAGCGAGCTTTTTGAGTCGGTCCTCACGGTCAAGTCAAGGCTTGAGATGCTGAGAGAGCAGATTCAGAACATTGAGTGACATTGGCGTCTTCAGCGACCATGTAACCACACCCCCGGAGGCAAAAATGACTTTTATCAGCGTAGGATACGGGAATATCGTGAATGCGGACAGAATCGTGTCGGTGTCATCCGCGATTTCATCTCCTTCAAAGAGGCTTATGCAGGAGGCTAAGGACACGGGGCGGTGCATTGACGTCACACAGGGCAGACGCACGAAGTCAATCATCATAATGGACAGCGACCATGTGATCCTTTCGGCTCTTCACGTTTCGACCATCGCCACGAGAATCGAAGCGGCTGCGAGCGGCAGACCGTCAAGCTTTGACGAAGATGACGACCTGCCGGACGACCTTGAAGAAGACTGAATCAATATATGACAGGGGAGTTTTGGAATGGGTAAAAGTCCTGACAGTTTGCTTCTGGTAGTTTCCGGACCTTCGGGCTCCGGCAAGAACACACTGATCAATTTCATTCTTGAGTCGCGCGAAAACGTATCTCACAGCGTTTCTGCGACGACGAGACCGCCAAGGGGTAAGGAACAAAACGGCGTTGACTACTACTTCCTTACTTTTGAAGAATTCGGAAAGCTCGCGGACGAGGGCGGATTCTTCGAGTTTGACGAGTACAGGGAGAACCGCTACGGAACTCTTAAATCGGACGTCGTGAGGCGCCTTGAAGCGGGAAACAACGTTGTCCTCGACCTGACGGTTCCAGGCGCCGTGAACCTGAAGAAGGAATTTGGCGATAAGGCAAAAGCAGTCTTCATTTTCCCGCCGTCCATGAAGATTCTTAAGGAGAGACTTGTCGCAAGGGCAAGCGACTCCGATGAGACAATCAAAAAACGCATGAGATTCGCTCATGAAAGCGAAATCGACAAGTACGGCGAATTCGACTACGTCATCTACAACGACGTTCTCGAGGATTCGAAAAACGCGATCCTTTCGATTTACGACTCACTGACTTCGTGCGACAGGAAAGCCAAAAAGACCGCCGAGAAATACAAATTGGCGAATTCCCGCGAATTTGCTGAAAATCTTGTAAAGAAACTGAGGGAAGAGGCCGACGAGATCTGAAAAGATCACGCGCTTCCTGAATATAAATCTAATAACGACGGGACGATTCCCGACGCGATAAAAAAGGAGAAAACAAAATGGCTGATTCAAGTATGACAGAACCCGAGATTTCAAAGCTGCTCAAGATTGATGGTATTGATTCAAGATTCACACTCTGCTCCATCGTATCCAAGAGAGCAAGACAGCTTGAAGACGAACTCTATTACGCTGAGAGAGACTGCAAGGACGTTCAGAACAAGAAGCTCAACCTCGAGCACGGCAAGGCGGTTTCCGAGAGCGTTTACGAGCTCTACGAGGGCAAACTCAGATTTCAGAAAGTAGAAGAATAAGGTCGGAGGGTACAAAAGATGGTTGAGAAAACTATGGAAAAAATCGTCGCTCTCTGCAAAAACAGAGGCTTCGTTTACCCCGGCTCCGACATTTACGGCGGACTCGCCAATGCATGGGACTTCGGCCCCCTCGGCTCCGAACTCAAGAACAACGTCAAGCGCGCATGGTGGAAGAAATTCGTGCAGGAGAACCCCTACAACGTAGGCATCGACTGCGCAATTCTCATGAACCCCCAGGTCTGGGTGGCATCCGGCCACGTCGGAAGCTTCAACGACCCCATGCTCGACTGCAGATCCTGCAAGTCAAGATACCGCGCCGACAAGCTCATCGAGGACTGGAACAAGGAGAAGGGCACTGAAATCTCCTGCGACGGATGGAGCGACAAGGAGCTTGTCGATTACATCAGACAGAACGGCGTCACCTGCCCCTACTGCGGAAACTCGGACTTCACCGACATCAGGAAGTTCAACCTCATGTACAAGACCTACCAGGGCGTCACAGAGGGCTCGCAGGCTGAAATTTACCTCAGACCTGAAACCGCGCAGGGTATCTTCGTAAACTTCAAGAACGTTCAGCGTTCTTCCCGTAAGAAGGTTCCATTTGGTATCTGCCAG
>DBWH01000019.1:1079-1674 GCA_002308595.1 Mageeibacillus sp. UBA1243 | reverse complement strand
CGCGAGTTCGAGCAGATGGAGCTTGAGTTCTTCTGCAAGCCCGGCACAGATCTTGAGTGGTTTGCGTATTGGCGTGCTTACTGCCGCGACTTCCTCCTCAACCTCGGCATCAAAGAGGAGAACCTGAGACTTCGCGACCACAGCCAGAAAGAGCTTGCTTTCTACAGCAAGGCCACCACGGACTTTGAGTACCTGTTCCCGATGGGTTGGGGCGAGCTCTGGGGCGTTGCCGACAGAACCGACTACGACCTCGGAAGACACATCGAGTGCTCCGGGCAGGACCTCTCGTACTTCGATCCCGAGACCAACGAAAAATACGTTCCCTACGTTATCGAGCCGTCCCTCGGCGTTGAGCGCGTCATCCTCGCGTTCCTCTGCGAAGCATACGACGAAGAAGTTCTCGACGCGGAAAAGAACGACGTGAGAACGGTTCTCCACTTCCATCCCGCAATCGCACCTGTAAAGGCAGCAATCCTTCCGCTCTCAAAGAAGCTCTCCGACAAGGCTCTCGAAATCTACAACAGCCTCTCGAAGAAATTCAACTGCGAGTACGACGACGCGGGCAGCATCGGCAAGCGCTACCGCCGCCAGGACG
>DBWH01000019.1:569-981 GCA_002308595.1 Mageeibacillus sp. UBA1243 | reverse complement strand
CGCGTTCTAAAATAAAGAAACCGCCAATGCGGCCGCGCCGCAAAAGCGTCACGAAAGCCTCTCCGGCTCAGCCGAAGCCTTTATGCCGGGTCTTCGCGGGAGAGGCTTTTTTTTCGCCAGTTTTACGGGCAAAGTGAAGGTTTTTGGCATTGGCGTGTTCGTGATTTTTCAAAACACCGATATTTTGCGCGAAAATGACTGATTTTCAGCTGAAACAATGCTTAAAGGGGCGAAAAAACGGCTAAACGTTATTGAATTATTTTACGTAAAGTGTTAGAATTCCTTGGATTTTGCGAAAAGGCTTTTTGCCTTCGCACATCTGATTCAAAAGTTTATAACCAAGGAACGTCCGCAAGGCGTTCTGATACAATTTTGGAGGTATTATTGTATGAGTCACAAGTATGTTTACACA
>DBWH01000019.1:0-544 GCA_002308595.1 Mageeibacillus sp. UBA1243 | reverse complement strand
CGCGAGCTTCTCGGCGGAAAAGGCGCTAACCTTGCGGAAATGACCAATATCGGTCTTCCTGTTCCCCAGGGATTCACCATTACAACCGAAGCCTGCACTCAGTACTATGAGGACGGCAGAAAGATCAACGATGAGATCATGGCAGAAGTCGTGAAAAACGTTGAGTACATGGAGAAAATCAACGGCAAGAAATTCGGCGACCTCAAGAACCCGCTGCTCGTTTCAGTACGTTCAGGTGCGCGCGCTTCAATGCCCGGAATGATGGATACAATTCTCAACCTTGGTCTTAACGACGAGGTTGTTGCAGCAATGATCAAAGGAAATCCGGATCCGAAGTTTGAGAGATTCGTTTACGACTCCTACAGAAGATTCATCCAGATGTTCTCTGACGTCGTTATGGGCATGAGCAAGACCTATTTCGACAGCATCCTTGAGGCAGAGAAGAAAGCTCACGGCTATGTATATGATACCGAGCTTAAGGCAGAAGATCTGCAGGCTGTTATTGCCAAGTATAAAGCGATCTATGCTGAGAAGATGGGCGAGG
>DBWH01000014.1:2527-3794 GCA_002308595.1 Mageeibacillus sp. UBA1243 | reverse complement strand
CTCCACATGGAGATCATTCAGGAACGCCTTGAGCGCGAGTACATGCTCGACCTCATCACCACAGCGCCGAGCGTAATCTACCGCATAACGCGCACCGACGGCACCGTCGAGATGATCGACAACCCGACGAACTACCCCGACCCGTCGCTCATCGCCTCAGCCGAGGAGCCCGTCACCGACGCGCACATCTACACCCCCAAGGAGTACGTCGGCAACATCATGGAGCTCTGTCAGGACAGACGCGGCACCTTTGTCGACATGCAGTACATCGACGCGGACAGAGTAGATTTGCACTACGTCCTGCCGCTCGCCGAGATAATCTACGACTTCTTCGACACCCTCAAGTCGCGCACGCGCGGCTACGCGTCCTTTGACTACGAGCTTAAGGACTACGTTCCCAGCGAGCTCGTCAAGCTCGACATCATGCTCAACGGCGAGGTAGTCGACGCGCTCTCGTTCATTATCCACAAGGACAAGGCTTACGGACGCGCCAGAAAGATGGCGGAAAAGCTCAAGGAGAAGATCCCGCGCCAGCTCTTCGAGGTTCCGATACAGGCGTGCATCGGCGGAAAGATCATCGCGCGCGAAACCGTCAAGGCTATGCGCAAGGACGTTCTCGCGAAGTGCTACGGCGGCGATATCACAAGAAAGAAGAAGCTCCTCGAGAAGCANNAAGCTGCTGGAAAAGCAAAAGGAAGGCAAGAAGAAGATGAGGTCTCTGGGAACGGTAGAGGTTCCGCAGGAGGCGTTCATGGCGGTTTTAAAATTGGATACCGATTAGAGTACTTGCAATTTACCTATATAATATGTATAATGAAAATCCGAAAGGAAGATGAAAAATGGAATATACAAAGGCATTTGATCTGATAGCAGGCAAGGTTGAGGAAGAGCTCAAGAAGAGCGGCTACACCAAGCAGAAGGTCGCTTCCGAGAACGAGGGCGATCTGGTCGCGCTGTTTACCAGCGACAACATCGCTTACTCCGTTGTCTATATCCTCGACAGACAGCAGATGGTGCTGCGTTCCTGCACCATGACCGACGAAGGCCCCGACAACGAGTGGAAAACCCTCGCTACATGGCTCTATGACGAGGAGACCTCCTCGCAGAAGGACGCCGAGAGTATCGCGAACGACTTCATCGAGGGCGTTTCGGGTACGATCGCCGTGAAGCGCGCTAAGCAGGTCAAGCAGAAAAAGAAGAAGGGTGACGACGGCAGCGCCGACCCGAAGTTCCTCGCAAAGCGCTTCGTCGCGTATTTCCCCGAGCT
>DBWH01000014.1:0-2474 GCA_002308595.1 Mageeibacillus sp. UBA1243 | reverse complement strand
GCCAAGGAACACCTCGCTCCCAAGATCGCAGAGTTCGTAAAGAGGGCAAAGGGCAAGGAGCTCGAGAAGTTCGCGGGCGTTTTCAACACCCAGTACGGTAACGGCGACGTAGACACACGCTCGATCATCACAATCGTCATTCTCAACTCCCTCGAGGACAGCGAGTTCACAAAGCTCTGCAACGAGCTCAACGAGGAAACCCAGAAGGCTGCCCTTGCCGCGCGCAAGTACAGAGGCAGAGAGGTCAAGCCCGAGAAACCCAAGAAGAAAAGCGTTTCAAAGGCAAGCAGCCTGCTCGACAGCTCAAGATGATTTTTTAAAGAGGTTCGGTTTTGCGCCGGCCTCTTTTTAATGGAAAATGAAAAATTGAAAATGGAAAATTAAGGGTCGCTTCGCTCCGGTTTGTATTTTTGCCGGCGGTTGGCGGTTAGCAGTTAGTTTTGACAGAGAATAGGGAAGGAAAAAGTCATATGGGACCCTTCCCGCGAAAATCCTACGTTTCATTACAAAAGACTTTTAGTACGCGATATGCCCGCAGGCGCGTGCCTGCCGCGAAAAATCGACGTAAAGCTGTGAAAAAACTTTTAGTACGCGATTTAAAATACTTGACTTTCTTGATTATATATGATAAAATAGCTTTACCTCTAAAAGGGGTTTTCTTTTTGTGCCCCGCTGAGGGAGGCTAAAAATATTCCGAAATAACCGGGAGGTGCCGTTATGAGAGTTAAAATCACATTGGCCTGCACAGAGTGCAAACAGCGTAACTACAACACAATGAAAAACAAGAAGAACAGTCCCGACAGACTTACCATGAACAAGTACTGCCGCTTCTGCAAGAAACACACTCCTCACAAGGAAACGAAATAACGGAGGTACATGATGGCTGACGAGAAAAAAGCCGACGTTAAAAAGGCGGAAGCTAAAAAGACCGTCAAAAAAGACGTCAAAAAGAAAAAGCCGAATGTCTTTCAGAGACTTTGGAAGTACCTTATCGCTTGCAAGGGTGAGTTGAAGAAGATTACATGGCCGTCTGTTTCACAGACAACCAAGAACTTTGGCATCGTTATCGCGGTGATCATCGTTATGGGTCTGTTTATCTTCGGACTGGACACGGGTCTGTACGCATTGCTCGGATTGGTAATGGGCACAGGTTCGGCTGCATAAGAAAGTATTATCACTAATTTTCGAAAGGAAGCAGTATAATGCCTGATTATGAAGCAAGATGGTATGTTGTGCATACCTACTCGGGCTATGAAAACAAGGTTGCCGGCGACCTTATGACGACCGCCGAAAACCGTCAGCTCCAGGATATGATCCTCGACGTAAAGGTTCCCACCGAGATTGTCACCGAAAAGGTAGTCAACCGCAAGGGTGAGGAAACCATCAAGGAAGTCGAGCACAAGATCTATCCGGGCTATGTTTTTGTCAAGATGGTCTATACCGACGAAACCTGGTATGTCGTCCGCAATATCCGCGGCTGCACAGGCTTTGTGGGACCGGGATCCAAGCCCGTACCGCTCACTGAGGCTGAGGTCTACCGCATGGGAGTAGAACAGCGCAGCGTCAAGGTTTCCTACGCTGTGGGAGATTCGGTGAGAATTATCGACGGTCCGCTTGAGGACTGTGTTGGTGTTGTAGACGAGTTGAACACCGACGAAAATTACGTCCGCGTCATCGTATCGATGTTCGGACGCGAAACGCCTGTCGAGCTTGAGCTGTCTCAGGCAGAGCGTATTGAAGACTAACGATAAATTGCCTGAATTTACGCAGGCTGTTTATTGGGAACACCCGTTCCCTGTGGGAGGAAACCCTACACAGTGGCGTTCCGCAATTTACCACGAATTTTTGGAGGTGCAAACACAATGGCTCAAAAGGTAGTAGGCTTAATCAAGCTGCAGATCCCTGCCGGAAAAGCTACTCCGGCTCCGCCTGTTGGTCCGGCACTCGGTCAGCACGGCGTAAACATTGTCGCGTTCACAAAGGATTTCAATGAGCGTACAAAGAATGACATCGGTCTTATCATTCCTGTTGTTATCACAGTATATGCCGACCGTTCGTTCTCTTTCATTACCAAGACTCCGCCCGCAGCGGTTCTTCTCAAGAAGGCTTGCGGCATTGAGAGCGGTTCAGGCGTACCCAACAAGACTAAGGTTGCCAAGATCACCAAAGAGCAGCTCACCAAGATCGCTGAGCAGAAGATGCCCGACCTCAACGCGGGTTCACTCGACGCTGCAATCAGCATGATCGCAGGTACTGCGAGAAGCATGGGTATCACTGTCGTTGACTAACATCTAATCCGGGTGGGAGGAGATTTCCGCTTGACCACCTAAACATGGAGGAAAATTAATGAAACACGGTAAGAAATATGTCGACGCTGCGAAGCTCGTTGACAAGACTAAATTATATGATACTGACGAGGCTCTCGATACAGTCATCAAGACTGCCGTAGCCAAGTTTGACGAAACCGTTGAGCT
>DBWH01000002.1:16075-16301 GCA_002308595.1 Mageeibacillus sp. UBA1243 | reverse complement strand
GGAAGTTAACTTTTCACTTCACGCTTATTTTGCGATTTTGCGGTTTTGTTTGAAAACGGGCTGTTTTTGGAATATAATAAAAATGTATGAGCGCAAAACGTACCGGGATATTTTACGGCTGAGACATTGGCGGCAGGACCCGCTGCGTTACCTCATGACTGAACAAAGGAGTGAAGTTTGAAATGATTGAAATAGATGTATTTTCCGGCTTTTTAGGCGCGGGCAA
>DBWH01000002.1:15483-15870 GCA_002308595.1 Mageeibacillus sp. UBA1243 | reverse complement strand
GCGTGGGCAAGCTTTCGGACGTCATCGGCGCCATTACGAGGCTTGACAATGAAAACGCCAAGGTCGGAAGCGCAGTCACCGTTGTCGATGCCGGCAAGTTCAGGGTCTACTCAAAGAATTTCGGCGAGTTCTTCCTCAACCAGATTGAGCACGCCGCGACGGTCATTCTAAGCCACACCGACAAGGTAAGCGAGGAGAGGCTTTCCGAGTGCGTCGCAAAGATCCGCGAGATCAACCCCGATGCAACCATCGTAACAACGCCCTGGGACAAGATCACGGGAAAACAGATTCTCGACGCCATCAGGCAGAGCAACTCGCTTGAGGCTCAGCTTAAGGAGCTCGAGGAAGAAGCAAAGAAAGCTCATCACCACCATCATCACCATGACG
>DBWH01000002.1:0-15466 GCA_002308595.1 Mageeibacillus sp. UBA1243 | reverse complement strand
GACGATGACGACGATGATGACGAAGAGTGCTGCCATCATCACCATCACGATGATGACGACGATGACGACGAAGAATGCTGCTGCCACCACCATCACGACGACGATGACGATGAGCATGAACATGAGCACCACCATCACCACCATCACCACGGCCACGACGCCGACGAGATTTTCACGAGCTGGGGTCTTGAGACCACAAGGCGCTATACTATCGCAGAAATAGAGGAAAAACTTGAAGCGCTCATGGATGAGGGAACCTACGGCACCATCCTTCGCGCCAAGGGAATCGTTCCTTCGCAGGACGGAAACTGGATTCATTTTGACTACGTTCCCGGCGAGCCCGACGTCCGCACAGGCACGGCGGAAGTCACCGGAAGGCTCTGCGTCATCGGCTCGAACATAAAAGAAAAAGCTCTCTCGGAGCTTTTTGCGTGACGCATTGGCGGTTTCTTAAGATTCTTAAGAGGAGATGTTTAAATGACTGAAATTCCGGTATTTGTATTCACAGGTTTTCTCGGCGCCGGCAAGACCTCGTTTATCCAGAAGACCCTTGAGGACGCCAGATTCAACAACGGCGTCAGCACCCTGCTCCTGATGTGCGAGGACGGTGAGGAAGAGCTCGATTTCTCGAAATTTGCCAATCAAAAGGCGATTCACGTCGAGATGATTTCCGACCGCGAAGAGATCACCGAGCCGCGTCTTTCCGACCTTCTCCGCAAGTACAAGGCAAAGCGTGTCATGGTCGAGTACAACGGCATGTGGCTCTTCCAGGATTTCCTTGCCGCAATGCCCGAAGGCTGGCTGATCTACCAGGAGGCGACCTTTGCGGACGTCGGCGATTACGTTTCTTACAACGCCAATATGCGCAACCTTGTCGGCGACAAGCTCAAGAATGCCGATATGATCATCTTCAACGGCTGCGTCGAAGGCATGGACGTGATGCCCTACCACAAGATCGTCCGCAGCATCTCAAAGCGCTGCAACATCATCTACAACTACGACGGCCGCATGGAGCCCGACACGATTGAGGACCCGCTCCCGTTCGACGTGAACGCGCCTGTCATCGAAATCGCCAATGACGACTACGGCATCTGGTACTCCGACCTTGACGGCAAGGAAAAAGAGTACGAGGGCAAGACGGTCAAATTCACCGGCCTTGTCGCCAAGGCAGGCAAGCTTCCCCCCAACATGTTTGTCATCGGAAGGCACATCATGACCTGCTGCGCCGCAGATATCGTCTACGGAGGCCTCGCATGCCGCTGGGCCGGCGTCAATGCGCTCCACCACCTCGACTGGGTCACAGTTACCGCCAAGATAACCGTCGAGCGCAGCCGCATCTACAACAACGGCGAGGGCCCGATCCTCAACATCATCTCCTGCGTCAAAACCGACAAGCCCGAGCCTGAGGTCGTGTCGCTCGGTTAAAGCCAAAAAATTCAGCTTAAAGCTACGAAACGGGGAAGGACCGCAAAGGCCCTTCCCCGTATTATTGTTTGAAGTCAAATCTTTTTCTGTTGTCTCAATTATTAAATTCCGAGTTTCGACGCGATAGCCAGTACGGCGATGAGGAAAATAACACCGCAAACTACGGCAATAATTGAGAACGGGAGGGAGATATTTGAAAGAATGCGGGCAGTTCTGCCTTTTCCGTCAAGAACATATCCTACCGGCGGTGTAGCTTTTTTCTTTGCTATTGCAGCAAATACGATGCCTGCAATACCGCAGATTATGAGGATAAGGGCGAAGGTGACGAACACATCTTTACCGAATGCGACCAAAGCTTCTAAGTTCTGAATAGCTTTAATCGGATCAACATTTCCCAGTCTGGCAAACTGTCCACATGCGATAGGCCAGCTTAAAACTGCAAGCGATATAGCGACAATGGAGAAAATGAGCGCTATAATCGGGCTCGGAGCCACGGGAAGCTGAACCGGCACTACCGGAACAGGCTGCCACTGGGGCTGAACCTGAGGCTGGACCTGAGGCTGAGGCTGAACCTGCGGCTGGGGCTGGGGCTGGGGCTGAGCTTCTATAGCTGCTCCGCAATTCGGACAAAATGCAGTGCCTTCATTGACACTTGCTCCACACTTTTGACAAAACATAGTAACCTCCTTGATTTGTAGCGGATTGCCTTTTTCCAACCAATCCGTGCACAAAAATTTTATATCTTCGGACCGCGTGAGCGGTCCGTAAAGACCGGGTTGATTTGTTCGGGTGAGGCGCAGCGTTTTACCCGGGAATCGGTGTTAGGCAACGGGCGGCTGCATAACAGAGCTGAAGTAGCTCAGAACTCTGCCGAAATTGGCGACAAACACTGCGGCGGCAACGATTGTGACAACGACTGCCACGAACACGCCAATGAACGCTATTGTTTTTGCCTTTTTGTTCTTCTCCGTGAGCTGACCCGCAAACTCATTCGTGCGGAGCAGAGCCGTGCTGCAGATGATCAGGCCGACAAGGCTCAAGACCACCGAGAAGACAATTCCTGTTATCGCAAGACCGAGGTAGTTGCCCTGCTCCTTGGGAGGCTTTACGGGCACCGGGTTCGGCATTGCTCCCGGGTATGCGCCTGCGGCATACTGCGGGTTGTATTGCGGGTTATAGTTGGGTTGGCCGTACTGCGCAGCTGTGTAGGCGTAGGCCTGCGGTTGAGGCTGAGGCTGGGGCTGGGGCTGCGGCGGAACCTGCTGCGGGGCTGCATTGGCGGTTTCGGTGGTCTCCGGCGCCGCTTCAACGGGCTCCTGAGCGTCTGAAACGGGTTCCTGAGCTTCTGAAGCAGTCTCTGTCTGAGCTTCCTGCTCTGCCGCCGGAACTTCCTGCTCCTGCAATACGGTTTCCTGTTCCTGTGCGGCTGCTTCCTCTGTGGGAAGAACTGCCGCGTCTTCGTTCGTTTCCTGTTTTATTTCCTGAGCGGGCTTTTCGGGTACCGTCCTGACCGACGTTCCGCAGCTTGGGCAGAACTTGGCGTCCGGTATCAGAGGCGCTCCGCAGTTTGTACAAAATGGCATAATCTCATCTCCCGGTAATCAATGTTTCAGGGCCCTGTAAAAACCCTGCAACCATATTAGCACATTTTAAAAGCAGTTTAAATGATTAAAGTCTGAGTCAGACCCAACGGTTTCCGTCTCCGATTTCTTTGAAAAAATCCCAGATCATATTCCGGCCCGCGATGAAGAATATAACGGTGATGAGCGCGGATATGAGCGTTACGATTGCCACCGGGATTCCGACGGTTGAGAGGATCTTTGCGACCTTGTTCTTTCCGCGGGGGATGGCACCTTTTGCATTGGCGACAGCTTTGTTGCGGCCGATTATGCTCATGATCAGTCCGGCAACGGCTGTGATGCCGAATGACGCCAATATAAGTCCTGCAATCGAAAATCCGAGGTCGTTCGGCTGTTCGTCGGTGGATTCAACTTCGGCAGGAACCGAAAAATAGGATGTTTCCTCCGCAGCCGGCTTCAGATCCGAACCGCAAAAACCGCAAAATCTGGCCTTGTCTTCATTTACTTTTCCGCATTTTGGGCAATACATTACAATTCTACCTTCCTTACTTTTTATTGTAGTACTCGTTCAAAGCTTCCCGGACAATGGCTCTCTCGTCAAAAGGGACAGTCCTGTCCTTGAAGATTTGTGTTGTCTCATGACCCTTTCCCGCCAATATGATTACGTCGCCCTGTTTTGCGTTTCTGACAGTGTAGCATATCGCTTCCCGTCTGTCAACTATGCAAATATAGTCGCGACCTGTTTTTTTGGCTCCTTTTTCGATATCTCTGACAATCTTCTCGGGATCCTCGCTTCTCGGATTGTCGGATGTTATAACCGTAAAGTCGGCATATTTTGCCGCGGTCTCGCCCATCAGTTCCCTTGGCCTGTTCCGGTCGCCGCCTGCTCCGAAAAGGAACACGACGCGCTTTGCAAAAGCTTTTGCCGTGGTGATGATGTTTATAAAACTGTCGGGGTTGTGCGCGTAGTCGATCATGACCGTAAAATCACGGCCTGTGGGGACTATTTCGGCCTTGCCCTTGACGACAATATCCTTGAGCGCTTCGGCGGCTGTCTTCACCGGGATGCCCTCGACGTAGCAGCACGCAGCTGCCGCCAATGAATTATACACGCTGAACTTTCCGGGTATGCTGACGTGCATCCTTGTCCTGTCGCAGAGGCCGAAAAGGTCGTACTCGACAAAATCGCTGCCGTAAACTATGTTTTCCGCGCGGAAATCCGCCTCATTGTCAATACCATAAGTAAACTGCCTGCAGGTCGCGTCACGCATCATCCTGCCGCAGTAGGCGCTGTCTGCGTTGAAAAGACCGTTTTCGCACATGCCGAAGAGCTTTGCCTTGCTCGCGGCGTAGTCCTCCATGTCGGGGTGCTCCGTGCTGCCGATGTGGTCGGGCGTCAGATTCGTGAACACGCAGGTTCCGTACGAGCAGCCGCCAACCCTCTCGAGCTTCAGGCCCTGCGAAGAAACCTCCATCACGCAGTCTGTGACGCCGCCGTCGACCATTTTTCTGAGGAGCGGCTGGAGCACATTGGCTTCAGGGGTGGTGCGGTCGGTGGGGATTATCTCGCTGCCGATCATGTTGTACATCGTGCCCACAAGGCCCGTGCGTCTGCCGGCAAGCTCCATGATCTTCTTGATCATTAAACTTGTCGTGGTCTTTCCCTTGGTGCCTGTCACGCCCGTAAGCCTGAGCTCGCCGGACGGATGCCGCCAATAGCTGTCAGCCAGCATAGCCGCCGCATGCCTTGTCGAGGCCGTTAGAACGACGCTGAGAGCGCCTTTAGCAATTTCGGCCTCGTGTTTTTTTGTGAAAGAGGCAAAAACCGCGCGGTCCTCCATTACAATAACGACCGCGCCCTTTCCGGCTGCTTCTTCGGCAAACGTGTGGCCGTCGACGTTGAAGCCTTTGATGCAGACGAAGCAGCAGCCGGGGGTGACGTTGGCGGTAGAGGTTATAATGCCCTCTGCATCGACGTCTGTGCTGCCGCATACTGCTTCTGCTGTGAGGTTTTTAAGCAGCTCGTTGAGTTTCATTGGCGTGCTCCTGTGTTTTCGGTGTTTTCGGTGTCTCCGGTTTCTTCGGCGGGCTGCTCTTTTGGCACCGCCTTCATCACTATGACCGTTCCCTTTTCGACAAGGGTGCCGGGTTCTATGTCCTGGGCGACGATGATGTCACCGTTTCTGCAGTCCATGTTGAGTTCGAGCGAGGTGATTGTGTTGTGGGCCTCGCAGATGTCCATGCCGACAACATCAGGCACCTTGACGAATGCCGCAGCGGCGTCCGGATCGTCGGTAAAGTAGAGGATCTGCGTGCATTCCCTTGCCGTGTAGACGCCGGCTTCGGGGTATTGGCGGGAGACGGTCGGATGGGTCTCGGGGTCGCCTACGATGATGACGTTGTAGGCTCTCGAGCTTGTCTTGATCCAGTTCATTGCCTCGAGGAGGGTCTGGCCGGTGAGGTCGTTGGCGTAGTAGACGTTGCGAATCTTGGCGGCATCTTCCTCGGTGTAGATTTTCTTGACCTGTTTGTACTCGAGCACGCGCTTGATGACCTTGCCCGCTGCCCAGGCGCCCATTCGCGAACCTGAGATGTCGCCGTACTCGGAGCTCGGGTGGTCGAACATGACAAGCACCACAATTTCCGGTCTGTCGGCGGGGGCAATTGACGCGAACGAAACAACGTATCTGCCGTTTGTCTGCGTCGTGGTGGTTTCGGACGTACCGGTCTTGCCGGCAACCCTGTAGCCCGAGATGTAGGCTCTTCCGCCTGTACCCTGGGTTACAACGCCCTCGAGAAGCTCAAGCACTGTCTTGGAAGTCTCGCCTGAAATGACTCTTCTGACTTCCTTGGGTGCGAACTGATTCTTGTACTCTGCGACTTCTCTGCCATCCGAATCCGTGATTGACGAGACGATTCTGGGCTCGTAGAGGATGCCGCCGTTTGCGATTGCGCAGTAAGCCGAAGCGAGCTGTATAGGTGTTATCGTGAATCTCTGACCGAAAGCCATAACGGCAAGGTCAATCTCCTGCGGATTTGTGTGGAGCACACCGACCTGCTCGCCGGAGAGAAGTATGTTGGTCCTGTTGTAGAAGCCAAACGATCTGACGTATTTGTAGAACTGCTTGACGCCGACCCTGAGCGCGACCCTTGCCATGACCGGGTTGCACGAGTTTGCGACCGCAAGCCTGAAAGTTTCCTCGCCGTGGCCTGTTTTCGCAGGGCCCGTGGAGCAGTGGATGGTCCAGCCCTGGAGTTCAAGCGGCGTATCGAGCTCAACCGACTCCGGAGTGACAACGCCCTCCTCGAGAGCTATTGCAGCGGTGATCGCCTTGAAGGTTGAACCGGGCTCGTACGATATCGAAATTGCCCTGTTTTTCCAGATAAAGTCCTGGAGGAAGCCTTCGCTGTCCTCGTCCTCTTCGTAGTACGATTGCTCCCTGAGTCCGTCCGGAACCGTGAAGGGGTCGTTCAGGTTGAACGAGGGGTACGAAGCAAGGGCAAGCACGCTCGCATCTTTCGGGTCGAGCACCAGTATCGCGCCGCCTTCACTGACGCCAAAGTCCCTCGCCGCCTCATTCAGCACGTCCTCGGCAATCTGCTGTATGTTCTTGTCGACCGTGAGATTTACGTTGTAGCCGTTCTGAAGCTTCTGGATGATCGTGCGGTTCTCGCCGGGAATCGCGTTGCCGTTTTTCTCGACCGTGGCGAGCACCTTGCCGTTCCTGCCGGCAAGTATATTGTTCAGCTCAACCTCAATGCCGCACACGAGTCCGTAGTTGTCGGTGCCCGTGAAGCCTATGAGGTGTGCCGCCAATGTGTCAAACGGGTAGTACCTTGACGTCGTCGCGGTGACCGTGACGCCCTTTATCTTTTCCTCGGAAATCCACTGCTTAACCGCCTCGCCCATCGACGACTCGATGTTGACGGCAACGTTCTTGTAGTTTCCGGTTTCTTTCTTCAGTTCTTCAAAAATCCACTCCGCGTCGACGCCCGTTCTGTCTCCGATTCCCTTGGCGACAAGCCTTCTGTAATCGTCAACGTCCCCGTCCTTGTACTTCGTCTCACCGTAGTTTTTGATTTCCTCGCGCGAAACGCTGACCGTGAATGTGTCGACCGTGACCGCGAGAGCGTTTCCGTTGGCGTCATAGATGTTGCCGCGCCTTGCGGCCGTCTCGAATGTCCTGTTCTGGGCTTCAAACGCCTCTACACTGTACTTGCCGCCCATTGCCAGCATAAGGAAGGCGTAGTAAAGGACGAGTATGCAGAGGAGCACCGTTACGATGACGCTTGCTATGCGCACCCTCCTGTGAGACTGTTCGACGCCTTCGGACGAGACGCCCGCGGGGGCAATGAAAAGGTTTTTTACGACCGTGAAAACATACTTCATGGCGCGCGCAAACGGGGTGAAAATCTTCTTCATGACACCCCCGAATCCGTTTTTTCCGGTATTCTTTTTACTGCTGCCGCTGCCGCCGTTCTGCTCATCCTGCGGCGCCTGATTTCTGTCCGTTTCCATTCCGGTGTTTCCTTAAATAACAATACGGAAGACGTACCCGGCCTTCCCGCCTGCGGTCTCTTCCGTACTTTTCAGCTGTCAGTCAAACAGGCTCTGGCCAAGAAAACTCAAAAGACTCTGGTAGAAACCTTTCTCTTCATCGTCCTCCGCGTCCTCCTCAGCCGAAAGATAGACCCTTGTGACGTCCGTACCGGTAAGAGGTACCACTATGCCTGATTCCGCCCCCGGCCTTATCATTCCGAGTCTGGCGGCAATGCTGTCGACGCTGACGTTATCGCCAATGTCAACGCTGCTCTCTTCGACCGTGAGCCGGTTCCTCATCTTGGCGTTTTCCTTTTCAATCTGGCGCGTGTGCTTCGAAAGATCGAATATCGCCGCGTACCTCATGACGCAGGCAAGGCCCAGCACCACGCAGACTATTATGAGCAAAACGGTCACGACCGAGCCGGCTTTGAAGCGGCCGATGCCTTTCAGCATCTTGTAAGTCGCGGTGTCCTTGATCTCCGTGTACTCTCTTGACGGAAGCTTCACGGCTTTTCTGCGGACCGACTGCGCCTTTTTCTTTCTCCGTGCGGGCTCCGGTCTTTCGCTGAACGAGACCCTGACGGGCTGCCGGGCGCCTTCTTTTGTGTCGGAAGGAGCCGGAGGTTCTGCATTGGCGGTTTCGGTACCGTCAAAACGCTCGTTTGGATTGAGGACCATCTCGCCGTCCGAGAAGTCAAATCCGACGACTCTGAAGCCACCGACGCTTCCGGAATATTCCATTTTGTCAGTTGCATAGTCGCCCATGGCACGCTCCGTTTTGCTTAAAATACTTTAATGTCCCTGATTTAAAATCTTTTGAAGATTCTCAGTTTTGCGCTCGCCGCCCTCGGGTTTGCCTCGAGTTCTTCGGGACTTGCGACGATCGCATGTTTTGTGATCATCCTGCCGAGAGGTTTTTTGCCGCACACGCAAACAGGGAATTCCGGCGGGCACTCGCAGGGGTTTTCGGCTTTCTTGAACAGCTTCTTTACGATTCCCTCCTCAAGGCTGTGGAATGTAATTATCTCCATCACTCCCGAAGGCTTGAGCATCTCGACCGCTCCCATTATCACGTTTGAGAGCACGTCAAGTTCGCCGTTAACCTCGATCCTTATGGCCTGGAAGGTTCTCTTTGCGGGGTGGCCGCCGTCGCTCCTTGCCCCTTTAGGGATTGCGCCCTTTATCACGTCAACAAGCTGAAAGGTGGTCTCTATCGGCGCCTTTTTCCTGCGCTGGACGATGAACTCGGCAATGCGTTTTGCCCATCTCTCCTCGCCGTATCTGAAAATGATATCGGAAAGCTCCCTCTCGGAATACTTGTTGACAACATCGGCCGCCGTCAGCCTGTCGCCTCTGTCCATTCTCATATCGAGGGGCGCATCAAATCTGTAGGAAAATCCGCGTTCCGCGCTGTCAAACTGGTGTGAGGACACGCCAATGTCAAGAAGTATCCCGTCCACACCGCCAATGCCTCTCTCCCTGCAGATTTCGACCATATTGACGTAATTGTCGTGAACGAGTTCAAAGCGTGCCTTGGATTTCGTCTCTCTCAAAACAGAATTAAGCTCGATTCCCGCAGCCTCTATTGCCTCGGCATCCCTGTCGATACCGATGAGCAGACCGCCCTCACCGAGCTTTCTCAGAATCGCACCGGAGTGGCCTCCGCCGCCGACAGTACCGTCAACGTAAATGCCGTCCGTCTTGATTTCCAGATTATCTACGCACTCATTAAGGAGTACGGGGATGTGTGAGAACTCTCCCATCGCCAATACCCTTTCCCGCAGGCGCTGACCTTATCAGGTAAGACCAATGGATCTGAGCTCTGAGAAGCCCATTTCCTCCGTGATTGCCTGCGTCTGGGCATTGAGCTCGGCTTTCAGCCATATCTCAAGGTGGTCTATGTTTCCTACCACCGCTGTTTCGATTTTGCCCTCGCCCGAGTCGGTAATTTTGGCTCTGTCGCGCATATCGCTCGAAAGGAACACCCTTCCGCCGGCGTCAAGCACCACCTTGCGCGCAGGCTTAATGAAAAGTATCTGCATCGCTCTTGTGTCGCGGCCCTCGGACTGCGCCTTGGCGATTTTTTCCACAAGGCTGTCATAAACCTCGCAGGAGTAAACCCTCACGCATGCGTCAGGACTGTATGTGAGCCATACTTCGCCGTTCTCGTTGACGATCTGTGATCTCAGCTCCTGCGGAACGACAATGCGGTTCTTCGCGTCTATTGAGTTTTCGTAAATACCGCTGAGCATCACTTTCGTCCTCTGATCCCTCTATAGCCTCTTTTCCGGCGGTGTTCAGGGGCCTTTTGGCTCGGGAACTTTAATCCGCCGGAAGCTTTTCTTTGGTATGTAAATTCTTTTGTACTTGTGCCCGAAGGCTTTATCTTTTGTAACCCCGCAAGCGGGAATTTATTTCAGGCGACCTCAGGCCGCCTTATGAACGGTTCGGACCCCTTGAGGCGGGTCCCGGCCTTGTTTCCTGCCCTTGGAAACATTCTCTATGCGAGACTAATCTTAGGTAAATTCGCCCTTCAAGGGCTTTGTCATTTGTAAATAACTCTTTCGAGCTTTATCTTATGTATGTTTCCCTGTAAAAGGGTCTTTGGCTGTCAGATTCTCACCCTGGCCGGGAGCCCTTTCGGACTCCCGATACGGCGTGAAGGAATATCATTTGTCGACTGATCCGTCTTTCAACGGATTTTATCATAAGTAAAAGGGAATGCACCGCCAGTTTTTGGGAGAAAATGTCACTCCGTGGTCAAAAATGGGGTACAACCGGATTTTAACAAACAAAAAAATGTCTGTCAATACCTTTTTGGGGAAAATTTGCGAAAAAGACAAAAAAATCCGTTCCGGCAGTTATTTTTGAGAATAAATGCCGGAACGGGAGCCTTGCCGCTGCGTTTTTTTATTCGGTTACTGCCTTCGCAGCAGCGGTTTAAAACATTTTCCGCAACCTGAGGATGTCATTTTGCGTCAGAAACGCTGCTTCTTTTTTTCATAACAGTCAGCAGGAGAACACAGGCTAACAGGATTGGGGTTACGTTAAAACCTCCGGTGCCCGGATTCCTGATAATTGCAGAACTGAATTCGGCGTCAAGCTTATCTATGAAATCGCCTCCCGATACTCTCCATCCGTCAGCTGTCTTTGAAAGCTCGATCTCAAGCGGCAAAGTTTTCTTGCAATAGTTATAATCACCGCCTCCCAGTCCGGATACCGGGAATAAGAAATTCACTACTGCGCGGTCCGGAGCAATTCTGTTCACCGAGATTCTGTCTAACGTTACTTTCTTCGGAGAAAACTCAGCCGAACAATCATAATTCTTTACATCCTCTCTTTAGAAATCTTTTCTATAGTATTCATCCTGAACAATCATTCAGGCCGTTTTTTTCTCGGCAAAATAATAACCAGGGCTAATGCCGCGGCAACAATCACAAACAAACCTTTGTCTCCGGTCCCTGGGTTCACATTCCTGTCAGGAATCAATTGTGCAAAAACCCCGTTGCCTCTCAACGCATATACTTCGCTATCCAAAGTGTCGATAAACCCTGTGTTTACAATCTTCCAACCATCATCGCCCTTCTCATATTGAAGTGTAAGCGTTACGGTTTTACTGTCGCGATTTGCCTGAGGTTTTATAGTGCACGAAACACTCGCGATAGCCTTGGTGCCGGATAAATGCTCAATTGTTATTGCATTCGTCAATGCACTCTTAAGACTGTACGTGTTCATCATTTCCGAACGATCCTGATCATAGTGGTTAAACTCTGCAAAGAAGAGATAATACACGTTATTACCAAAAACCCTTATCTGAGATTCGCTATTTGAGAAAATGTGGTTAAGCAAATAACCTGCGACCTCAGGCGAGCAGAACTTCTCAGCATAATTGTACCATGTGGCCGGATCTGACAAATTTCCTTCCAACGGCGCATACACATTACCTTCAATTTTCTTGTAAGGATGGCGGTAATCCTTATATGAAGGGCTGTATGTGTCATATCTGCATTCCGCGTCCAGCATAGTCAAACTGTAAAGATCACTGACAAGAGCTATAAGACCTTCTCTCACCGTTTCTTCCGTAAGACTTGACTGTGCGGTTTTTTTACTGTCAGCGCGGAAAAGCATATTGGCAAAGTCTACTTCGGCTATCTTCCACTTACCGTCAATAAAACTCAAGCTGAATAATACATCCGTCAATAGCCTTGCTTCCTCCTTCTCGCCATCGTTTTCATCGTAAAAGCGATGCACGGGAACCGACACTAAAGCGCTTTGTTCATTTGACTCAATGATAACAAGGTTCTTAACCTCTGACAGCTCAAAATACGCGTTCTGACGGTCTCCTTCATTGTAACTATAAATTCTGCCGCCCTGATACCGCTCATAGTACCATTCTCCGTTTTCCTGATAGTACCGCAAGAAAAAACTCTCACCGTCAGTAATGATTTTTTCAGCTAAATCGCTTGTAAAAAGTGACCTGATTTTCTGTTTAACTTCTTCCGGACTGTATCCTTCTTTCACCTTTATGTACTTACAAAACTGACCCATCTCAGTGTTGAGATGTCCCTCCGCAATATCCGACGCAGGAATATTACCGTTTTTTAGATAATCTTGTGACGTGCCACCGTTATACCATCCGAAATACAATCCCATGGAATTCCTGATGTCTATAAACTCCGAAATGAGTTCTTCGGCAACGGTCTTAGTGAGTTCGGTTGTTTCGGCACAAACTCCTATTGCTTCGGTTATAAGGAGTGAACATATGGTCAAAATCAGAACTGCAATTTTAGCTATTTTCATATAAAACACCTCTCATTCTTTTCGTCTGTTTACGGAATCGTATAGCTGTTACATATCATACTTCTTGCCACAGTTATATCCCACAGGTCTGAAAGTGGGAAATCAACGTATGCAGGAGTTGGATTTCTTGGATTTCCAGAATGACTATCATACAGATCAACAAAGTTCGGGTCCGATGTAGGATAAGGGTCCGCAACAATCACTCTGTCGACGCCGGATGAATCTGTATATAATCCGCATAGCACAAGAAAATGCCCGGGTTCACTGTTTGTAAATGGATAATTGGCAGGATTGCTAAAAGAAACCAATACAGCAATTGGGTAACCGGTTCTTATGTTATACTCTACTATATCTCGCATTTCAGAGTAAGTACAGCCTTCAGGGAAACAAGGAGCTTGCCAATTGCTGTAATGCCCCGGATAATAGTGATTAATAGCCGCACAAACGTGCTCTCGTCCATATGATGAATAGTTTCCGGAATAATACTGCCCAATCTCTCTGATGTATTCATTATAACCACCAAGTACTGACCCGTATTTGTATTCTTCTGCATATGGACTACCCGTGCCATAGTTTATATTATCAGGATTTCTCATTCCGATACCTGTTAAATCTACACCAAAATAATTGAGAATCATCCATACTGATGTTGGTCCGCAAGTAGTCCAAGACGGTTGTGCTTTATGTTCCACATCCAACATATAAAACTTCAAATTCCATAAGACTTCATTTTGTCCATTAGGGCTGATTAAAGTAACAGCGCTGTTCTGTTGTGAAGGATTGCTACAGCCAAGCAAATACATTCCTTCACTTATAATATAGTATTTTCCGTTGAGATTAAGAAAATACCACACTGTTCCAGTTGTAAGTGTTGTACTGTAAGTTAGTATAGTACTTACCTGAGTAAGATACTTGCCTGACGAAGCATTAACTATCGTATACCCGTTTGTTGAGCCGCTGAGTTTTTTAATTTTGAAGAGAGAACAAGGATCAACGATCCAACTTGTTTTCCCTGCGGGATAACTATATGCACCAACGTTGAACGAGTTAATAACAGTACCGTAAGTCGAAGATACTCCCATGGTATAAGGCGACACATCAGTGGCACTTAGATAGGGGGAAATCATATATACACCGTCCTGAACTGTTGCTGATTTTAATGTTAACGTCAGCCTCGGAGTTTTATTCGCAGTTGCTGTAGTCGCACCGTGAAACTTGACTGTATGTGTTTCATCTGACAACGCAATATTGAAGCCGCCAACCTCGTTTTCAAAGCAGTATTGTCCCGCTTGCCATGCCAAAACGGCATCCTTTATATTGAACGAATTACTTCCGGTTGCATTCGCATTTGCATTGACTTTTGATTGAGCCCGATTAGCGTTTGTGTACAGGCTGCAATAGTAATTATAATACAAGGCTGCAGAAACAGACTGCCCGATATACCAGTGTGCTGTACATGGGCGTGCATAAACATACACGTATGTACTTTGGTTATGAGCGGCTCTTCTATAAAGCAGAAGGCTTGCAGATTCAATATCACTTGCGGATTCCGGGAGAATCTGTTTTAACCCCGGAAAACCAATAAGTGTCCTTTGACAGTTAGATGATGTTATCGTTCCCAAATCGATTTTATCACTGCTTGAGAAAACACCACCGGTAGCTAATAAACTGCTGCTCAAAGATGTGTTTTGAATACGGGCGGTTCCGTAATAATCAGGCGATAATAAAAATATACTCGGATCAACAGTAACAGGATATGTCGTATCGTCTGAATTTAAAAAATCTTCAGGAACTTCAATTGTAACAATATTCTCGTCTATAATATAACTGCCAAAAACTTCCCTGCCTTCTGCATCATAGACCAAGATGCTGTCAAAAGCAAAAACCACACCACCTTTTTTATCACATAAAGACGGTTGTCCGTTCATGTCAGTCAACGAGAGATTTACTGCATCAACTGCAAAAGAAAAACAGTTCGTTTCAGGCTTTTCGAGGAGAAGAATGTCGCTTTTATTTCCGCAGAAAGTTGCTTTATACAAAAGCAGTGTGTTTTCGCCATATGCACCTTCATAATACACGGTGTTATCTTCCATGTAGCACTCGCTTTGTATAAACGAATCACCAACAACAGGAGTAACAGTAATTGAATACTCATTAAATGTTGTGATTATTCCTTTGTCAAGCGAGGAAGGGAAGATTGTTCTAATGTCGTTGTTGGGATTATAAAAGCCCGACTCTTTTTCCTCAAGCTTATTGCTTTTATCTCGTACGGTGTTATCGGAATCAACGTATTTAACAGGCATCGGAAATAGTATTTCTTCACATTTTCCATCACCGATGTAGTACTTGATTACCGACAAATCATCATCTGCAGAATCCAATCTCATCACGCGATGTTCATTGTCATCTGAAGAAACCACCTCAGGGAACTTTTCAAAATCACAGTTTCTTGTTTTCTCTTGGCCTTTTTCATCGGCGTTTGAAAACATCTTGATGCCGTATGTTTGAAACAACATCAAGAACGCCAACAGCATGCAGAATAGTTTTTTCCTTTTCATTTGTTAACCTCCAATAATGATTTTTTAACACCTGCGCAGATTATTATAATCAACGCCAAATCTTATAGTCTTTTTCGTCATCGTCAAGGCAATAAAAGAACTCCGTCGGTATTGACACTGTTCGTTAAGATGATTATACTACTTTTCAAGCAACATGTGTCCAACAATCTTGAGAATAAGTGTTGCATAAGTCATGAATTTTCAAATTCTTGACGCGAATTGCAGAGAGGAATACCGTCAACAATGTATCTGTCGGTGATTGCTCATAGGTTGCGTAAAGAGCCCAAAATCTCGATTTGGGAGCTATTTTTGCGTGCGCAACCCCGAAGCTGTATGTATATACTGCGAGCGGGGAGCTCGCGCAAAGCAAGTCGCAAGTAATCGTCGCAAGACCCATTGTGTGCTTTTTGAAGCACAGCCGGTAATTATAGCTTCTCTTTCGCGACTTGCGTAAAGAGCCCAAAATCTCGATTTTGGAGCTATTTTTGCGTGATTGACCCCGACTTGCTTAAGCCAGCGATTTTGAAGCTATTTTTTCGTGAACAAACCCGATGATGTAC
>DBWH01000009.1:16251-16385 GCA_002308595.1 Mageeibacillus sp. UBA1243 | reverse complement strand
CCGATCTTCGACAAGCTCGACGAGATGGGAATCGAGCACACATGCTTCTTTGACGTTGCTCCCGACCCGACGCTCGAATGCGCAATCCGCGGCTCGGAACAGATGAAAGCCTTCAAGCCCGACGTCATCATCGC
>DBWH01000009.1:0-16229 GCA_002308595.1 Mageeibacillus sp. UBA1243 | reverse complement strand
AAGATCATGTGGGTTCTCTACGAGCATCCCGAGGCAGACTTCATGGACATGGCAATGCGCTTCATGGACATCCGCAAGAGAGTCTACACGTTCCCTAAGATGGGTGAGAAGGCATACTTCATCGCCATCCCGACTTCCGCAGGCACAGGCTCCGAAGTGACACCTTTTGCGGTCATCACCGACGAGAAGACGGGCGTCAAATACCCCCTCGCAGACTACGAGCTTTTGCCTAAAATGGCGATAATTGACACAGACTTCCACATGAGCGCTCCCCGCGGTCTCACAGCTGCTTCGGGTATCGACGCGGTGACCCACGCACTCGAGGCATACGCTTCCATGATGGCCACGGACTACACCGACGGTCTCGCCAAGCAGGCCCTTCAGACCATCTTCAAGTACCTCCCGAGGGCTTACGACAACGGTCAGCAGGACGTCGAGGCAAGGGAGAAAATGGCCAATGCCGCAACGATGGCAGGTATGGCTTTCGCGAACGCTTTCCTTGGCGTGTGCCACTCGATGGCTCACAAGCTCGGCGCGTTCCATCACCTCCCGCACGGTATCGCCAATGCGCTCCTCATCGATGAAGTTCTCCGCTTCAACGCTGCAGAAGTACCCGCCAAGATGGGCACGTTCCCGCAGTACGATCACCCGCACACACTGAGAAGGTACGCGGATGTTGCGGAAAGCCTCGGCCTTGGCGGCAAGAACGACACAGAGAGTCTTGAGAACCTCATCAAGGCGATCGACGACCTCAAAGCAAGAGTCGGTATCAAACCCACCATCAAGGATTACAACGTTGACGAGCAGGACTTCCTCGCAAGGCTTGACGATATGGTTGAGCAGGCGTTCGATGACCAGTGCACAGGCGCCAACCCGAGGTACCCCCTCATGAGCGAGATCAAGCAGATGTATCTCAACGCGTACTACGGAAGAACGTTTAAAGAAACGGAGAAACCCACAGCCGCAGACATCGAAACAGTTGAGGTTGACGCGGTCAAAGCGATCTACCGCAAGGGCAAAAAAGCTTAAGGAGGCCGAAAAATGAAACTTGACAGAGTAATTGCCGTGAGAAATAATAAAACCATCTACCGCGACGGCGAAAGATGTGTTAAAGTATTTAATGAGGATTATTCCAAAGCCGACGTTCTCAACGAAGCTTTAAACCAGGCAAGGATTGAAGAGACAGGCCTCAACATTCCGAGAATTCTCGAAGTTACGACCATCGACGGGAAATGGGCAATAGTCTCCGAATACATCAAGGGAAAGACCCTTGCCCAGCTCATGGAGGAGAACCCGGAAAAGAAGGACGAGTATCTTGAGCTTCTTGTCAATCTGCAGATTTCGGTGCACGCAAAGAAGTGCCCTCTTCTCAACAAGCTGCAGGACAAGATGAACCGGAAGATAAGCCAGGCAAACATCGACGAGCGCACGCGCTACGACCTTCACACACGCCTTGAGGGTATGCCTAAGCACGACAAGGTCTGCCACGGCGACTTCAACCCCTCCAACATCATCATCGCGGAGGACGGCACGCCCTTCATTCTCGACTGGTCGCACGCCACACAGGGCAACGCCTCGGCCGACATCGCCCGCACGTACCTGCTGTTCTGGCTGAACGGCGACATCGACGGCGCGGACAAATACCTTGACATGTTCTGCGAGAAGAGCGGTACCGCCAAACAGTACGTCCAGAAGTGGATGCCTATCGTTGCCGCGTCGCAGTCGGTTAAAAGCAATGAAAAAGAACGCGAGTTCCTGCTCTCTTGGGTAGACGTTGTAGATTACGAATAAACACAATCGGGAGGATTACTATGAAAATCACAGTATGTATCGGCAGTTCCTGCCACATCAAAGGTTCGAGACAGGTTGTTGAGCAGCTCCAGTACCTGATTAGAGAGAATAACCTTGGCGATAAGGTTGAGCTTGCGGGAACATTCTGCATGAAGAATTGCCAGCAGGGAGTCTGCGTGTCCGTTGACGACGAGTTTCATTCGGTATCGCCCGAGAGCGTCGGCGAGTTCTTCGAGACGGCCGTCCTGCCGAAGGTGAAATGATATGATAATTCAGATTTGTGTGGGCTCGTCCTGCCACCTGAAGGGGTCCGAAAAGCTCGTCGAACTGTTTCAGAAGGCAATCGCGCAGCGTAAACTTGAAGATGAAATAACATTGGCCGGGAGCTTCTGCACCGGCCAGTGCAACCGTATAGGTGTGACGGTAACCGTCAACGACGACGTTTTCACGGGCATAACACCCGAAAACTTTGACTCATTCTTTAATGACAAGGTTATAAAATCCTTAGAGCAAGAAAGGGTATAACTAAATGGAATGTCTCACGCTTAAGAAAACAAACTGCAAGAACTGCTACAAATGCATTCGCCACTGCCCTGTAAAGTCCATACGCTTTTCAGGGAATCAGGCATATATTATCGGCAATGAATGCATCATGTGCGGCCAGTGCTTTGTTGTCTGTCCTCAGGACGCCAAGCAGATCGTCAGCGAAATGGAGAAGGTCAAAATGCTCCTCCAGAGCGGCGGTCCTGTTGTCGTAAGTCTCGCGCCCTCTTTCGTCGCAAACTACGACGGCGTCGGAATCGAATCGATGCGCGAAGCTTTAAAGAAGCTCGGCTTTTCGGACGTTGAGGAGACCGCTGTAGGCGCGACGATCGTTAAAAGAGAATACGACCGCATGCTCAGCGAAGAAACGCGGGACATTATCATTTCATCCTGCTGCCACTCCGTGAACCTCCTTATCCAGAAGTACTTCCCGTCACTGCTCCCGTACCTTGCCGACGTGATGTCGCCAATGCAGGCCCACTGCTCAGACATCAAAAAGCGCATACCTGACGCCAAGACCGTATTCATCGGTCCCTGTGTCGCCAAGAAGGACGAGGCGCAGCACTACGAGGGCATTGTCGACGCCGTGCTGACGTTTGACGAGTTGACGGCATGGCTCAAGTCGGATAAAATTGAGCTTGAGCAGAAGAAGGAGTCAAACGAGAACAGTCTCGCAAGATTCTTCCCCACGACGGGCGGCATACTGAAGACGATGGTCAAAGAGAATCCGAAGTACAGCTACCTCGCAATCGACGGAACCGAAAACTGCATAGCGGCTCTTAAGGACATTGAAGCGGGCAATCTGCACCGCTGCTTTATCGAGATGTCCGCGTGCGTCGGAAGCTGCGTCGGCGGCCCTGTCATGGAAAAATTCCACCGTTCACCCGTAAAAGACTATATAGCGGTATCGGACTACGCCGGCAAGAAAGACTTTGACGTTAAGCAGCCTGCGGCGCGCGACATAGAGAAGCACTTTGAGGCGATTGACCTGCGCGCCATCAAACCGACAGAGGCCGAAATAACGGAGACGCTTCGCCAGATGGGCAAGATGAAGCCGTCGGACGAGCTGAACTGCGGCACATGCGGCTACAATACGTGCCGCGAAAAAGCGATTGCAATACTGCAGGGCAAGGCCGAGATTTCGATGTGCCTGCCCTACCTCAAGGACAAGGCCGAGAACTTCTCAGACACGATCGCGCGCAACACGCCGAACGGCCTCGTTGTGCTCAACGAGAAGATGGAGGTTCAGCAGGTCAACAGCGCTGCGCTTAAGATATTCAACCTGCGCAGCGCGGGCGATATCCTTGGCGATCAGGTGATCAGAGTGCTCGACCCTACGGATTTTGTCACCGTTCTTAACAAAGGAAGGGTCATCAGGGACAAGCGCGAATACCTTGCCGAGTACGAGAAGTACGTTGAAAAGACGATTGTGTACGACAAGGAGTATCACCTCATCCTCGGGATTTTCCGCGACGTGACCGAAGAGGAGACGCAACGTGAGAGGAAAGAGGAGATAAGCAAGCAGACGATTGAGATTGCGGATAACGTTGTGGACCGCCAGATGAGGATTGTGCAGGAGATTGCGTCCCTGCTCGGAGAGACCGCGGCGGAGACAAAGATAGCTCTGACGAAGCTTAAGGAGTCAATCACCAATGAATAACCTGTGCGCTGAAATCGGCTGGAAAAGCATAAACCACGAAGGCGAGCAGCTGTGCGGCGATCACGTTGATATCGTAAATCAAGGTGAAAACTCACAGGTCATTGTGCTTGCCGACGGGCTCGGCAGCGGCGTCAAGGCGAGCATTCTCTCCACCCTCACCTCAAAAATCATCTCAACCATGATGGCAGAGGGGCTGAAGCTTGAGGACTGCGTTTCGACGATTGCCGCGACGCTCCCGATATGCTCCGTGAGAGGCGTTGCCTATTCGACCTTCACCATCCTTCACATTATCGAAAACAGGACGGTCGAGATCATCCAGTACGACAACCCGGAGGTCATTTTTCTGCGCAACTACGAGGTGTACGACTACCCGAAGACGGAGCTTAACGTTGACGGCAAGAAAATGTTAAAATCGGTCATAAGTCTCCAGGAGGACGACTTCATGATCGCGATGAGCGACGGCTGCCCGCACGCCGGAATAGGCCTCGCATACAACTTCGGCTGGAAACTCGAGGACATCGCATCCTTCATGCAGACGATGGCGTCGGCAGGATATACCGCCAAGACGCTCGCGACGATGCTCGTCGACCAGTGCAACAAAGAGTACGGCTTTCACCCCGGCGATGACGCGACTGCATGCGTCGTCAAGGTCCGCAAGAGAGAGCCGATGAACATACTTTTCGGGCCGCCGCGCAACCGCGACGACTGCGACAGAATGATGTCCCTCTTCTTCTCAAAGGAAGGAAAGCACATCATATGCGGCGGAACAACGTCTTCCATTGCCGCGAAATACCTTGGCAAGCCCCTCAAGGCGAGCCTGAATTTTGAAAAGAGCGACGTTCCGCCCATTGCCGAGATCGAAGGCGTAGACCTCGTGACGGAAGGCGTCATCACGGTGAACCAGGTTCTTGAATACGCCAAGGACGCGCTTGACAAAAACGAGCTTTACGAAAAATGGAGCTTCCAGCGCGACGGCGCGTCTCTCATCAGCCGCCTTCTCTTCGAAGAAGCCACCGACATAAACTTCTACGTGGGAAGAGCCGTGAACCCCGCTCACCAGAACCCCGATCTGCCGATCACCTTCAACATCAAGATGAACCTGGTCGAGGAGCTCTCCGAGTGCCTCAGGAAGATGGGAAAAAGAATCAAAGTAAGTTATTTCTAAGGAGATTATGCCATGGGCGTAAGGATTTTTGACACCAAAGTACAGCATCTTAAATACAAAGTTCTGCGCGAGGTCGCGCGTCAGGCCTGGAATGACACCCTCCTTCAGAATGTTTTCGATATTCCGAAAATGATCGTGCCGGGGAAGACACCGACAATGCGCTGCTGCGTTTATAAAGAGCGCGCGATCCTCAGCGAGCGCGTCAAGATTGCGATGGGCGGCGACAGTGAAAACTCCAACGTGATCCAGGTGATAGACATCGCCTGCGACGAGTGCCCTGCGGCCGGTTACGAGGTCACGGATTCGTGCCGCGGATGCCTTGCCCACAGGTGCGAGGACGTCTGCAAGCGCGGAGCTATATCTTTCGACCACAATCACGTTGCCCACATTGACAAGTCAAAATGCGTCGAGTGCGGCCAGTGCGCGAAGGTCTGCCCCTACTCAGCCATTATAAACCGCAAGCGCCCCTGCCAGATTGCCTGCAAGGTCAATGCGATCTCCATCAACGACGACGGAGCCTCCACGATCGACAACAGCAAGTGCATCCAGTGCGGCGCGTGCGTCTACCAGTGCCCCTTTGGCGCCATCATGGACAAGTCGTTTATCCTTGACGTCATCGACATGATCAAAAAGAGCGAACAGAACAAAGAGTACAAGGTGTACGCCGTCGTCGCTCCGTCAATTTCGAGCCAGTTTGTGTACGCAAAGCTCGGTCAGGTCGTCACTGGCCTCAAAGACCTTGGCTTTTTCACGGTTATCGAAGCCGCTCTCGGCGCTGACATGGTCGCCCAGGCCGAGTCAAAAGAGCTTGCGGAAAAGGGCTTCCTGACAAGCTCCTGCTGCCCCGCATTCGTACAGTACATAAAGTCCGCGTTTCCGGATCTTCTGCCGCTCGTCTCACACAACCTGTCGCCTATGGCAACCGTTGCAAGGTACATCAAAGCGAACGACCCCACCGCCAAGGTCATTTTCATCGGTCCCTGCACCGCAAAAAAAGCCGAGGTTCAGCTCGAAACAGTGAAGCCCTACGTTGACTCTGTCATCACCTTCGAAGAGCTCCAGGCGCTTTTTGACAGCAAGGACATCGACATCACAACCCTCCCCGAGGACGTTCTCGAAAACGCTTCCTACTTCGGAAGGATCTTCGCCCGCTCGGGAGGACTCTCAGATGCCATTGCCGAGGGCCTCAAGGAGCAGAACATCGACTTTGACCTCAAGCCGATCGCGTGCGACGGTATCGAAGAGTGCCGCATCGCCCTCCTCAAAAAGAGAAAGAACGTGCTTGACGCCAATTTCATCGAAGGCATGGCCTGCATCGGCGGCTGCATAGGAGGCGCAGGGTGCCTCACCCACGGCGAAAAGAACAAGGCCGAAGTCGACAAGTACGGCAGGGAGGCCTTGGAGAAGACCATTGCCGATGCAACGTCGTTTTTGAAATAGTTGTAACGTATAACAGAAATACACACCCGCTTTAAAACACCAGTTTAACACAGCGCGCCGGAGCCTGAAAGTCTGCTCCGGCACTTTTAATTTTTATCGATTGTAAGCAGCCCCGGTTAATTGTATAATTAAAAATCATAGATTGGCTTATTGGTTATTTCTCAAAGACCTTAAGACAGCGCAAGGAGATTTTTATGAACAGAAGGCTGGATGAAGTTTTAAAAGGAAAAGAGGACAATTACCTCCTGCCGTTTTACTGGCAGCACGGAAACCACCACGACAAAATACCGGAGCAGATTGAGCGCATCTACAGGAGCGGGTGCAGGGCTTTCTGCGTCGAATCAAGGACTCACAAAGACTTTTGCAAAGACGGCTGGTGGTACGATATGGATCTTATTATCAGCGAGGCGAAAAAACGCGGGATGAAGGTCTGGATTTTTGACGACGACCACTATCCGACGGGACACGCGGCGGGCAGTGTAAAAGACCATCCGGAGCTTAGGCAGAGGTTTCTTATCGAGCAGCACATTGACGTGCTCGGACCTGCCGCCAATTCGCTTCTGCGGATTGAGAAACACGGTGGGGATGTGCTCCTTGGCGTGTTCGCCTTCAAGAGGACGGGTGTTAAGGAGGCAACTTTCGGCAATCCGATCGACCTTTCGGGCTGCGTGCGCGGCGATTTTCTGCGTTTTGACATTCCGGAGGGCTGCTGGAGGGTCTTTTACTATTACGAGACGACGCGCAGCTTCGTGCGCCCGGATTATATTGACATGCTGAACCCTGAGTCGGTGAAGCTTCTTGTCGATACAGTTTATCAGCCGCATTTTGAGCATTACAAGGATGAATTCGGAAAGACGCTCGCGGGATTCTTCTCGGACGAGCCCTGTCTCGGCAATGCGTGGTTCGGCCAGCATACCGTTGACCTTGGCTTTTACAACCACAGAGTCGGACAGCCGGGGCTTGCCCTGCCCTTCAGGAGCGACGTGCCGGAGCTTATGAAGATCGGCTTCGGGAAGAACGCGCTGCCGTACCTTGCGGGACTCTGGTTTGACATTGGCGATAAGACGCCTGCGGTCCGCCACGCGTACATGGACACGGTGACAAAGCTTTACAGGGACTGCTTTACAAGGCAGCTCGGAGACTGGTGCGAGGCGCACGGCGTGCAGTACATCGGCCACATCATAGAGGACATGAATGCTCACGCGAGGCTTTCGGCGGCGGGCGGACACTACTTCAGGTCACTTGACGGGCAGCATATGAGCGGTATCGACATCGTTCTCCACCAGATTATTCCGGGCATGTACGACTACATCCACACCGGATGGGCTTTCGGAAGCAATGCTGACCCTGAGTTTTATGACGTAGTTTTAGGGAAACTTGCGGCCTCGCTTGCCCACATAGGCACCCAGATGGACGGCCGGGCCATGTGCGAGGTTTTCGGAGCTTACGGCTGGGCCGAGGGCACGCCTATGATGAAATGGCTGATTGATTTTCTGCTCGTGAGGGGCGTCAACAGGTTCATTCCGCACGCGTTCTCGCCCGACTTTCCCGACCCCGACTGCCCTCCCCACTTCGGCGCCGACGACAAGGATCCGCAGTTTGATGGCTTTACGAAGATCATGAACTACACAAACCGCGCGGCGCACCTCCTGAGCGGCATGACGCACAAAGCCAACGCGGCGATACTCTACCACGCAGACGCCGAATGGATGAACTTCGAGGGCGGCGCGATGATGCTCCAGGAACCCGCCAAGGTCCTCTACGACGACCAGATCGACTTTGACATCCTGCCCGTTGACTGCTTCATCTCAGGCACCGGAAGCCGCGTCTTCAGGGCCTCTGCCTCAAACGGGAAGCTCGCCTGCGGCAATGAAACGTACGACGTTCTTGTCATTCCCTACGCAGAATATCTCCCGAAGAAATTCGAAAAAGCGCTCAGATCGCTTGAGGCAGAAGGTGTGAAAGTCGTAAGGGTTGCGAAAGACTTTGACAAAAAGGCTTTCCTCAAAGAAGTCAGGTCGCTCATCAGAAAGGACATCACGGTTAAAGGAACGTATAAGACGCTCCGCGCGATTCACTTCTACGACAAAACTTCCGATGTATACATGTTCTCAAACGAGTCGGTGAGAGAGGCCGTAAGCACAACCGTGAAGCTCTCTTCCGTAAAAGGCAGCCGACCGTACGCAGTGCTTGACATGCTTAACGACGGGATGTGGAAAGGCACGTCCGAAAACGGCACGATAACTCTCGAACTCCTCCCGTATCAGTCCTGCATAATCATATTCGACAAAGGCGGTCTCCCCGAAGGTCTTAAAGAGCGCAAAACCGTCAAGGCTGCAGCCGATGCAAAGCTGAAGTTCGACGTTTCGCTTGCCCCCTACACGGCAATGGATTCATTCGAGCCTTACGCCAAGGCAGTTCCCTGCGAAAAGCTCCCGAAGCTCTCTTCAGACGATAGATTTGTCGAATTTTCAGGCAAATTCAGGTACACAGCGAAGTTTGATCTGAAGGAACTTTGCGGTGCGAGTGCGGTTGACCTTGGCGAGGTCGGAATGACGGCGCACGTTTGGGTGAACGGCTGTGACCTTGGCGTCAGGGTCTGCAACCCTTACCGCTACGACCTGTCGGATGCGCTCAAAAAAGGCGCCAACGAGATTGTAATCGAGGTTTCAAACACACTCGCCAATGCGGTCCGCGACCCCTTCACCCAGTACCTCGCGATACCGAGGAGCGGACTCCTGGGTCCCGTCAAATGGCTTACACTTTAAAAAATAGCTCCTGCCTGGTTTTGCAAACAAGTGCTGCCCGGCAGGAGCCTTAACTTTATATTCAGCCGTCAAGGCTGTCATCATCTTTTTGCGACCGCTTCCTCGAGTTTCTCCTTGAGATAAAGATAGCGGTCCTTTTTTTCTGTCCTTAAGAAGTGTTCCTCGCGGGACTGCTCAACTGCGGCGCTGTAGTCAAGCTTTTTGCCCTGAAACTGCTCGCTTGTGAGGTCAAACATAACGTCGCCTACGACGTTGAAGCAGTGGCGGATGCCGTCAGGCAGGATTATGCCGTACACCTTGCCGCCGTATAAGTCCTGCATCAGAAAGGCGGTTATCGAGCACTGGCCGAGGGTTTTATTGGCGGCAGACCAGTCCTTGCGCATATGGGGCGCACAGGTGTCCTCGCACCAGATTTTGTCGAGGATGTCGTAGTAGTCCCTTGGCGTCAGGCCGCGCGCGTCTTTTATGTTGCAGTTTTCGTTTCCGTAGAATCTGTAGCTCATTCCGCAAAGCCTCCGATTGTTTTGTAGAGACGCCAGAAGTCGGGGCAGACCCAGTCTGCGACGTCGCAGTTTTCGAGCACGTTGGCTTTTTTCGAGCAGAGAGTCGAGAGCACGGCAACGGCAGTCGCGTCATAGTTGTTGTGGCAGTCGATCCTGATGCCGCCGTCAAACGTATTCTTTCCGATGACGAACATGGAGCCCTTGCACCTTGAGGTGAACTCGACGCCGAGCTTTTTCAGTTCGACGACAGTGTAGTAAAACGAGCGGTTGTAGCCTTCGATGACCTCTTCGTCAATGTTGTAAAACTCGGTCACGCCGTCCGTCTGTGTGGCGACGAAAAGAATGTAGGGAAGGCTCGCGCCGCATGCCTTGGCGTCAAAGCGGGCTGGAACCTTGTTCGAGGCGTTTTTGAAAAATGCGTTGCCGTCTTCGTCCTCGACGTAGATGAGTTTCATCGCGCTCATCATGTCGATAAACTCCTTTTTCCTCGCAAAAGGCGACCCGACGAACGTGTTCTTAACCACAACGTCAAACCCTATAGCGGAGCAGCAGAGCGCCGGCACGACAATGTTCCAGTCGCTCCCCGGGAGAATCGTACTGCCGCCAATGAGACTCTTCTCTCCGTTAACTTTTATCAGGCACGAGTCCTGCACGGTCACGTCACCGCCAAGTGAATTTGCAGCGGCAACGTAATCTTCAAGCGTGTCGGACCGCTCCGGCGGGAGCTCGAGATATATCTTCTGCGAATGATTTCTGATGAGGTCCCCAGCGATTATCGCGAGCACATCCTCCTCGCACGTCTCAGAGCCCAGATAGAGCACGTCTCTTGAAAATATATAATCAGACGCACTGCCCTCGTAAAGTGCCTCATTTTCGATTTTTTCGGCATTCTCGGGCATTTCGGCGTCGTCGCGCAACAGTTTCTTCACGAGGAACGGGTCTTCGTCAAATCCGCCCTGCAGATCTTCCGCCTCATCCGTGAAATTCTTCTTGGAGAGAATGAGGTCAAACCGCTCGATTTCTTTGGCGAAAAGCACAGCATACGCAGCCTCCGGGTTCTTTGCAGGAGCGACAGCGCTTCCTCCGCTTCTTTCGAGCGCATTGGCGCCTGCTCTGCTCAAAAGTCCGAGAGTCTCGCGGAACGGGTCCTTTATGAAGGAGCCCTTAAAGAACGTCCTGTCGGGACAGAGGGCCGCGAGCTTCATTGCCCCGATTCTGTACGTATCCCTCGCGGGCGGCTCAAGCATGCCTGCAATTTTGGTCTGATACACAAATTTCATAAGCTTCTCCAAACGTATTCAAGGGCGGTGTCGCCGTCCGGATAGTATTGGCGTCTTTCGGAAATCTTCACAAAACCCGCCTTCTCGTAGAGCGCGATTGCCGGTTTGTTTCTGCTTCTGACGTCAAGAAAAATCTGCGTGCAGCCCGCCAAGGCCGCATTCTTTTTGCAAAAATCGATGAGCCTGCCGCCAATGCCTCTCCGCCTGAATTCATCATCTACGCAAAGCCTCAGAATTTCGGCGCTCTCAAAAACGATGTTGTAAAAGATATAGCCAAGGACCTCTCCGTCGTCTCCGACGTCGCACGCAATGTGCCCGAAAGCCGAATGCAGCGAACTGATGACTTCCGCGTTCCACGGCTCCTTAAAGCAGCGCGCCTCAAGCTTCTCTATTTTTTCGTAAAATGAACCGTCAACCTCAATGATCATTTCCGCCGCTCCTGAGCGTAATGTGAACCTCTTTAAAGTAGTCGGCAGAGGCCTTTTCGGGCGAGAACTCACTGAGAGCGTCAGTGTCTCCGTCCCCGATTTTTTTAATCACAGCCTGCCAGGCGCCTGCGTAATTACCCGTGACGTCTTTATCTTCCGTAAAGACGATGCCGCCAAGGCCTCCCAAAAGAGCCTCTCTGTTCTTAACGGAGCCGTCGCCGCAGATTACAAGCGGCTGCTTTCCGGAAACCTTTTCGATAATATCCGCAGTATAGTCTGACTGAACACCTGTCAGGTTTTCGAGTTTGCGGCCCTTTTCAGCCGCATAAAGCGCATAGAAGCAGAGAGTGTTCCTCGCGTCCATCATCGGCAATACGTAAATAGGTTTTCCCGCTTCAGCTGCGCATGCGCACGAAACAGCAGACTCGGCAAGGAAATCCAGCGAATTTACAGGCACAAGAGGTTTCTTTGCCCCGTATGCAAGCATTTTCGCGCATGCCACGGCAATTCTGAGACCCGTGTAGGATCCCGGGCCGTTGGTGACGGCAAAAACGTCAATATCCGAAATGCCGAGCCCGGCGTCCTTTAAAGCCTTGTCGACAACGGGAATGAGCATCGAAGCGTGCGTCTTCTCGCCGCTGTCAAATCCCTCCGCAAGGAGTTTCCCGTCTTCTATAACAAAAACGTTCGCCAGCTTTGCGGACGTATCAATGAAAAGCAGCTTCAAGCGCTTCACCCTCCCCACCGTCTGCAGAGATATATATCTCGCGGTAATTTGCGGAAATATCGTCGCGGCGCACTATGTTTACCTCAATGCACCCCGGCTCTTTATTTTTCCCGAAAACGTTCTCAGACCACTCGCAGATGAGCACCGCGTCCTCGCCGAAATCGAAAAAACCGGCGTCGTAAAGCTCCTCGAGCGAGCCCAGCCTGTAAGCGTCGCAGTGCACTATGTCCGCATGCTCTCCGGTCTTCGGGAAAATGCCTTTATAAGTGTTTATCAGCGCAAAAGTGGGACTCGTAACGTGCTCGGACACGCCAAGGGCTTTGCAAAGCCCCTGCACGAAAACCGTCTTGCCGGCTCCGAGGTCCCCGTTTAAGAGCACAAGGCTCCCCGGTTTCAGAAGCCCTGCAAGTTTTTTCCCTGTATTCTGTGTTTTAACACCTGATTTGGAAATAATCTTAATCGACATATCTCAGTTAAACACCTTGTGTCTCACGGGCGTCGTCTCAGGCGTCAGTCTGTCGAAAGCATACCCTTTCGCAAGTCCCTGCTCGATGATTGTGCCAAGTGCCTTGGCGGTGTTGTGCATCTTATCAAAGTCGTGCATGAGAACGACGTTCTCGCCGTATCCGACCCTCAGGCCCGACAGAACCGCATCGGCAATGACATCCGTATCGAGTATCTCCATCGCGTCCTCGGGTGACACGTTCCAGTCAAAATATGCATAGCCAAGCTCGGGCAGCTTCTTCGTGAGCGCCGTCATAATGCCCTCGCAGTAATCCGCGCTCCTCATGTTCGAGCCGCCGCCCGGGAACCTTGAAATGAGCGGCCTGTAGTTCAGCTGCTCCTTCAGTATCTTGTCGACCGCGTAAAAGTCCTCAAGGAAAGCGTCCACGGACTTATAGACAATGCTGTAGTCGTGTGTATTTGTGTGAATACCCACGCTGTGCCCTTCTTCAAGCGCGCGCCTTATGTACTGTACGGTATCGTCTCTGATTTCTCTTCCCACGACAAAGAAAGTCGCCTTGACGTTATACTTTTTGAGCTCGTCAAGAATCTCGCCCGTCACAACGCTCGGTCCGTCGTCAAAAGTAAGGTAGACGGTGGCGCCGTTCCAGTTGGAAGGTTTCACAATTGTTGAAGCGTCATAGTGTACTTCCATGTACTTTCCGGGTTCAACCGTAGGTGTCGGCGCCGGAGTGTCTGTCGGTTTGACCGTGGGCTCAGGTGTCGCAACAACCGCTTCCGTCTCTCCCGGAGTAGGCGATTCGTTTCCGCCGGGCGTACCCGGGTCGGTTTCAGTCGGATTATCCGTGTTAAAAGCCCCTTCCGGTGTAGCCGTAACTTCCGGAGTGTCTGTCGCTTTCGCTTCTTCGTTTGAACTGTTTTGTCCCGGAGGCATCAGCCAAAGCATGACCATACCGCCAATGAGAGCAACACCGGCAAGCGCAACGCATGCGCCCGAAAGAACATGCTTTTTGATAAGCATAAGAACGAGGCCGGCTATTATCACGGCAAACCCGGCTGCAAGACCCAAACCCAACAAAACAGGATTCATACGTTACTCTCTTTTCTTTGGCAATTTTTTCGACAATTATTGCATGCCGATTCGTATTTATTCTACAACAAAACAGCCGAAAAGACAAACAGATTCGGCGCTCTCAGGTTCTCCCCGTTATTTGAAAAACTCAATACATGTGCCGTTTGATGTTGATTTACTTGGCGGTAAGTGGTAAAAATAGTCGATCTTTTAAAGGAGGAAAACTTCCATGGCCTACATCTGCAGCGACTGTCCGAGAAATTGCGGAGCCCTTCGCAGCGAGTCGTCGGGAAAAGGTTTTTGCGGCGCGCCTTCCGGCGTCACGGTCGCAAAGGTGATGAGACACATGTGGGAGGAGCCGTGCCTTGGCGGTAAGCAGGGTGTCGAAAACATTTTCCTCTACGGCTGCAACCTCAAATGCGTGTACTGCCAGAACTATAAGATCAATGCCTCCCCTGCCGCCAATGCAGTTTCCCGCTACAAAACATACAGTGCTGAGGACTTTTCGGGCCTTCTCCTCGCTGCCGCCAAGACGGATGCCTCGGCAATAGGCATCGTTACGGGCGACCACTATATAAGGCAGATTGCCGGCGCGCTTACGGATGATGTCAGGGCTGAAATAAAAAAGCCGCTCGTTTTTAACTGCGGCGGCTATATGAAACCCGAAATGCTTGAGCTTCTTTCGGGAAAAATCGATATTTTCATGCCCGATTTAAAGTATTCCGACGAAAACCTTGCCGGCTCTCTTTCACACGCCAAGGACTACCCTTCCGTTGCCCTAAACGCTGTCAAAAAGTGTTTTGAACTGACAGGACCCGCAGTTTTCGGGGATGACGGGCTTATGAAAAAAGGTGTAATTGTCAGACACCTGGTGCTGCCGGGGCAGATAAGGAATACCATTGGCGTCATCGATGAACTGAACGAAATGTTCAATCCCGGCGATATTGTTTTCAGCCTGATGAGCCAGTATCTGCCTGTTCCGGGGCTTGAGCCGCCGGAGTGCTTTGCAAGGCTTAAGGGGCCGATAAGCAAGGCGGAATACAAAAAGTCGACGGAGTATTTTGAAAATGCCGCGAACCTTACCCTTGGCTTTACACAGGACCCTTCCTCCTCAGACAGTTCCTTTATCCCGGATTTTTGACTATTTACGCATTTTGCCAAGTATACTATAGAACACTTCGTATTCCGGGAAATCTTCTTACTCTGAGATTGTTCAAAAACGAGGAGCTAAGGATTGCGGGCAAAGTGCTTTGCGCGAGCTCCCCGCTCGAAGTGCCTCTGCACATCTTCGGGGTCGCGCACGCAAAAATAGGGGCTGTAAAAAAACTTCCCCTTGAACAAAAAGAACTCGAATTTTCCTAAAAATAGGTAGATTCGAGTTCTTTTTTGTGATATAATATACTTGCTATGAATAAACTATCACAGACCTATGATACACCATATCAACTGAAATTGCCATTAGAACTTTCAGCAATTATCGAAACTACCGATTCAGTGTATACTTTCTGTGAAGTAATGAATCATATAGACCTAAACAGGTATATTGTAAATGAAAGAAGCAATACAGGCCGCCCAAGATATGATTCACTTACTCTACTCAAAGTTATACTCTTTGCCTTCATGGAGAACGGTTACACATCTACGAGAGCAATAGAAAAACTCTGCAAGACAGATATCCGTTTCATGTGGCTTCTTCAGGATATGAAGGCCCCAAGTCATATGACAATTGATAATTTCATGAATTTTTGTCTTGCAAATTCCATAGAGGATATTCTCAAGGATATTAATGCATACATTTTCGATGTTGAATCCGTAGACTTGAATCATGCATATATTGATGGCACCAAGATTTCAGCAAATGCAAACAAGTATAGCTGGGTGTGGAAGAAAAGCAGTCTAAAGAATAGAGATAAGACTTTCATGAAAGTTACATCCCTGCTAAACACAATAAATGAAAGCATTCTTTGCTATGGGGTCAAGTTTGGTATCAGACAAGAATACACAATAGAATATCTCGAGGAAATTCGAGCGCAGTATAAAGATCTGTTGAATATTGATACTGCAAAGTTCGTTCGAGGGAGCGGAAAAAGAAAAACAACTGAACAAAGGCATTATGAACAATTAGAGATCGGAATGATTTCCTGCGGTTTTAATCTTCACAAATACCATTTAAGGAAAATCAACGAACCTGCTGCAGCATAAAAAATAATCACAAAGATAGTAGATAACAACAAAACCCACAACGCAATGTGTTATGGGCTGTTGTTTCTAACCTAAAAATAGGTGATTATTAGTTGTTTACAGATTAAATCACGCTCAACAGAATTTAAATGAAAAAACCAGTTGCCTTTCTTACTACAGAATGATCAGCCCCTGTCAAGGTATAC
>DBWH01000068.1:10115-36581 GCA_002308595.1 Mageeibacillus sp. UBA1243 | reverse complement strand
GATAGTTCTGTATATTAAATCTCTCGGTTTCTTTTGCCTTCCAATTTACAAGGCTATCAAGGGAAAAGGTGCTGAGCCTCTATAAAGAAAACCCTTGATAAAGGTTTAATGCCTGATTATAATGCAAGCAACAGGACTCCCCGCACCTCTCAACGATGTGGCCCAGGGGAGACATTTTTTATGTGAAATATGAACGAATCGAAAAAAACATCTATCATATGCCGGACAGATTGAAAGGCTAAACGGTCGGGAAAGTCTCGTGTATGACGATGCAGTTTGTGAAGAATGGTTAAAACATATAGGTTTCTACCCCTCTTAACTAATCGTTGACATTCAAGGATAAAGGCAATAAAAACGAAGAAGGGTTGTCTTTCGATCGGATTCATATCTAAAACAGTTAAAAGTTTAGCAATTGGTTGTTTGAATAACAAAAGCTGTCTAACCCTTTAAAACGAATCAGACGGCTTTTGCTCGCTATTTAGTGATGGACTTCGCTATACCATTACGAGACTAATATTTAGTCTGAAATGGGATAGCTGAAGTACTTCACAATATTAGGCTTCATCCTGATATGTTATATCAGTTCCGAATGTAATGTCCAGAGTTACACCCTTCCAACCATATGCTTTGTAAGAAGTGCAGTTAGTATTTTCTCCGTCGATGTAAACGTAAACATCAACTTCATAGCTCGTGTCTGCTGTCATATCGATTGTATGTGTAGCTGTATCGGAAGCATTCTTTACAAGGTTGCCACCTTCTGACTTAAGAACAAAGCCGTTAGCTTGTGAATTTGTTCCGGTTGCATATGAGATGGTTGTGGAATTAGTGTTAACCCACGTTGTGAAGATTGTATCGGTACTTCCTTTTGTTCTAATCTCAATTCTGACAGTAACAGCATTGTCGATATCGGTGTTTGATGTTTGACCATCAAGTTTGCTTACAGATATGCCTGAAACACCAAGTTTGGACATGTCACCGGAAGGTGATTTGATATAGAATGTTTCGTGAAGCGCATATGTGGTCGAACCGCTCTGCCACTCAGCGTTGCTTGATGTGGTGAAAGAGCTATTTGCAAGCGCTGTAAAATTGCCATGTCTTGTGCCGTTATTCGCGTCAGTTCCGGAAGCGGTATACCAAGTTGTTCCTGCTGCAGAAGGGTTAACTGATACTGGTGTAACGTCTATCGCTTCTGATGAGGTATCCAGTTCAAAGTCAATCCTCGAAGTTGCAGTAGTCCAAGAAACATCATCTTTAGATATCAGCAATGAACCCTGTGTTGTAGCTTTGATTGCCATGTTAGCTGCCGTGACACTGGCGTTCATCGTGATTTAACGATAATAAAGCATCACAAATAACTAAAGAGCTTACTTGAAAGAAGAAATAAGCATCTGTTTCATTGTATCTGAATGTGTTTACGCCACAAAGTATTTTTTATACTTGAAATTATAATAATTCATGGTATAATAATTGCAACTCACGTAGGAGGTGCATTCAGAAATGTTTATCGACCGTCAAAACGAAATTGAAACATTAGAGAAACAATACAAAGCCGTGGAATCCTCTTTTGTAATCATCTACGGCAGGCGTCGTGTTGGAAAGACTTCTCTCATCAATGAGTTTCTCAAAACCCATGAAGACTCTTTGTATTTCTTAGCAACTGAAGAATCAGAAGCTCAGAATTTGAAAGAATTCAAAAAGGTTGTAGCTGATTTCACGCAAAATGATTTGCTTGCTAAGGCTGAAGTTGATTGGATGGAAGTGTTTAGACAGTTTACGTTGAAACCGACCAACAGCAAGAAAATCATCGTTATTGATGAGTTTCAATATATCGGGCAAGCAAGCAGTGGATTTCCTTCAGTTATGCAAAAGATTTGGGATACATTGTTGAAGGATTCACACATAATGCTCATCTTGTGCGGCTCACTGGTTTCCCTGATGAAGTCACAAACATTGGATTACAGCAGTCCCCTCTACGGTAGGCGAACTGCACAAATCAGGCTGCGACAGATTCCATTCCGCTATTACCAAGATTTCTATCCAAATCTATCAAAAGAACAATTGCTTCCGTTTTACGCAATTTCAGGAGGCGTTCCCAAATACATAGAGACTTTCCAAGGATACACAGATGTTTATGAAGCCATTAAGGAAAACATACTGAATCCTCAAAGTTTTCTATATGAAGAACCTTTTTTCCTTCTGCAGAAAGAAGTTTCAGAAATTGGAAGCTATTTCTCCTTGATTAAGACTATCGCATTAGGAAATAGAAAGCTTTCGGATATTTCTGCAGCCCTTGGAATAAAGCAAACCGGTTTGTCAAAATATCTCAAAGTTCTTATAGATCTTGACCTTGTAGAACGTGAGATTCCGGTTACGGAACCCGTCCCGGAGAAAAGCAAAAGCGGGTTGTACAGGCTTACTGATAACTATATCGCCTTTTGGTTTAGGTTTGTTTACCCTTACAGGGCTTATCTGGAAAGAGGTGAACGGGACTATGTTTTGTCACAGATTAAGGAGCGATTTGTTCAGAATTATGCTTCTTTTGTCTATGAAGACATATGCCGTGCGAAAATGTGGGAACTCTCATCCTCTAACACCTGGGCTTTTCACTTTGATAAGGTTGGACGGTTCTGGGGCGCTAACACAGGTGAATTAGATATAGTTGCGATAGATACTGCAGGAAAGAATATAGTTCTTGGCGAGTGTAAATATACAAAATCAGGAAAAGGTCTTTCCGTACTACATACACTGCAAGATAAAGCTGAGGCAATTAAGAGAATAACCGGAATATCTCACGTTGAGTATGTCATTTTCAGTACAGCGGGATTCTCAACCGGTTTAATCGATGCTGCTGAGAAGGATCCAACTGTCAAATTGATTACCGGATTCTAACATCACAACTCAGAGTATTCTCAATCACAAACGCCAAGAGTGAAAACTGTAAAAGGCTCGTTCTCTTGGCGTTGAACATGGTATTGGCGTGTTTCAAGTGTTTAAACTCATCCGATAGCAAAGAATCCGCGACATGCATTGTCTTGACGTCTTTGATATTACATCCGGCAAATTCATCTGTACTCAGCAAGTACTTCGGACATTTGTCTTTGATTATTAGAATACAGCCATACTCCAGCTGTTCATGGTTTTCAAACAGAAAGACCTTCTGACAACATTTTTTTGGAGTATATAAACTATACCCTTGAAATCGGACACTGAAAAAAGTGTATTTACACTGGCGTCCCTTGATGGGTAAAAATAGCCAATAAAAAAGAATGCGTTAAATCAACGAAAACGCATTCTTTTACGTGTGATTATAATTATACCCTGGTCTAGGAATTAATGTTTTAGGCAGCCAATAGGAACGACAAAGATTCCGTCGGAACGCTTGTAGGCCATTGGCGAGTTCGCTGTCAGAATCATTTTGAATGACGGTTTTTTCATACGTTCGGTATCAATAATCTTTTCCAAATCTTTCAGCGATTTTGCGCCTTTTTCGATTAAGCTTTCACCGCCGAGCTTTATCTCGATGAGCCCGTATGATCCGTTTCTTAAATGCACAACAGCATCGCATTCGAGACCTAACTTATCCCTGAAATGGTAGACTTCTCCATCCAGCGTTGAAGCATATACTCTGAGATCTCTTACCGCCAATGTTTCAAACATTAACCCACAGGTCTCAGTATCCTCAAGTAAATCACCGGGTCCAAAACCAAGCGCAGCCGCAGCAAGTGACGGATCTGTAAAGTAACGTGTATCTGCCGTGCGAATGACAGTTTTTGAACGAAGATTAGGATTCCATGCTTCCATGTCTTCAACGACGAATATTTTTTTCAGCGCTGAAATGTAATTGTGCACCGTAACAGAGCTAACCTTTTCCGGCTCATTAGTTTCGATGTCCGCCGCAATAGTTTCATCGCCTGCCTGGCTTCCCTGAAGTCTGGCAAATGATCTCATGAGCCTTCTAACCTTTTCAGAATCTTTTTGTACTCCGTCAGCTCGGTTTATATCAGAAGATACAACAGAGTCATAGTAATCCCTTGCCTGGTTGAGCGCTATTTTCCCTGATAGATAGGTTGATAACGGCCAACCGCCTCTGCAAATCAGATAACAGACATCTTCAAGTTTGAGGTCACAATCTGCAGAAAGCTTGTCAGGGTTATCGAATAAAGCTCCCAAAGAAACTGTACCGTTTGATTCACCCGATTCGTAAAGAGACATAGAGTGCATTCTCAAACGAGAAAAACGACCGGTTCCTGTATGTGTTATCTTGTCTGTTTCCGGGGGAACCGCAGAACCTGTCAGTATGAACTGACCGAAAGCATGTGCGTGATCAACCTCAAAACGAATAGCGTCCCAGAGTTCGGGGGCAAGCTGCCACTCATCAATCAGCTTTGGCTTCTCACCTTCAAGAAGGGAAGACGGATCGGTTTCAGCTCTTAAGAGGTAGCCTTGTTTTTTTCTGGGGTCTGCCATGTATACTATACTATTTGAAACCTGCTCTGCGGTTGTCGTTTTTCCACACCATTTGGGACCTTCGATTAAGACGGCTCCGGCTCCGCTTAGTTTCTCTTTCAGCAATTCATCGGCAATACGTTTCTTGTAGTTTTCCATCTCAACGCCTCCTTTTCACCAAGATTATACCAGACAAAAAACAATAAATCAACAAAAAGGTAAAGTCAACTTTGGACTTTGGCGCGATTACACTTTGGACTTTGGCGGAATTCTTTGTTCACATCATGGCATTATGTAACTTTAACTGCCGATTTAGCTAAAAAGTACTATTATTGTCGACTTCTATCAAATGATTTAACAGTGTTAACCTACTTCTGTTATGAAGTCAGATTAATCCAACAGGGCAATACCATGCATTTTTATTGATCGGGAAAAGTTCATCTGCCATGCAAATTACCAGCTCCGGCTTGATCTCCATTCCCAGCTTCCTTAAAACCATAAAGCTTTTATCCGAGATTGACGGAGTTTTACCCTTCTTTATTTCAATGGGGTAAATAGCATCCGGCCCGGTCATCAGCAAATCTATTTCTATTTGGTCGATATCCCGGTAGTAATACAGATTGGCGTTTTTGCCTTCGTTTGTGTAACCTTTCAATATCTCGCCAACAACATAGGTCTCAAAAAAGGCTCCTGCAGCATTACCGTTCATCAACGTTTCGGCGTTAGGCCATGAAGTCAGATATGCGGCCAAACCGGTGTCCAGAAAATAACACTTTGGCGTTTTCACAAGTCGCTTCGTCAGGTTGGAGGAATAGGGCCTTACGATATAGATGATGCCGGAACGTTCCAGAATCGATACCCATTCTTTGACTGTCGGTGCGGAAACACCTACCACTTTGGAAATTGAATCATATTTTAGTTCCTGAGCGGTATTTGCAGCCATGTAAGTTACAAAAGACCGGAACTCCTCCAACTTGCCAACCTGCTCAAGCGCGCTGATATCCCTTTCAATGTAAGTATTCATGTAAGACGAATAATAGATGTCCCTGTCCACATCCGGATTTAAGGCGATCTTAGGCAAGCCGCCTCTGAATATGTCTTCAAACACTTCCTTCAAGGTCTTCTTTGTGTTTTGCTTTTTCTTTAACAGGTCAACTTCCGGGAAAAACGGTCCTTTGAGATCTTCGTTGATTTCGCCGGCCGACAAAGGCAGCATATCGAAAATCGCAACCCTGCCGGCAAGTGATTCGGACACGTTTTTCATCATCACGAATTTTTGTGACCCGCTGAGCCAAAACATACCGTTTTCTCCGCGTTCATCCACAATTCTTTTTATCTCCAAAAGGATTGACGGTACTCTCTGAAACTCGTCAATAAACAATTTGTACCCATAGGTTTCGAAAAACAATTCAGGGTCGTTATTTGCAAGTATTCTTACTTTTGCGTCGTCAAAGGAGACATATTTTCTGTCTGCTTCGGATAAATGTTTAAGCATAGTCGATTTACCGGTCTGCCTTTGTCCGCACACCATAACGACAGGAAATGATTTGGATGCCTTCAATATCGATTCTTCCATCTGCCTGTGTAAGTAGTTCACTGCGTTTGCCTCCGAATTTTCTAAAGTGTACTTTATTTTACTCAAATGTAATTTGCTTGTCAATGCATTTTTTGGTTTTTGGCATTTACCTAATAACTAACCCAAAATATCTAGGAGAACTATTCTGCCGTGAAGATTAAGAAAGCTAAAGTTCAAAAGTTAATAAATCTTTTCTTCAAAGTGCTCTCTTGAGTTGTTTATTGGGTAAATCTCAATGAACACCCAGGTTACTGCAACGGGTATGAAGGTTCAGGCAACAGCCGATTCCTCATTGCTCATCAAAGTTCTTGCAGCAGCTGATAATACTTACTCTGACATAGCAGATGTAAATATGGCAGCAAATTTAAAGCTTCTGCCAACTTCAACCTCGAATGCAAAGCAGTTCTTTAAAGCAACAGCTGCTGCCTATAACGCATATGGTGCAAAAGCAGAAACAGCTGCTAAAGTTAATGCTGATGAAATCAGTTTTACAGCAACCGGAACTGATACAGGTGCTTTTACGTTGACAAATGGACTCGGCTATATTCAAACAACCACAACTGGAACTTCTCCTATAACTGCAGGAACAACCGAAGGCTCAACATATGCCCTGGTAGCAGGTTATAATGTCAAGAAATCTGATGGCGGAGCGACAGATGGACTTAATATCAAAACTGTAACAATTAGCGGAAATAACGCAGGATTAAGCGACTCTTTACGTGTTGCGGTAGTAATGGTTAATGGTTCTACTGTTGGTGCACCTGTAATTATCGCTCCTACGAGAACGGCTCAAGGAGCTGGTAGCGGAAAACCTTACGAATCTACGACAGGTGTAGTTGCTACCGACCCGACTAAATATCCTACATCTATAACATCTGGCGTAGGCACCATGAATGTTGAAAATACACAGCTTGGAACAATAGGCAGTGCAGAAGTTCGAGTATACATATTTGTGTATTTTGAAGGCCAAGATGTAGACAATCATTCCTTTAACTACGACAGTAGAAGCCCCGTTGATACCTTGACTGTTTCCGTAACATTCGGAACATATTAATGCTTTATTTAAAAACCAAGAGGGCTTTGAGCCCTCTTGGAAAGTTTTTATTAGGTTTCGTCACTATATGCTACAGATGTGCCAAATGTTAAATTGAGGTGAGCGCCTTTCCACCCATAGGCTTTATATGATGTGCAGTGCGGATTTTCACCATTAAGATAAATATATACGTCAACTTCATAACTTGTTCCGGCCACCATGTCAATAGTGTGTGTGGCGGTGTCACTTACATTCTTTACAAGATTTCCAGTTTGTGTTTTTAGAACATATCCCGTCGCCGTTGCATCAACGCCAGTTGCATAAGTAACTGTTGTTGAATTTGTGTTGACCCATGTTGTATAAACGGTATCAGAACCGCCGACGGTTTTAATTTCAACTCTAACTGTAACTGCATTGTCGATATCAGCATTACTTGTTTGACCATCATTTTTTATGAATTCAATTCCAGTAATTCCAAGATCTTCCATTGCACCAGACGGAGACTGAATGTAGAATTTTTCGTGAAGAGCATAGCAGATTCCACCTGATAAGTATTGCTGAGATGCGCTTGTTGTAAAAGATGTTAATGCTGTGAAGAGACCACTTCTTGTTCCATTGTTAGCATCAGTACCAGATGCTGTGTACCAAGTTGTGCCAGCAGCTGCAGGATTGACTGACACTGGTGTAACATCCACAGCCTCAGCAGCAGTATCAAGTTCAAAGTCGATGCTTGATGTCGCTGATGTCCACGAAACATTATCTTTTGAAATCAAAAGTGATCCCTGCGTCGTTGCCTTGATTGCCATATTACTAGCAGTAACACTGGCGTTCATAGTGATATTTAAAAAACAACCGGCAACAAGCATTATTGTTTGTTACCGGCTGTTGCGTAAGACTATCAAAATACAATGATATTCGATTTGTGATGAATATCTATCTTATGCTATTAATTAGCCTATAGTATAGCTTTAAGGTATTAGTTGGTCTCGGTTGCAAATGCAACGCTGATATCAGCATTAAGGGTAATTGCATTCAGCAACGCATTTGAGTAGCAAGACTCAGACTGGCCATCAAAATAAATGTAAATATCAATTTGGAAGACGTAATTCGATACATCTACAGTGGAACCTGATTTAGACCAGATTGTCTGTGTGGTTTGAGTATTACCAGTTCCAACACTATCAGCAGCCACAAAAGTCAGTGTGTCTGTTTGAGTTGTAGAAATAACTCCATCATGTCTTCTGGAAGTATCTTCATTTGCTATAAAAACTGAGTTCTGCGTTACTGAAGTAGCCTGCTGACTCTTATCGGAATAGTGATCAACCTTGAACGCTACAGTAACAGCTTTTTTAAGTAAATCATCTGTTGTTCCAGCTGTAGTAGAAATTGTTATACCGCTGACCACCAACTTAGAAAAGTCCTTCTCACTTCTAACGTATACAGTCTTTTTCAAACGGTAATCATCAATGTCGTTCGAGTTGACTTGTGTATAATTTGTTGTCGATGCTTTTCCATATGCTGTGGCAAATTCAGCGGGAGCATAGAACCAGTTTGTCAGGTTGGTTGTGGAAGTGGGTTTTAAACCAACTGCACCATCAGTCCACTTAACAGTACCGAGAGTGATGTCGCTGTATGTCGGTTCTGAAGATGCATTGCTGATATACAGTGAACCATCAGATACGGCTTCAACCTTCATACCATTTGCGTAAACTGTAGCGTTCATTGAGAACCATCCCTTAGCTAAATCACGGCGCATTGGCGGCAGGGGTGCGGGAGGGCGGCGGGAAGCGCAAACGTCTACAAAGTTTGGGGCTGATAAAGTATACTTGCGGGAGAATGGCAAACTTTTTGAGAATTGCGGGCGGGACGGGAGGCCTTGGCGGTGTGGGTGCCGGGAGGCTTGGAGGAGCGCGTTGCAGGAAAAATGAGAGAAATGAGGAGGGCGGTTTGGCTATGGTTTTTAGTGAGGATGAGATGAGGGATGAGGCGTGTTTTTGGGCGGCGGTTGACGTTGCCGGCAGGATGAGGGATGAGGGCGTGGTGACGGAGGAGGAGTACCTGAAGGTTGTGAGGATGCTGCTGGAGGAGTTTCCGGCGGTGATTGGGGGACTGTTTTACGGCGAGTGAGCGAAAGGAGTGAGCGGGATGGCTGAGGTCAGGGTCATTAAGGCGAAGAAGGTTGTGAAGGACAAGGCAAAGGAGTCGGTGCAACCGAAGAGGAAGGTTGCCGGGTACGCGAGGGTGTCGACGGACAGGGATGAACAGCAGACGTCGTATGAGGCGCAGGTGGAGTACTACACGGGATACATCAAGGCGAGGAGCGACTGGGAGTTCGTGGGCGTGTATACAGACGAGGGGATCACGGGGACGAGCACGAAGCACCGGACGGGGTTTAACAGGATGATCAGGGATGCGCTTGACGGCAAGATTGACCTTATCGTGACGAAGTCGGTGAGCAGGTTTGCGAGGAACACGATTGACAGCCTGACGACCATCAGGAAGCTACGGGAGAAGGGCACGGAGGTGTATTTTGAGCGGGAGAACATCTGGACGCTTGACGGCAAGGGCGAGCTGCTCATCACAATCATGTCGTCGCTGGCGCAGGAGGAGTCGCGGAGCATTTCGGAGAACGTGACGTGGGGGATGCGCGAGAGCATGCGGAAAGGACGCTCGTGGGTGCCGTACAAGGTGTTTCTTGGCTACGACAAGGGGCCGGGCGGCGAGATGGTGATCAACCGCGGGCAGGCGATTCTGGTGAGGCGCATCTACGGGATGTACTTGCAGGGGTTCTCGCCGTATCAGATTGGCGTCACTCTGGAGGCCGAGGGCATCGAGTTTTCGGAGGGCAAGAAGCGCTGGTACCCGACGACGATCTACAGCATCCTGCAGAACGAAAAGTACAAGGGCGACGCGCTGTGCCAGAAGACCTACTCCAAGGATTTTCTCACCAAGGAACGCGCCAAGAACACAGGCGAGCTCCAGCAGTACTACATCAGCGAGCACCACGAGCCGATCGTGAGTCCGGCGGTGTTTGACAGGGTCCAGGTGGAGATACGGGAGCGGGAAGACGCCGAGCTTAAGCGAGGCGGCAACAAGGTTTTCTCCAAACGGGTTAAGTGCAGGGACTGCGGCGGGTGGTACGGCCCCGTTGTCTGGGCTCCGGGGACGGGCCACGAAAAACTGGTCTGGCGCTGCAACCACAAATACGCCAAGGGCAAATCCAACTGCGCGCCGCCGGCTGTAACCGAGGACGAAATAAGGCGCGCATTTGTCAGCGCCTTTAACAGGCTTGCCGAGCCCTCAAGAAACCGAATAATTAACGCATTTTTAGGCATAAACGAGGCGCTGTTTGCAACAGGTCTTCTTGAGGGCGAAAAGAACGTTTTAGAGGGCGAAATCGCAAGGCTTGAAAGCCTTGACCGCGAGCTTTCTGCCTGCGATTTCGAGCGGCTGACGGCAATGAAATCCAGGCTCTCGGAGCTCTCAAAAGAGATCTCCGAGAAGCGGCTGAGGCATGACGGCGTCGCGCGGTTTCTGAAGGATTTTTTCTCGCGCGACGCGCTTGTTTCAACGTTTAACGAGGGCGCCTGGTACAGCTTGGCGAGTTTCGTTACGGTGACAGACCACGACGATATAACGGTCACTTTCAGGAATCTTGGCGAGGTGAAAGCGTGAGCTAAGCTGTTGAGCGAACAGACGGGGCGAACGTAAGAATCATTGAACAGCGGACAAAACCTATTCTTTGCGCAACTGTCAAAAATGACCTAACTTTCCTTTAAAATCTTTTAAAGAAGCGTAAAGTTGCTTTTTATATAACACGTGTGATATAATAACGGAGACTGCGGGAGAAGTTTGTCTTCTGCCGTGTCACCGGTTTTGTCAAAGGTTTTTACCGACAGATTTTTCCGTACTTTGCTTGCGGTACGGCTCATTGGCGGCAATCGCGTTGCTGCCGAAAATGATCTTTTACTGAAGCGAAAAAAACTATCTCAGGGGTAGAGGAGAGCTTTATCCGGGAGAAAAAAAAGGCGGAAAAATGAAGAATTTTCTTGTCAATCTTTCAAAGAAACATAAGGAGCTTCTTTCGTCTCTGCTGCTTGCCCTCGTGACAGGCATCGTTCTTCTCGCTGCGCTTTTCGGGATCAATAAGACGGTGGCGTGGTTCGCGTCGAACAAAGAGGTTGACGCGGATGGTCTCGCCGTCGCAGTCAAAGGCCCGAAGTATGATATTCTCATCGAACGGGATTATACCGAATTTGACCGTGTGGAAGGCAACCACAACACCGCTGTCTATCCCGGCATATCCGATCTCAGAGATAAACTTGCGTCCGAAGGGTACAGCAGTGTTTCCACCGATGTTTCAGTTAACAATGCGGGACTGCTGGCCTTTGACCTTGTGAACCTTTATGAGAGTTTTGAGGATCTGTACTACATGATGCCCGGAGCATACGGGTATCTGATTTTTTATGTCAGACCGGTGGATCCATCGGAGGATCTGCAAATCGAGTTTGAGCTCAGTACCGAAGGCTACTTCGACCACGAGACGCAGGGAATGACACGGGTCACTGACGACGAAGTCCGGAATCTTCTCAAGGGACATCTTCTTTTCTTCGAAGACAGGACAGGCGACGATCTTGACAGAAGCACTCATTTCTATTCGGATTTCATTGACGGCACGTATGTGTTTGACTCTATGGAGCATACTCTTATAACCGAAGGCCCCCTTGCGGGCTGCTACAAGGTTAAGCTTTACTGGGAGTGGCCTCTGACTTATCCGGATATATTCACGCAGCTCAGCGACAGCGAGAACACAAGAAAATACCCGGCCGAGGTCGGCACATTCATAGATAATAACAGAACCTGCGTCTTCGCACAGCATGCGGACAGCTCGGACTTAGACGAACTGAGCGACGGCTATGATGACGGAGACCAGACCATAGGAAACAGCTGCGAATACCTTGTGGTGTTTGTAACAGCCTATACGGATGACGACTGAATCTACGGACGGCTTGAGACGCAAAGCGTTTTGAGGAACGGAAAATAAATGCGAAACAGGAAACAAACCGAATTGAATATCGATACAAACGCTGCGAATGAGAACGCAAAGAGCGGGAAGAAAGCCCGCATATCTCTTGGCGTCAAAATCTACACCATTTTCACGGCGTTTACGGTATTTATTGCCGCGTCTGTTTCGATTTACGTTTACTCCTGGTTCCTGAACAGAAAAGCCATTGCAGGTTATTCGCCGATCTCCTCTCCTGACTCCCTCTTTATTGCCGCAGGTCACTCGGATATGGATAATTTCATTTTCGAGAACATAAGATACCTGTATTTTCACGGGATCGACGCCTCGGGAAGCGAGGACAAATACTACGATTATCTTTTCTGCGTTTACGGAAAAGGTATCACTTCCTACAGGCTTCAGCTTGCTTATACGACGAACAACCAGTTCAGATATGAGATCTTCCGCGCGGACGAGCATGAGACCGAACCGTCGGAAGGCTACTACCTCAGCTACGAAATGCATACTGTTCCGGATACGACCTACTACTACACGCTGAGGGAGACGGACGAGAATACCGGTGATCCGATTCCTGTTGCGGGAAACATTCTGAACCTGAAGAGCAACACAGGCAGCGAGCTCCTCGCCAAGGACTACGGCGACAACGACGACTACTACGACGAAACTTATGACGGCTATGCCGAAGTGAACAAATACGGGGTTCCGCTTTACTGGCAGACCGACGAGGCCGAAAGAACTCATGATAATCCGAGCGACGTAAGCAAACCTTTCGCGCATTATTATATTTTGCGCATTTACACGCCAAGGGACAGAGTGAACGACCGCGAAACGGACGTTATCTGTATTTCCGCAACGTCTAAGAAATCGGGAAGCTCGAACTGAGTGTATGAAATGATAAGTGAGGGGAACCTTGCATGAAGCACAAAACGACAACGCGTAAGTTAAAAATATTGGCGGTTGCGGCAACGGCGGCGCTCATTGGCGTCATCATTGCGGCTTGCTTTATTACCCATGCGGCCTTCACGAACAGTTTGCGCGCCCAGCGCGCCATCGCGGCTTACGAGTCCAGCAGGGACAGATTTACTTCAAACTATCTGATGAAGATCGAAGAAGCCAGCGAAGCGGAAACCACGAAAATCATTTTCGTCACAAGCTCAGAGGCAACACCGACCGCCATTATTTCGGTTTGCAACTATCCTCAGGGAAACAGAGCGCGCTTTTTGGACGACGACATTTCATACACGCTCACAGTGGAATATGTGAAGCTTGACAGTGTCACAAATAAGCACGTTGCCGTGACAGACTCATCATATATAACAGGCATCTCGGCCACGGACGACGATGATTACGACGTTAAGATTTTACCTAAAAACAGCGAGACTGAGTTGATATCCATCTCGGCGTCGTCGCCTTCCGCTTCAACTTCGGCAGTTCAAACCATCACAGGCGGCGTTGCGGATTCAGATCTTTATCTTTTGAAATTCGGCAAGGATTTTGTCAAGGAAGACGCGAATCTTTGCGCCAAAGTGACTGCAATTCCTACAAATCCCGCTTACAATACGCTCACATGTATATTCATCCCTGACCTCCGGGCTGCAGGTGCGCAGACCAGATGGACAGGCGATTTAATGGACAAAAAGAGCGACGGACAAGGCAGCCTTCTTCCGAAAGATTATGACGGTTTCAACTACCGCATATCGGGAACAGGCAGCGGCACCGTAACTCTCAGCTGGGATACATCTTATCTTGATCTCAGTGCAGTGCAAAAAATTGAAATCGGGAGCATTCCCGGCGCACAGATAACTGTTAACGGAAATACCGCTTCCGCAGTATTCCCTGTAGACTCAACGGTTCTGGATGTTTACAATCTCCAGTTTTACAAAACGGGGTCTTTTGACTCCGTAAGCTGGGAAGATATTGAGGGCATTCCCGCTGCGGGAGGCAACCCGGGCACTCCGGGAATAATCTCCTTCAGTTTCTCGTAACATCAACCGTCAGGCATGAATTGACATTACACGGCCGGGATTCCGGCAGTTTGGAGACAGGTAATGAATTTATTTGGCAAAAGCACGGATAACAGAAAAGTGCAGGTGACAAGGGCAATTATATTTGCGACCTTTCTTGCATTTGTCTTATTTCTCAGCATAATGCGGCTCTCGGTAATGAACCCCAAAGCGGAGGAGGAAACCGCCGCGACCTATTACTTCAACAGTGTCGCGGATTTTTCCGATTACTCGAAAGCCTATGCCGCAGGTTACAGAAACCCCAAAGATATTCTGATCTTCGCAACGACAGACAGTACCACGTCTCTTTCCGACGCCGACTACATCAGCCTCGGAACCTCCACCAGACCTTTTGCCGGTACTATCGACCCTATCTCCATCGGAACTTTAAACTTTGAACTCGCAAACTGCCCGCTCTTTAACTATGTCACAACTGACATGACAATAACGGGAAATAAGACCATCAACCTTACACGCGTGCTGGAACCGGAGACGCCCAGCGAAAACAGTGTTCTTAAGGGCGGAGCTCTTTTTGCAAACCACGTTATGCCGGGTGAAAGCCCTGCCAACTGGACCATAGAAAGCAAGACCCCGGATTCATTGCTTACAACCTCGGAACCGGCAAGCAACAACAAAGGTCTCATCGGAACTATCGCCCCCGGATGCGATGTTACGATCAACTTCACCAACAACACTGACATGAATGTGGAATCCGACGCCGACGCGGGCCTTATCTGCGGCAATGTCGGCAATGGATCAACTCTTAATGTTGCTGTTTCAGGCACAGGCTCTTCAATCTCAGTTACATCAACAGCAGGCAACGTTGGCGGACTCGTGGGAAAACTATCTGCGGGTTCGACGCTGAATATAAAGAGCTCAAATACTACACGTATTAATGCTGTCACCGCATCGGACGGCGAAGGCTATACTGGAGGCATTGTAGGATATGTTGACGGCGCAAACGTCAACCTTGACAGCAGCGTTGCTTCTTACGCCGTAACAGGCACAATCACAGGAGCCAACGGAGGCGCCGGAGGACTGTTCGGCTACTACAAGAACGCATCCACATCGCCGAACACATTTACTCTCGACAAGTTCACCCCTCAGGATACGATTACCGTCTCAAGCAGTGGCTACTCGGGCGGTATTTTCGGCGTTCTTGAGAACACACTTCCTGCTTATACTTTTGACGGAAGCAAATCTTCGTCAAAGACCATCAGCGTCGACATCAATTCCGGATCAAGTCGCGGAGGCGTCTGCGGCGGCTACAGGACCGCCAGTCTTAACGATACTTTCAACCTTACCAATACCAGTGTATCTATAAACACCGGTTCTGTGGATAATTCTGCAGGACTTATAGGCAAAATTGACGGCAGTTCAGCTGCCTATGTGTCTATTTCGGAAATCAATGCTTATTCACGTTCGTCCAATGGTCCGAAGGCAGGCCTTATAGGATCCTTTGGCGACAACGGGCCCTTTGTTGACGTGTCCGGCAATATTGTCGTGGGCGGCGGTTTTAACACCGGAATCGCAGGAAGTATTCCCACAGGTGTCTTGAGACTGTCAGGCGTTACGGATATTTCCGGTATTTCAGCTGCAAACCAGACTTCAAATTTGGTTAATTCTCGGGGCCGAGGTCTTGTATATTCACTTGGCGACGGCGCTGGCGGTGCAGGTGAGGGCGGAAAGACCTGGACGCTTAAAAGAACCACAAACTCAAGAAAAGACGATATTCTGTCCTGGGGACAGGTTGTCAGGACCAACAACTCCGACTTCAAAGAATCGGACCTTTTCACCGTCAATATGCCCACACATACTGTTACTTTGAAGCAGGCTGTGACGAGTATGTCTACCAAAGTAGACTTTGCAAAGACCGCTCTCAATATAAAGCTCGCAACCGGAGCAAACATTGGCGCCCTTTGTTTCATGACCCCGAGCAGCAGTTCAACTCTTCTTTCAGGAAACCTCAACCTCACGGCAGATATTGATCTTACCGGAACGGGTATTATGGGGCTCACAAGGGACAACGGCGACAATAATCCGTTCTCCGGCACATTTGACGGGAAAAACCATAAGATAGTATTTGCCATTGGCGAAAAATACGGCCTTAACGGGTCCGGAAACGCCCTTGACGCAAGCACGGCACAGGGTGCTATCTTTACCCATAAGTATGTGGGCCTTTTTGCGGAAACAAGCACAGCCACCATTAAAGATTTGCTCATAGACGGAACCGCCAATATATACCCAAGCGAAACAGGCTACCAGTTTGGCGGTGTCACCGCTTATGCGGAAAAAGGCTTGACACTTGATAATGTTGATTCCAAGCAGGAAATCATACTCAGAATGGGCGCCAATGACCTTAAAGCTTATATTGGCGGTTTTGTCGGATGTGCCGGCGGCAGTGCATTGAATATTTCCGTGACAGGTTCTGGTGATGATTCTGATTCAACACTCCTTCCGACTATAAAGGATTACACCCCGTCAGGTATTAACGGCGGGGCCACCAATATGACTTATATGGGCGGTGTTATCGGTTTTGTCTCAAACGCTGTGTCACAGAATATCACCATCAGGGATTCTGTTATTGGCTTCAAAGAGTACACGAGAACTAATTTTGCAGGAGAATCAAAGAATACAATCCGTCCCTCCGCATTTGGCGGAGTAATTGCGGGCGTTAACACTACAAGCGACGCTTATACAAAAGAAAATTGCAAAATTGAAATTGATAACTGCCGGGTAGTTCTTGATGCGTCAGGCATCTGTAAGAGTAATAAATTCGGCGGTGTTTTAGGCATGGATTGGTATTCTGCCGACGTAACTGTAAAAGATTTAGTGGTCGATGCCGATATAACTGCGGCAGGGGATATAACCGATTTCGGCGGCCTTGTTCAGACTGCCACAGGCCACTGGGATGTTCAATCGATAGAAGTTGAAAACTGCGACTACAACGTTCCGCCTGCATCCGGATCTACTTTCGGATTTGTTGTCAATAAGACAACCAGATCAACCAATACGGGTGGCCTTTACCTTGTTGTCAATAACATTAGCGATAATTACGATATAGGCAATCTGAATGTTTCCGGAACTACTTTTGCAGTTTTTGACGAGATCTGTGCAAGCAGTATAGTCAGAAGCGACAACAAGATTGACGACAACGGAAATTCAATCATTTCCATAACTACTTCCGATGACGGTTTGATCGAATCGGATGCAGAAGTATATCTTAACAAGACCACCTACGGAAAAACACATACCACCAACGGAAAGACCAGGTATTACTACAATGTGGAGTACGCCCGCGACCATGCTTCGACTCCTAAATATAAGTTTTATCTGTGGTCTCTCTGGACTTATGCGAATACAAGCCTTTCTGCCTGGTTCCCGTCAGAAACATACTTCACGGGAGACCTTAATATGGTTGGAATATCATATTATCCTGTCAATCTTCGCGGGGGTGTGACTTTTAATGATGCCACTCTTAAGTTTGACAATAACGCCATGGAAGCCATGGTTACAAACGATGCAGAAACCGCTGCGCCCAAGCTCCGCACCACAAGGTGCAACTCAAGTCTGACGTATACTACGCAGCACAATTTGATGCACACAGGCGCCTTTTTGAACAACTACGGCCATAGCATAACTATCTCAGGGAGCAATGGTCTTGTGATTAAGGGAAATGTGCCTTGGCTTTCTGACAACCATTGCGGTTTTCTTGTGACACGTACTTTGAGTGGTACTGAAAACGCAAGAGCATCGTTCACCGCTTCAAAGCTCGTATTTGACGGAGATGATGGAGAGTATGGAGCTCATATAACGACGAATACAGGCGCATATCTTACGTCAAGCTCTTACGCACCGCTTCTGATTAACAAAATAGGCTATAAAACTACTCTTGAAATCAATGCAGCGGAACAGTCAACTACCAAATATAACGGATTTACAGATAAATATGCCGCATCAAGTCTTATTGGCAATGTGGGAAATGACACTGCAAAGTCAATCTACATGACATTCTCAAATCTAATTTTTGATGCGAGAAAAACACATGTTGAATCAGGCCTTGATACCCCTTACGGCACGGAGACCTCAATTTTCAGCAGAGCTACGATTCTCAACAAGTTCCAGTACCTGAGCGACTGCTCTGGTGTATACAACTATGATTTCGAGGACGACTGGACCTCTGTTGATTCGCCGGCGGCATTGCATAAGGTTACATACGGCTGGGAAGTGACAGAATCAGTTGAATTCAGGGAGGAGGATCCAAATAATCCTTCGCAAACTGTAAGCAAAGAACGTCATTACCACGGCAGTGGTGCTTCTGGACGTGAGTTCTACACTAGACCTGATACAGCTACAAATACCAACGACGCTTATCGATTCAGTAGCACAAACTGGCTGCCGTATGTGTACACAGGATATAATGCGGTCAACAAGACTCACGAGCTTCTTGTGAATATATTTGTTTCGGAAAATATCGAAGGATGCGGCAAATACGACGACCCGTTCATCATCACCGACGGCGAAAATCTTGAACACATTTCGAAATTTATTTCTGAGGGTTCTTTGTCAGGCACCATTACTTTGGAACTTCCCTCTGACTTGACAAGTGAAACCAATTATAATAAATACGCTTCTGCCGCATATACAAAACGATCTTATACGTATGACTCGTCTTCTGACAGTGCAAACTTCGTAGCTGACGATAATTCTTCCGTAAAAATTTCTTCTGATAAGGTTAGAAGATATCTAACAGGCGCTTATTACAAAATCGCCAATGGTATTACTCTGTCAGATGACTACGTCGCTTTGGGAAGTCCTATCACAGAGTCACCAGAGTATGCTTTCAGAGGAGTATTGATAGGACCTGCTGATGGCGTAACAATTACTAACAACTCGCCGGAGCCTTTGATTAAAACTTCTATGGGCTGTGTTGTCAAGAACATTAACGTTAACGTGAGCGTTACCAAGGACGACTCAAATCTCATAGAGCTTATTGCACCGCAAGCAACCTCAACTTCTGAGTACCTGTTCAAAGACGGCAACGTCGCTTACGGCGCTGTAATCGGTCAGATTCTTGGTGGAGATACTATTATCGACAATGTAGATGTTTCCTTCCAAAATACTGCTTTTAAACTGACTGCCGGTCAAGGAACAACATATTTCAGACTGATTCCTGTGGGAGGATACGTTGGCGTTGTTGTAAACGGCGGACTTATCTTCCGGAATATGAATTCAGGAAACGTGGGCTTGGCTTCGGGTCAGTTCACTGTCGGCAATGCAGCTACTCCTGTTGACCTTGTGAGCGACAGCAGCTACCTCTATGTCAATCCGATAATCGGAAGAGTGATAGCCGGCTATGCCTTCAATGAGACAAACGAATACCATGCCACAGAAGAGACAACGACTCTCAAAAACGGCATCAAGAATTACTCAATTTCAGATCTAAATCCTTCAGATGCTAAACTGAAAGTCACTTATAAGAATAGTGGATTTGAGATTGAAATCCCCAACGGACAGGCAATGTATGTCCTTGGCGCAATCGTTAACAGCGGTGCAGCTTCTGCAGCAGTGAAAACGGGCGACCAAGATAATGACTATCAAGCATTTGAGAAGTTCTGGCAGGCGTATAGAGCTCATACTACAACAAGAGGAGAGTCTTCATATACGACAGTCGGTTCTAATTCTGGCGCAGATTTTACTGCCGCAGGTGACGACAAGTATTCTGCTGACCGTAAAAAAGTTCCATACATTATTCGTGCATTTACCTCGTCATTCACCGATAGTAACGAAGAAAGTGGTAAGTACTATGCTCGAAGTATATCTACTACAAACAATATCAACGTATATGTGACAGGAACTTGCGATGTAGCTGCAGGATTCAGAGGCATAGGCAGTATTTATCATAGTAGTGACCATCTCCTTCTCCGAATCAACAATATGCAGGGCATGAATGGAACCAATGTTGAACCTCAGACAATAACACTTAATATGAGATTCATAGAGTATGATCAACACACAGTCAAGGTTTACGAGGCTCATAATGATTGTGCCGGTTTTGGTCTGTTTAATGTTCTTAAAATGAATATTGGAAATAGTAATAACGGCGATAATTCAATTTCTGACTTGATTTTAAGCGGTAGTGTCTATTACGACATCCTTCAGGTTGAAACCGGCAATAAAAGCGACTATGCATTTCTTAAGAATGATAGCGCTAACAGCGTTCGTTTTGAAAATGTACTCAGCGTTGGAGGCTTAATAGGACATAACGCTTTGATGAAGATATATCTCAAAAATATTACTATGGATGGTTTATCACTTGAGGGCGCTAGGTACTCGGGCGGATTGGTTGGATTCGTTAGAGATACAACCAATCTCCAAAAAACAGCTCAGGATGATTTGTGTATAATCGAGAACTGCGGAACCGGATCATCCACTTCCGGAATTACGGTAAAGTCCGGTGTCTCTGCAGGAGGACTCGTGGGATATGTTCTCGGCCAGATTAAGGTTAAAGGAAATACCACAGATAAAACTACGCTTTTGATAAATGAAGTATCCGTAAAGAGCACTGCTTGTGCTGATGGATTTAAGGATACAAGTGATGGCTCCGCTTTTGACAGTATTACCTGGTTGCGTATCAACTGGGTATATGCGGCTGGGGGAGTAGTAGGGTTGGCACAGCCGAGAAGATTAGGCTCATACATAAATAACTACATTATTGAGGGAGTTGAAGGAAAAGAAAATCATATTTTCTGCATTGCAAATGGTTCCGGTGATTACACTTATGCAGGCGGAGCTTGGGGCGTTACCAAAAACAGAAGTGTCAGCTTCGAAAACGTTGACATCAACAATATAAGTGTTTCCGCTTCTTTTGCTGGAGGAGTATTAGGAGCCGGCTATAGCGATAAAAGCAATTCTGATTTACTGTCTGTTTCGCTCTCAAAGGTTAGAGTCAACGGAGATACAGACGAAGCAGGTAGTAAATCGCACATTTATGGTTCTTGCGGTGCAGGAGGATTTTTTGGCGCCATGATTCAGGCCAATACTAGCGGAAATGGAGTATTCTCTGTCGAAGAATCTTTGATTTCGGGTGTCGATATAATATCCGAGTACGAACACACTTCGATAAAGTTAGGCGGTGCAGGAGGAGTGCTGGGCTTTTCAAACCCTGGTCAAAACAACAAGACTGCATTTGTGTTAACTGTCCAGAACATACTTATTGAAAAATCTACAATCTACAACCACGTTACTTACTATCAAACCCTAAAAAGTGGCAAGACGGATAAGACTAATGGAACAGGAAGCCTGGTAGGTCTCATTACTAAGTCCACGGTTAAAGGCTATAACGTCCTTGTTAGAGAAACTGAAGTAAAAAGCAACACTTCTGACAAAAAAGTGACGACTTCCATTGTGGGAAATAACTACTCAAACGGTATCGTAAAGCTTATCGGTGTTTCTATTATTCTTACCGGCGACACTGCAGCAAATACCATCAAATTAAACGTTGGTAAAAATAGCTCGAGTAACCTTAATGAGCAAAACGATTCCGCCGGATATATAATCTTTGCAGATTTTAACGGCGGCAGCGCTACCGGCGCTTTCCCGACGGGCATCGGAGGCAGTTCGAATGTAGCTATCAATTCGCCGTACGTTACGGTAAATCCGTCTGCGAGCATTGGCGGTGTCACTCTCACGGGCGACGGTATAGCGCTCTCTGCCTCTGACCTGACCATACACGATATCGTGAGCGATGCTTCGAAGAGGTACTTATACTCAATAACGCCGCACACAGGAAATGACAACACTGACGTGATCAATAACGGCAATTATGCCTATGCCAATAAGTTCATAAGCTTCATTTCGGAAGTTTCCTATCCCGGAAATGACTTCCCGGTACTACTTGTCGATAGCCTTGACCGCGATGAGACCACCAAGATGATCAATAGCTATATTCAGCTACTTACAAATACACGGTATGACTACACAGAAAACGTTGCCGGCGTTTACCGTGTCTCATTGTATAAAATGGAATATGACGCGAGCCAAAGTAAATTCGTAGCTGATTCACCTGACACCAATGTAAGCCTTAAGAGGAACAACGGCAAGTTCTACATGCTTTACAACCAGATTGACAGCGGCAGCGACAAAAAGCAGTTTTCGCTGATTGACGTTGAGTTCCTTGACCCGTCGGATTCTAATAAGGTGGCTTATCACCTCTATGTGCCAGTGTTTGTAAAGAAAGTTCTTTCCTACAGGTTTGAAATCTCTGCCCGCAGCGGTACAGATTATCTAAAGAGTCTTTACAACCCGGGCGAACTGCTGATGGAAAATATAGGAACTCCCGCCACAATGTATTTCAAATACATTTACTCCAGAACACCTTCGGAGTGGGCAGACGCCATCAACAACGGAGAATCCGTAGAAAGAAACTATAATAAAACGATAACACTCACAAAAGCAAACAACACGTCTGTCCTCAAGTATTTCCCGGCGGACACACTGCTTGTCCTTGTGGATCCCAGCGACGGCAGGGCATACTATTCTACCATAGGGATAGCGATGGGTTACCCCGGAAGCGGTGACATTGAAACTGAAGATTTAAAAAACATTGACCTGTCTCGATTCAAGAGTGTTATGACTGTGTCGGGCAGTAACTATCAGTTTAGCGGCGACAGCTTTTCACCGAGAAAATTCAGTGAAATGTTAAATATCACCGTTGCCGCTGCACCAACCGGGGAAGGTACTCTTGTTAAGACGTCAGGAAGCGAAACCGCTACTGTTTTCTATAACGGCGAAGGCTACAGACCGGCGGACGACTTAGAGTTAGCTAGTAATTCTGTGCAGAAATATACAGTGACAGTTACAGGCTCCGAAAATGACAGGCTTGAAGAGGACTACTACCTTACATTCTTTACGGAGGGCGGTGCGGCATATGAGCTCTTCCATTCCTTCATCGCTTCTACGCCTTACTCGTTCAGCGACCAGAACTATCCGTCAAAAATCGAAGCAATTACCGGGAGTACGCAGGTTCACTACATAACCGGTAAGATTTTCGAACACGACGGGTTGAGCCTTCATACCGTATCCGAAACGGGTACTGAAGTAATGTCCGACGCGAACAGATTTCTCAATGTTCAGATGTCGGTTATGCTTGGTCTCTCGGATGATCTTGATACCATTAAACGCGACATACAGAATCTCCTGCAGCAGGTCGATGTTTATCAAAGCTTCCTGGTTTACCTGAACAGAACCGAAGGAATGGATATCAGCAGGGCGATACTTGGCAATCCGGATCTGAGTACGAGCCGGTTCCGCATAGCAAGATACGGTGAGGAGGCCACCGGCGCATATACATACTATAGCGGATCAAGCATAGATCTTACTCAGAACCGTGCGGAGTTTATATCGCCTGAGCTTTCCGATTATTTCAACGATTATGAAAAGTTCGTGGTTTATGCGGACGTAAAGCTCACTTATCCAAACGAAGGTATAGCGGCCCAGTTCCCGGGCAGAAACGAGATGTACCCGGACAACGGTGTTACGGTCTCCTGCGCTTCAAATATCGGTTTCTCGGGGACGGAAATCGAGTACAGCAAAAACTCTATAACTAAGGAAGAGCAAGGGGCGACTCTGTTTTATTCTCAGGTGGATCTTGACTATGCGATCCTGTTCCTGAATCCTGTTGGCGACAGAGTGGGCGACTACACGCCTCTCGGTATCAACGCGCTTAACCTTTCGGGTGAAAGCCAGGTTTCGTCGGACTTTGATCTTATGGCTGTGCTTGACGTGTCGTCTGTCATCGACGAGATAGAGGACTATACAACGGCCGACGTTATGGTGTACCTGTCGCAGAAGCAAAATGACGGTAAATACGGCAGCGCGCTTGATATCGACGACTATGTGCTCTCCCTGAAGTATATCAATGACGACAGCAGTGAGGTCAACGCGGTTTCCACGGAACCCACCTCGTACCTGACGTCTTTCAACAGGGCGGACCTTGACTTTAACGGCGCTGAAATTGTTATACCTACAATGAGGTTTACGGTGGAGACGGGCGACCCGTTTGAAGCCAAGGGGCATACATACGGAAACTACAGAATCGACGTTGTGGTGGCTCTCAGAGACTCCCACGGCACCGTGATCAAGGTGACCCGGGCTACGAACTATGTGATCTATACGAACGCCAAAATCGTACCGGATTTCATCATTCTCGGGGAATCTTGAAAAAAGCTTTACATTTGATTTTATTAATAATATAATAAATCAAACTTTTTTTAGAATACGGCTTATTATGCCGTTGTACAAAAGGCTATTTCAATTTACAAAAGGTGCTTTGAAAAAGAAAGGATTAACTTATGGAAGCCGAAAAAGCTAAAACAAGCAAGACCAGGAAGACTTTGGGGACAATCGTGAACGTCATCATCTGGCTGTTCATTGCATTCTCTGTGGTGGTCACGATTCTGGCAATCACGGCGAATACCAGCAAGGATGGTGTGCCGTCCATTGGCGGTAAGGTGATGAGCCCGGTTCTGAGTAACTCGATGGCGCCGACCTTCTACAAGGGCGACATGATTTTCAGCAACAAGATCACGGACGAGTCGAAGAAGAACCTTGACGTTATGGATGTCGTTACTTTCAGGGCGGACCTTGACGGTGACGGAAGCAAGGAGATCAACACCCACAGAATCATTGAGGTTATCGGAAGCGATGACGCGGTCAGCTATCGCACGAAAGGTGATAACGAAGGTTCAGCGGACAGCTACACAATCAGCTGGTCTGACGTTATCAGTGTTGTAAACCTCGGGTCGAAGACCACTGAGATTAAGGACGAAGCCGCCAAGGCAAAGCTCTCCAAGGGCACGATCATCTCAGCAACAACAGGTGAAGACGCCAAGGCAGGAATGTTCCTCATCAAGGAAGTCAACAAGGAAGACGGCAAGGTCGTTTCCTACACGGCAAGGTCCATCTACACAAGCGAGGACGACGTTGTGGTTAAGGTTGCGGACGTGCAGGGCAAGTTCTCAGAGAAGATTTCCCGCGTCGGAGGCCTCGGATCGGTTGTGACATTCCTCACATCATCCACAGGATTCCTCGTTTGCATCGTTATCCCGCTCGTCATTTTCTTCCTGTTTGAGATCGTGATGTTCGTAAAGAGAGTTCTTGAAATCAAGAACGCGAACAAAAAGAAGATCACCGTTGAAGAGGAAGAGCTCATCAAGCAGAGAGCTATCGAGGAGTACATCCGTCAGCAGCAGGGCGCGGCAAAGCCGGCTGAGGGCGAGGCAGGCGCAGAACAAGCCAAGGAAGCTCAGGCTGACGAGCCCGCAGCTGAAACTGAAGCTCCCGCAGCTGAGACTGAAACAGCGGCAGAAGCTGAGGCTCCGGCAGAAGCTGAAGCCGAAACTGCTGAAACGGCTGAGACCGCAGAGGCGGAAGCTGAGGCGGCTGACGAGAACAAGGCTTGACGGAAAAGCTGCTTGAAAAGCTGAACGGGCCGGGGATAACCGGCTGGTGAACGAAAGATAAAGAAGAAAAAATGCGCCTGGATTTAAAATTTCCCTAAAATTGCGGAAAACTTACGCGGAGCGGTTTTCTTTAGACAGAAGTCATCAAATGAGACCCCAGGTTTTGGGGTCTTTCAGCAAATATAAAAGACTGAAGGTTTGAGACGCTTGCTGACGTTGGCGATAACCTTTGGGCGAGAGTAGAGTCAGGTAAAGTATGGACAATTTCATGGATTGGTTATTTGCCTATATGTCGAAGATCCTTAACGGGTTGTGGCAGGGCATTGTAGGCATATTCAATGCGATTTTTCAGTTCTTCAATTTCCCGGCTTTGATCAGCCAGCTCAATACGTACAAGAGCGGGTTCAACGTGCTCGCGTGGATTCTCTGCGTGGTCGTTGTGCTTCTTACGTATGCGATTGTGGCGGGCCTCATCATTCTGATCGTCGCAGGCATCAGAAAGTACATTCGTTTCCGCAAGACCATTGTCGGCAACGAGGACCTTCTTGAAGAGATTGCAGATCTGCACCGCGACGTCATCAAGCTGACAGAAGAGAAAGAGCGCATCCTTGCTTACAAGTTTGATCCTTCGGGCGTTACGTACCAGCAGGTTCTCGAGTACTTCAACGGCAAGGAACCCGTGGCAGGTATCGAGGGCGCAACGGCAGGTCAGCTTCAGCCNNNNCAGCCGCTCAGGATCAGAAGAAAGCTGCTGCTGCGGAGCCCACCGGAAAGCGTTTCTACAGGCTGTCTGCGGTTGACGACAAGTACAGGTACTACGTGCCGCCGGTCTATGAACAGACTCTTTCGCTCAGTGAGCTGTGCGACGACATCCGCAACTTCGCGTGCTCGAACAGCAAACTTTACTACGAGATTAAGACCAT
>DBWH01000068.1:250-10065 GCA_002308595.1 Mageeibacillus sp. UBA1243 | reverse complement strand
GGTATCTCCGGTACAGGTAAAACCTCGCTGCCTTACATGCTCGGTAAGTACTTCCAGGTAGACTCCACAATTGCTTCGGTTCAGCCTTCTTGGCGTGACCGTACGGAGCTCTTTGGCTTCTTCAATGAATTCACCAAGAAGTTTAACGAGACCGAGGTTCTGAGGCGTATTTACGAGGCTTCGTTTAACGACGATATCAACATTATCATCCTCGATGAGATGAACATCGCGCGTGTTGAGTACTACTTCGCGGAAATGCTTTCAATCCTTGAAATGCCGAACCCCGAAGAGTGGAAGATTGAGCTCGTTCCGTCGGCCTGGCCGACTGACCCGGAGCACCTTGGCGATGGTAAGCTGACGATTCCTCAGAACGTCTGGTACATCGGTACGGCTAACAACGACGACTCAACGTTCGCGATTTCCGATAAGGTTTACGACCGTGCACTCGTTGTCAACCTCGACTCCAAGGGTATTCCGTTCGACGCGCCCGACACACCGCCAAAGCTTATCAGCTACTCGTACGTTGAGAGCCTTTACAACAAGGCCATTGCCGATAACCCGGTGAGCCAGGATACGCTCCAGAAGATCGGTATGCTTGACCTTTACGTAATCGAGAAGTTCAGAGTCGCTTTCGGTAACCGTATCGTTAAACAGCTCAAGACGTTCGTGCCTGTTTACATCGCTTGCGGCGGTACCGAAAACGAAGGCGTTGACTACATCCTTGCCACCAAGGTGTTCCGAAAGTTTGAAGGTCTCAACCTCTCACTCATCCGTGACGAGATCCGCGGCCTCATCCTTTACATGGACAAGCTCTTCGGCAAGGGCGAGATGAAAGAAAGTACCGAATATCTGCTGCGTCTGCAGAAGATGACCTATTAAGCTGCGATTTTGGGCTCTTTACGCATTTTGCCCAGAACCGGATTTCACTTAACAATAACTAACTTCTTAAAGCACACGATGTGCCTCACAGGGGGAAGATAAACATGGCTGACGAAGCGGCTCAGGACATCAACAAAGAGAATACCTTCCGTTCCGTTTACGAAGACACAACGTACTTCATTGACAATATCATTCAGGAGTACAGCGTTTTCCCGACGATCCTCGACAAGATGGTCAACGGCGACGCCACGATAGAGCTGCGCAAAAGCTTCTACCTGAGGGCCATTGACGAGACATGGGTCAGAATGATTGAGGACACGCTCCCGTCGCTTGATGTCATCATCAGGAACCCGTCAAGGTACATCGAGGACAAAGAGGAAATCCTCCCGGTCGAGCTCACCCGCAAGGTCACAGTGAGAACGCTCCAGCACCTCGCGCAGCACACCGACTACATTTCAAGGATTGACGGCGACGAGATCATCCCCAAAAAGCTTCTCAACGTCTTTAAAGAAGAGACGCTGATGACCTACGAAAACAAGTTCGTAAACACACTGATCAGCCGCCTCTACGCGTTCGTCAACAGACGTTACGAAATCGCCAAGAAATCCGGCCAGGACGAAAAAACCACCAAGCTCGAGTTCAAGGAGAACTTCGACCACGATGACGTCAAGGTAAGAATGACTTTCAAGCTTGAGATTGGCGAGTCCACGGAGAATAAAGAGGACGAGAAGGTTGAGCAGAACTACTCATACACGACAGACCTCTGGCGCAGGGTAGAGAGGCTCAACAAGATCATCACAACGTATGCGGAATCCGAGTTTGCACACTCGATGGGCAGGAACTTCATCCGCCCGCCGGTAATGCGAACAAACGCGCTCATGAAAAACCGCGACCTTCACCAGTGCTACCTGCTCTGGCAGTTCATCGAAAGCTACGAAGGCGCCGGCTACAGCATGATCGTGCAGGAAAATCTTGAAGATATCGATGAGTCGTACATCAAGGAGCTCTACTCCACGCTCGCGATCCAGTACATGATTTTCCGCCACAACATAAAGAACGAGTTCGAAATCGACCACACCTTAAAGGGCGGCGATATAAGCGACGAGCTGCGTCCGAGAATCATTGACGAGCTGAATCCGGTCACCGCACAGGAGTTTGACGTCAAGTTCACCAACGCCGCAAGGCCGCTTGCAGAGCGCACGAGAAAGTCAAGAACGGAGCGCCGCTACCAGACACTCACACCGGGTGACCTGCTTGCGGTGGAATCGATTGACGTGGCGCTCGCGGCCGATGCGATTAAGAACGGCCGCGAGCCCGAACAGGCGACTCCGATCGACGTTGCCGCGCTCGACTTCTCGTCAGACGCTGAGTTCGAGGAGGAAGAGCCTGTAGCGATACTGCCGGAGGAGCCGGAGCCCGAAGCTTCGGATGAGGCTGAAGGCGGCGAGGCTGCGGAGACTGAGGCAGGCGAGGCCGCTGAGGGCGAAACTGAGGCGACTGAAACAGCTGAAACGGAAGCTCCTGAGGCTGAAACGGAAGAAGCAGCAGAAGCCGAAACCGCGGACGAGCCGCAGGAAGCCGCAGACGAACAATCTGACGAGCCGCAGGAAGAAGCGGAAGAACAGCCTGAAACCGAAGCGGAAACTGCTGTAACGGACGGAACTGAAGCTGAAACAGAAACTGAAACTGAAGCTGAAGCTGAAGCGGAAGACGTGGGCGAAGAGCCTGAGGCCGCGGACGAGATGCCTGAGGACGGCGGGCGAGCCGGTGAGCAATGAAAAGGAAGCGGGTTGAGAAGGCCGGCGAGACTGAGATTGCATCGGGAAGCAGCGGCGGAAGCAAGAGGCCGGAAAAGGCTGCAACGGCGGCAGCGGTTACGGAAACGGTAAAGGTTAAGGTTAAGGAAAAGAAAAGCGTCCTGCGCCTGATTAAGGACATAATCGCGTATGTGTTGATCGGCTTGATCGCATTGGCGACAATCTTCATCCTGATCTCCAAGGCAACGAACAAAGTTCCCTTTATTTTCGGGAATTCGATCGCCTGGGTCATGACGGACAGCATGGAGCCGATGATACCGGAGCAGAGTTACATACAGATCAGGGAGATTAAGGCAAAGGATGTGAAGGTCGGGGACGTGATAATGTTTGTCTCTGACGACCCGGCCCTCAAAGGGGGCAACAACACTCACCGCGTGGTGGAGATCATTGGCGACAATGAGGAGTTCGTCACGAAGGGCGAGAGGGCAGGTCAGAACGACAGTTACACGGTGAAAGCCGACAAGGTCAGGGCGGTGTACGTGAGGAACCTGCCGCTGCTGACGAGGATTGGCAGGATAATGAGGTCGGGCATTGGCGTCATGGTCGCCGTGACGGTGGTCCTGGTGCTGACGATGATACTTTATCTGCCGGATCTGCAGAAACTGAGGAAAAAGAAAACCGAGGAGCTCGAGATGCTTCGGCAGAAGCAGATTGACGACTTGGTCAAAAAAGAAGTGGAGCGGCTTAAAGCCGAAGACGCCAATAAGTCCCGGGTGCAAATAGAGGAAAGCCCGCACGACGAGGAGGAAACAAATGTTTGAAAAATCCAAGCTTAAGAAGGAAATCAAAAAGAGTATTGAACGCATCAACTTCCTTGAGCAGAAGCGTGTCCGTTCACAGGCAGCCCTTGTTGAGGCTATCTTGAAGAACACGCAGCCCAACGATGAAGACGTTGATTATTTCAACCAGTTTACCGAGAAGATCGATGCCGAGAGAGACAACCTGAAGAGGTTGCAGAACGAGCTTGAAGAGTTAAACAACAAGTGATCTCCCGGCTGGAGCAGTCATGAAAAAAAAGCAAAAACTGAAAATTAAGAACTATTTTCTTTTAGTGATTCTTCTGCTCTGTCTTTTGATGATCGGAAGTACGTGCGCTATGATCGCCTCATTTTCAAAAATCATTGAAGATGAGGCTAAAACCAGTGCCGCACAGTTCGTAAAGACGACTTCCGGTGACGTTATAAACGGTCTCAACTCGTACAAGGTCAAGGCCAGTGCCCTTGGCAGTGACATCACGGCCCGCTCGTACAAGAACAAGGAAGAGTTTGACGTAACGTTTCACAGCAGATCCCTTGACAGTATCCGCTACGGCGACATCAAGTTCGTCAGGTACTTCAAGGACGGCGTAGAGTACAGCAGCGACGGTCTGGAGTTTGATATGGACATCGAGGCTCCGGAGGTCAAGAAGGCTGTGGAGGACGACGTGCTGACTTGCGTTGGCGTCATCGACGACAACCACTTCAGTCTGAGCGTTGCCTGCTACTTCGTGCCGCTGCCGGACGATTTTGAGTACGCGGATTCAATCGTGGTGTTCTACCCTGTGACGCCTGTCGTTACGAGCTCGCTCACGAGGGACCGCGACGACTACAAGCTTTCGCTTTTCCACGTTGTCACGTCTTCGGTCGGAAACATTCTTGATACGCTCTACGCAACCGAGAAGTTCAACGACCCTTACGGCAACGTTTTCAACATCCTGCGCGACGAGATTAACGACAAGGATATCATTGACCAGGTCGAAAAGAACGTGCTTGAGGGCACGTCGGGAGTGTATTCGTGCAAAGTTGGCGGCAACAAGTGCATCGTCAGCGTCACGGGCATCCACGACAACGACAATGCATCCTTCGCGGTCGTAGGCTACTACCGTGCGGACGTTGTCAACAGTTCCGACTACGTTGTCGTCAATGCGGTCATGGGCGAGTTCCTGATATTCTTCATCTGTGTCCTTGGCGTAGTCATTTTCGTCATCATCCACACAATCAGGACAAGGTCAAAAATCGCATCCATCAACGAGGTCAACCTCGAACTCGGCTGCCCGACAAGGTACAAGTTCGAACTGGTTGCCCAGGAAATCATAAACCGCAACAAAGGAACAAACTTCGCGGTCATTTCGGTCGAAATCAAGCACTATCAGTACGTGGTTGAGCAGATCGGCAGACCGCAGATGATTCAGATTCTGAAGCGACTGCTCGTCATTTTCAGCAAAAACCTTGCCCTTGACGAGACATACGGCTACGCGGGCCACGGCAGATTCCTCCTGCTTCTCCACTACAGGGAGCTCGAGGACGTCGAGAAGCGCCTATCCAACATAGTTGCAATCGCTTCTCAGCACCAGTCGCAGCTCTCCGGCAACGTCCAGGTCGTTCTCTCCGGCGGTATCTACACCACGAACCGCAAGCTTACCGAGAGCACCGAAAAGATGGTCGACCTTGCCAATGAGGCCGAAAAAGCCACCAAATACCCCTACGACTTCAGCGTCTTCAGACTCTACAACGAGCTCCTGCACTCAAGCTCCATTCAGAACGAGTTCATCGAGGTCCACATGGACAAGGCGCTCGAAAACCACGACTTCAAGGTCTTCTACCAGGCGAAGCACAACATCCTCGAGAATCGCGTTGACGGTGCCGAGGCGCTCGTACGCTGGTTCAACCCTGACCTGAACGAATACATGCAGCCGGGCGTTTTCCTGCCGCTCTTTGAAGCCAACAGGTTCATCATCAAACTCGACCACTACATCATGGAGCAGGTCTGCCTCTACATCGAAGACGCCAAGGAGCACGGCCTCCCTCTCTACCCGATCTCAGTCAATGCGTCGCGTATCACGGCCTCCGACAAGGACTTCGTCGAGTTCTACGTGAATATGAAGAACGCCCACAACATCGACGACGGCTTCCTCACGATTGAGTTCACCGAGAGCTTCGCTTACGAGGACTACGACATGCTGCGCGAGATCGTTGCCCGTCTCCACCAGAACGGCTTCAAGTGCTCCATTGACGACTTCGGCTCCGGCTTCTCGTCCTACAGTATCCTCAAGGAGCTGCCGATGGATGAAATCAAGCTCGACGGCTTCTTCATTAAGGAAGGCTTCTCGAGGGAGCGCGACCTCAAGGTTCTCTCCAGCATCATCAAGCTGGGCCGCGAGCTCCACATGAAGGTCACCCAGGAGGGCGTCGAAAACGAGGAAGAAATCAAGCTCTTAAAGGGCCTCGGATGCCAGGTTGTCCAGGGTTACTACTACTCCAAGCCGCTGTCGCTCACTGAATACATCAAGTACCTGCAGGAGCACGAGCGCATTGAAGCTCAGACGCAGGCTCAGACGTTCCCGCAGAAGCGAGTGCTTGAACCGCCTAAAACGGAAAAAGCTGAAACCACTGCTGCGGCAGACTGAGACTTTAGCCTTATCGCCAAGCGTTTTTACCTAAAACAGCAACAAAAAAATAACTTGCACGGATTGGCCGGTTTTCATTGGCGGTTTCCGTGCAAGCTTTTTTTATGTGTGAGTATTATTGCGATTATTTCAGCGGTGCTTGATCCTGTAGCCAAGGCGTGTGTCGCTTATCATTGCCCGTTCGATAGACCCTGCGCGGCAGAGTGCTTCAACCGAAGACCTGAGCTTTTGAGTGATGCCTTTGTAGCCCATTTCCTCGGAAATCTCGGTCAGGCTAAGCCCTTTGTTTTCAAGAACGGCGAGAATCTTGTTTTCGTATTCGATGTCGCGCAGATTCGTCTTGGGGAGGAAAATCGGGTGAACCGGTATCTTAACCGTGAGATATCCGCGGTCGGGGTCCATCTCGAAAGAGGGCATGTCTGAGCCGTTGTCACGGAGCGCGCTGAAAGCTGTTGGAAAGCCGGTGTTGCGTCCTTCTGTGAGCCCGAGCTCTTTCAAAAAATCGCCAATCCTTCTGTTCCTGTAAACCATCGAGCGAATGTCAAGGGCCTTGATTCGTTCATCTGTAATGCTTCTGTCGAAGCCGGGGAAGCTTGTGATTTCGATTGCCATTGGCGTTATACGCACAGTTATAGGCTCGTTGATCTGGTAGGACCTGTGATACACCGCGTTGGTGAGAATTTCCTCAACAGCTGCGTAAGGATAGTTCATGATGCGCTCGGCTTCTGCCTTGTTCTTGTCTTTAATCACGATTTCCTTGAGAGCGTAGTTCTTGATGTAGAGCAGGGCGTCGATCAGTTGTCGCTGGATTGGACCCGTGAATATCTTCTCGGTCATATTCGTGCCGGTAGGGTCAGGCATGTCCACAACCTCAATCCTTGCATATCTGAAATACTTCTCAGGGTGCTCCGAGAACATCAGAAGACCCACGTTCTTAGGCTTGCGATACTCAAGCGGCCCCGAAACAATCTGAAGATCCTCTGCGAGGTGATTCAAATCCTGATTAAGCGAATAAGCGTAAAGGTTGCTGCCAATCTTCTTCAGGTGTTCCCTTATAAGGCCAAGGTCAAGGTCCTCAATATCAGCCGCAAGGTTTGCTCTGTCATCAAAAGGAACATCAGACGAAACGTAATAGAGCTGTTTCTCTTCTTCAGGCGTTGCGATCACAGTGCTGCTTGCCTTCCTTATATAGTAGCGCTTGTCTGAACGTGCCTCAGAGAGCGACACAGAAGCCTTGTATGGCCTCGAAAAGCCGCCTGACACCCAAATAACGAAAACATATTTACCTTCATAGAGGAAGGGCTCTGCGACCGGCTGATAAAAAGGTTCAATGTAGTGGCAGTACTCGCGCAGCTTCTTTTCGATACCGTCAATACGGCTCTGCTCGATTCCTTTAATAGGGAAAACAGGGGAGCCGTCTTTCTCTTCTACGCCGACGATAATGTAGCCGCCGCCGGTATTGTCAATGTCATTGGCGAATGCACAGATTGTGTGAAGAATCGCTTCCGGGTTCCAGTCGGCCTTGAACTCAATCCTGGATGACTCGACAATTGTGTGATTAATGAGATCGTTAATGTTGATCGGTATAGCCAATGTAACCGCCTCCTGATGAAATTTCACTCATATTTTACCACTCGACAACAGTTATATCAAGTGACTCGACAAAATTTCATCGAGTGACTCGATAAAAATGCGTCGAGTCACTCTACACGCCAAGACTATATGCTGCGGCACTGTCGGGAACGGCTGCGGGACGGAATTGGCTGTTTATTGAAAATGTCATAAATTTTGGCAACAACAATCTTGATATTATGACAAATGTTTGATATAATTGAGTCACTTAGGAGGTGTTTGAAATGAAGAAAAACACTATATCCGGCGAACGCATTAAGTTCCTGAGGGAAATCAATAACTTTACTCAAAAGAATATTGCGGTTTTCCTTGGCGTTGACCAGAGCTTGATTGCGAGGGTTGAAAAGGACGAAAGGGCGCTTTCGAGCGACTTGGCGGAAAGGCTTGCGTCGCTTTTTGGCGTGAGAGTCAGTGCTTTTGAGGAAGGAAGCAATGAAATGCCGCTCACTTTTGCTTTTCGCGCGAGTGACCTTAACGAGAAGGATATGGCTACCATCAGCGATATAAACAGGATTGCCTTGAATTGCAGGCTTTTGGCATCACTTCTTGACAAGGAGGGCAATGCGGATGAAAATCGATAAGATGGACCTGCTCCTCAAGTCTCAGGAACTCAGGCGAGTGTTTGGAGAGAACGAGAACTCTACGATTGACATTTTTTCGCTTGTTGCCAGCATTGAGAGCATCACTTTAGTGCGCTATCCTATGAGTGAGAATTTCAGCGGTTTGTGCATCAAGGAAAAGGGCGTCAGTCTCATTGCCGTTAACTCGAAAATGACTATAGGCCGCCAACGTTTTTCCCTTGCCCATGAGCTTTTCCACTTGTACTACGACAGCTCTATGACCGCGATTTGCTATGCTGAAATCGGATCGGGGTCTGAAATCGAGCGTTCTGCGGACATTTTTGCATCATATTTCCTGATACCTCCGCTTTCACTGAAAAAAGATATTGCGGAGCTTGAGAGCAGAAGGGCGACGGGCAGAATTAATGTTGACGACGTTGTTTACCTTGAGCAGAAGTACGGGGTAAGCAGGCAGGCGATACTTGTTCGGCTCCTTGACGAGAAATGCATAAGCAAATACTATGCGGATAATATGAAGTCTGACGTGATAAGCTCTGCGAGATATCTTGGCTATAGCTCGGAACTGTACCTTCCGTCTCCTGAAAAAGACCGGTACGGCACTTTCGGCTGTATGATCAAACAGGCCAATGCAGCTCTTTCAAAATCGCTCATATCGGTCGGTAAATATGAGGAGATATTGCTGCAGGCTTTCAGACCGGACATTGTTTACGGTGACGACGGAGGAGGCGAGGTGTTTGACTGAACTGCTGTACTTTGATAACGACTGCATTTCGGCATTTCTTTGGGTTGATAAAGACCTTGCGCCTGATTAAGACCGGCTTGACGGTCAGGCGCAAGGTCTTTGGCTGTTTATAGGTAGTTTACCACTGGGCGGAGGTGTTGGTCCAGTTGAGCTCGGCGGGCGGGGTCACGACGTGGACGACCATTTGGAAGGTGTTGTTGTCGGGGCCGATGACGGCGGTGATGGTGCAGGTGCCGTTGGCGACAGCGGTGATCATGCCGCCTGCGTCAACTGTGGCGACGGAGGGGTCGCTGGTGGTGTAGGTGACTGGGTATTTTTCGCTGGGAACCATTGCCGGATAGTCGGGGTGGCTCGCGGTTGCGTCGTTGTAGACCTCGCCCCAGGTGCCGTCAACAAACTGCACCAGGCCTCTGATCTGGACCTTGTGCTTTGAGCCGTTGGCCTTGGCGGAGTAGATGGTGACCTCGTCCTGAACGGCTGTGACCGACTTGATCTTGGGGTTTGACTGGTTGAATTTGAAGCCCTTGGCGTAGACTATGACCTTGAAGCGGGTTGAAAAGCCGCGGCAGGTGCAGGTGACCTCGGTGACGCCTTCCTTGAGGCCCTTGACGGAATTTCCGGAGAAACTGATGATCGAGGTGTCGTAGCCTGAGAAGGTAATCTGGGAGGTGCCGGTGCTCGCGGCGGAGATATTGGCGGTAACCAGGCTCACAGAGAAGGATTTGGTGGAGCCGACGTTGACTTTGATGACGTGGCTGCTTGAGGAGTCGTAGACGGTG
>DBWH01000068.1:0-237 GCA_002308595.1 Mageeibacillus sp. UBA1243 | reverse complement strand
ACCCGCCAATGGTATTGTCCGCCTTCCAGAAGCTGTCGCTGATGAGAACGTTCTTGGTGCCGAACTCGACGTTGATCTTCTTTGAGGTGTAGGTCGTGAGCTTGATGAAGGCAATGCGGGTCGCCCACTTGCCCCAGTAGCTGCTGTCGCCGCCGCCCGCGAAGGCATAGCCGATGAACAGGTTGTCCTTCAGCTGAATGTGGCCGTTGGAGCGCTTGGAGATGCCCATGTTGTGGC
>DBWH01000061.1 GCA_002308595.1 Mageeibacillus sp. UBA1243 | reverse complement strand
TTCTTGGCCTTGGCGACCGATTTGAGCGCCTTGGCGATAATCGTGAGAGCTCTGTCGCCCTCCGCATGGCCGAACGTATCGTTGATGAGTTTGAAGCTGTTGATGTCCATCATGATGACGTACGTGCGGCTGTCGTCAACGTGACCGTCATTGCTCTGCGCGATGAAACGCGTGAGCGCACCCCTGTTGTTGAGCCCCGTGAGCGAGTCGACCGAAATCTCGGTCTGCATGAGCTGGACGTGGAACGACACCATGAGAATCGTGGACGCAAAGCAGAAAATGCACAGCTTGGGCAGCAGAAGAACCTGTACCATGCCGCCAAGGAGCACGAGGAGCGGGAAAACCCCTACCCCGAGGTGCTTTTTCCTGTCTACGGAGTTTACGTCGTTTTTTACCTTCTTTACCGCGTAAAGCAGGGACGCGACTATGTTGATCGAAGGCACGATGATGAGCATGAGATAGTAGACGATCGTCGGGTTCGTATCGCTTCCGATCATGATGTCCTGTTTGATCAGGAAAAGCACGACCATCGCGACAAGCGAGGCGATGAACGGTATGCTGAACATGAACTTTTTGGACGCTTTGTTTCTGTCGGGGATGAGGAGGGAGGCCTTGGCGTATTCGAGCCAGGAGTGAGTGATTGCAGCCATGCATATGAAATTGGCAAGGTTTGCAAGCGCAACAGTATAGACGGTCTTCGGAAGGAAGCCGTCAAGGATCATCGCCCAGACGATGTCGATGCTGAAATATATGATAAACGTGACCAGCGCGCGGTCATACTTGATCTGTTTCTCCTGCCGGTTTACGTTGAGCAGGTCGTGAATGAGTATAATGCCGAATATGATTATGCAGACAACGTTCGATTCTGTGTAGTATTGCAGGTAATCCGACAATCCGCATTCTCCTTTCTTTCAGCTCGTCATATTTCGGGCGCCAAGCTGTTTCTTTGCTATTCAGCTGTTCAAATAACCAATATGATTCACCCGTCCCCTGCGGTTTTCGTCATGTTTCCGGCCATGCACATCTTGCGGTTACGAAAAAATCAAATGGGTTTACTCGGTTATTTTCCTCACAAAAATTATATAATATCGGCTTAAATTAAGCAACAAAACAAAAAAGTTTTGGTGCCCGAAAACATGTTTTGGCTGCAGGTTTCATTAAAAATGCATGTTTCACCGGCTCGGTGAACCCCCTGTTTCCGGTGAAGCCGCCAATGTAAAAGCGCGGGGAAGCGTTTTGTTTCCGCTTCCCCGCCTGCCTCAAATTTTATCCTTCCGCATCCTTCTTGCGGTCTTTGCCCCACCAGCCCGGCAGGAGCTCCTTCAGCGTGACCGTTTCGCGCTTTTCGTAGTCGACCATGAACTCCATGTTCTCATTGGCTTCATTCAGCTCGTAGAAGAACTCGTGGCATGCACCGCACGGCATGCCGCTTCCGCCGCCGTTTGGCGCGCTGTCGCGGAAAGCGATTATCCGTTTGACCTTTGTCTGGCCGCTGCTTGCGTACATATTGAGCGCCGCAACCCTTTCGGCGCACAGGTTCATTACGCCGCAGCAACTCTCAATGCAGAACCCTGTGTAAATCTCGCCGTTTTCCGCTTCCAGCGCGCAGACAACGTGGTGCGCATAGACAAACGGCGACACCTCCTCCGGATGGTACTGCTCTTTTGCCTTTTCATACAGTTTTTCCCATATATCCATACTGTTTTCCCGTTTCACGTTTCCTTTTCGAGAAGCACCAGGTACTCCACGTTCCCGTCGCCGCCTGTTATAGGCGATTCGACGGCAGGCTTTGCGGCCCTGAAGCCGAGCGCCTCGGCTGCTTCGATTATGACGGCAACGGATTTTTCCCTTGCCGATTTGTCTTTCACGACACCCTTCTTGCCGACCTTGGCGCGTCCCACCTCAAACTGAGGCTTGATAAGGAAAATGCCTTTTGAGCCGCTTTTCATGAGCTTTCCGGCCGCCGGAAGTATCTCTTTCAGCGAGATGAAGGAGCAGTCGCACGTTAAAATATCAAATAAGCCTGTTGCTTCGGGGTCGAGCGACCTCACGTCTGTCTTTTCAAGGCTCGTCACCCGTCTGTCGCTTTTCAGGGACGGGTCAAGCTGGTCGCGACCCACGTCAACCGCAAGCACGTTTGCGGCGCCTCTTTCGAGAAGCACCTGGGTGAAGCCGCCTGTCGATGCGCCGACGTCTATTGCCGTCTTACCTTCAACGTCTACGCCAAAGTGATCCAGCGCAAACTCAAGCTTGAGGCCGCCCCTTGAGACGTACTTCAGCGGGTCGGGGAGGCAGGCGATCTCATCTGCGTCGGAAACCTCGGCGGAGCACCTTGTTTCGGTCTTGCCGTTGACCTTGACGCAGCCGGCCTTGACGGCTCTTTCGGCCCTCGTGCGGCTTGCGTATTTTCCGTTTTCGGTGAGATACAGGTCGAGCCTCATTGGCAGTTTTTCCCTCGTTTCAGGTATTTTTTAACATGTCAAGGCAGACGCCGGCAATGTTTTCGCCGCTGATTCCGCACGCCCTGAGCTGGTTCATCACCGAGTCGTTCGGGATGAGGTCGTTCGGGAGCGAGAAGCAGGCGGTCTTCACGTCAATGCCGCGGGTCGCAAGAAGCACCCTGACTTTTTCGGAAAATCCACCGTCTTTTACGGCGTCTTCGCAGGTAGCGATGACCTTGGCGGTTTTCGCAAGTGATGCAATCGAATCCTCGTCGAGCGGTTTGAAGAACGCGGCATCAAAAACAACGGTTCCGACACCTTTTGAATCAAGAATTTTGGCTGCCCTGAAGGCCTCCTCGAGGACCTCGCCAACGGAGAAAATGACCGCATCGGGCTTTCCGCCGCAGTTGTCAAAGCAGACGGCGCCCTTTCCGTAGCGGAGCTCGCTCTTAATGTACTGCGGGTCGTCCTCAAACGTAAAACGGTCCTTCGCGGGGTACCTGATCACAAAAAGCCTTTTGTCGGCGGGAATTTCGGAGTCTTTGTCGTAGACCCTGACGGCCATACGGAGCATGCTGTCAAGCTGCCTTGCCGATGAGGGAGCCGCGATTGTAGTGAACGGAATGCCGCCAATGTAGGCAAAATCATATATTCCGTGGTGGGTTTCGCCGTCGTAGCCGCAGACGCCCGCGCGGTCTACGCCGATGACCATCGGCAGCTTCTGGAGCGCAACGTCGTGGAGCAGCTGGTCGTAAGCCCTCTGCAGGAAAGTCGAATAAATAACGGTTACGGGCTTCTCTCCGGCAAGCACAAGACCCGCCGCCATCGTGATAGCGTGCGGCTCGGCGATGCCTACGTCAAGCAGCCTGCCCGGGAACCTCTCGGAGAACTCCTGAAGGCCCGTTCCGATGGACATGGCGGCCGTCACGGCAATTATGTTCTCATCCTTCTCAGCGATGTCGCAGAGAGTTCTGCTGAACACCTTTGAAAGAGAGCTTCCGCCGCCGCATGGTATCTCGCCGGTCTCAGGATCGAAGCCGGGAACGCCGTGGAACACCTCCGGATTTGCGCGCGCGGGCTCGTAGCCGTGGCCTTTTTCGGTCTGGACGTGGACGAGGACGGGGCCGTCGATTTCATTGGCGCGTTCAAATATCATCTTGAGCGCGTAGACGTCGTGGCCGTTGACCGGTCCAAGGTAGTAAAGTCCTAAATTTTCGAAGAACTTGCCTTCTACGACCCAGTGCTTCGCGCGGTTTTTCATTCTCGTTAGAAGCCTTGTGAGCGGTTTTCCGATGCCCGGAATCTTGCTCAGGAAGCGCCTCAGCCTTCTCTTGGCCCTGAGATAGGAGTGTTTTTTGCGGATCCTTCCGAGGTATCTTGACATGCCGCCGACGTTCCTGTCGATGGACATACCGTTGTCGTTAAGGACCACGATGACCTTGCTTTTGGACTGGGCAATGTCGTTCAGCGCCTCGTAAGCCATGCCGCCCGTGAGCGCTCCGTCGCCGATGACGGCAATGACGCGCCTCTTGTCGCCGCGCAGTGCATAACCCCTCGCGTAACCGATGGCGGCTGAAACCGACGTCGAGCTGTGACCCGTGTTAAATGCGTCCGCGTCGCTCTCGGCAAGCTTCGGAAAACCCGCAGTTCCCTCGGGTCTTCTCAGATGATCCATTCCGGCGTCGCGGCCCGTAAGTATTTTGTGGACATAGCTCTGGTGGCCTACGTCCCATATGATTCTGTCCTCGTGCGGATTGTATATCGAATACAGCGCGACCGTGAGCTCGACAACGCCGAGATTGGACGCAAGATGCCCGCCGTTTTCGGCAACAGTCTCAATAAGACGCTGCCTGAGCGCGGCGCAGAGATCCGCTGTTTCTTTCTCGTTCATTGCCGCAAGGTCATCCGGCAGCGAGGGCATTTTTTCAAAAAGCATTTTTGACCTCTTTTTAGCGTAAAAAAGCCTTTCGGCCCTTTTATCTTTCTTTTGTAATATCAAGCCTTTGACGTTAAGCTGTAACGCCAAGGCAATAAAGCTTCAAAGCCGTAACTATAAGGCGCGTCACATGTCCCCGGCAGCAGCTTTCAAACCGCTCCGGCGACAGCTCATGCGCCTCTTCTGCCCGTCCTTAGGGAACCTTCTCAGTTTCCGGCAAGCTTCTTAATGACTTCTTCGTATCTTGCAAGCTCCGACTCGCAGTACTTCACGAGCTTTGCGCCCTCTTCGTAGGCCTTGACGGACTCCTCAAGGGTGAGCTTTCCGCTCTCCATCTTCGAAACGATCTGCTCGAGCCTTGCGTATGCTTCCTCGAAAGTCTGTTCCTTTCCGTTTTCCGGAGCTTTTTCCTCTAAATTTTCCACAATTTCCATATCGCCGATACAATCCGTTCTTTTAAAATTAATGCCTTGAAAGCACCTTTGATAGTCGGAAGTTTACCACTTTCCGGCCTCTTTTTCCACCGTTTAAGGATTCGTCAAGACTTCGGGGGCGTCGTCGGTCTTTGGCCTTGGCGGTTTCGGACCGAAAAACTGGTAGTAGTCGCACCTGATTCCGCCGTTGTAAATCTTGCGTTTTTTGTCCGCCGCCCTGCCGTAGAGCTTTTCGAAAGACTCGCACGAGGTGATGACGTACACCGACCAGGTTTTGAATATTTCCGGAAAATGTTTTCCCATGCCGCGGTAGATTTCCTCCGCCTCCTGCTTTTCAAGGAGCCTCTCGCCGTAGGGCGGGTTGGTTATAATGAAGCCGTACTCGTGGCGCGAGCCCGTCTCCGCGAAATCTATTTTCTGGAAATGTATGTGACCCTTGACTCCCGCAAGCTCCGCGTGCTTCTCGGCAAGCTTCAGCTGGAAATAGTCAATGTCCGAGCAGTAAATCCTAAGGTGCGGCTCGCGGTTGATTGCCTTGATGGCAGCCACGCGCTCCTCCTCCCAGATCTCAGGGCAAAATCCCTGCCACTTTTCGGCGTCAAACTCAGCTTTGAGACCGGGCGCGATGTTCATGCCTATCATTGCAGCTTCGATACCGAACGTTCCGGTGCCGCAGAACGGGTCAAGAAGAGGTCTGTCCGGCCGCCAACGGCTCACCATGATGAGTCCTGCCGCCAATGTCTCCTTGATCGGCGACTTGCCGACTTCCTGCCTGTAGCCTCTCCTGTTGAGACCGTGCCCCGACGTGTCGACCGTAACTGTCGCCCTGTCCTCAAGAAACGCGATCTCGATCATATACCTCGGGCCCGTCTCCTCCAGCCACTCGCAGCCGTAAGCCTGCTTCAGCCTCTCGACAATCGCCTTCTTCGAAATCGCCTGAATGTCCCTCAGACTGTAGATTTTGGACTTTACCGAGCGCGCGTTGACGATAAATTTGGCGTCAACGGGAAGCAGTTTCTCCCACGCGATTCTTTTGACACCCTGAAAAAGCTCCTCGAAGCTGAGAGCCTTGAATTCACCCATATTTAGGAGAATTCTGTCGGCCGTGCGGAGCCAGAGATTTGCCTTGGCGAGTGTCCTGATGTCGCCCTTGAAGTAAATTCTTCCGTTTATCGTATTCTGCGCGGTGACGCCAAGGTCGGTAAGCTCCCTCGCAAGGACCGCCTCCA
>DBWH01000037.1 GCA_002308595.1 Mageeibacillus sp. UBA1243 | reverse complement strand
GTGGAGTGGTATGATTGTGTGAACGGTGAAAAAACTGATTCCGACTATCACAGCGCGATCTGGTTGCCTGTGAAGAGAAAAAATGAGATCGACCACTGTATTCAGGCATATTGATAATTGACAACCAATCGTCTGGTATACTTTTTGGTGTTCTTAGCTCGGTTTTGTACCTTTTGGTGATTCTTAGACACGAAAGAAACGTCTTTTGTCTGTAAGGACAAAGGGCGTTTTTCATTTCGTTTAAAAATAGTTTCGCAAGTGTGTCTCGCACAAAAGACAAAACGCCCCTTATTTATTATGCAGTCAGATTCGTTTATGATATAATTAAGTCAGAGTTAAAGTTACACCCGTGCGTCTGCGTCACCGCATCAGACCGCGCGGAAAGTATATTACAAAGGATTGAGGAAACATGTCAGCTGAAATTGTAAGCAACGGACCTGCCGCCGGAAACACGGCTGTCCGCAGTGAGGACAAGGCCGTCCAAAGCCCCGCAAAACCCGCCAAGCCAAGGATGCTCGAGCAGGATATCGCCAAGGGCATCGCGATGATCCTTGTCATCGCTCTCCACACCCTTACCCTTGACAAGGGGATATACTACATTCTCGGAGGCCTCTTCGGCTTCATAATGCCCTTCTATTTCTTCATGGCGGGCTACAACCACCGTCCGTACCGCCACACCTACAAGGAGATAATCCTCAAAAGGATAAAGCAGATAGGCATCCCGTTTTTCACCTACTCACTGTCCATCACGGCCATATCCGGGGCCTACTACATGATAGCGAAGGGTTATACGTTCCAGAAGGTGCTGAATTCATACCTGACACTGCTCCTCACGAGGTCGTTTGCGGCTAAGCTTGGCGTCAGTCAGACAACAGGCCCCTACAACTGCATCATGGTCGGCTGGTTCATCATAATGCTTTTCATGGCAAGCCTGATATTCTATGCCGTTGTCGATTTCGCGCTCTCAAAACCCGGAAGATTTATTTCGGTGTTCACGGCTCTTATGATCACGACAATGGTATTCGCGCACTTCGACATCATACTCCCGCTGCACGTCTGCGAGGCCCCCGCGGTCGCCGCAATAATGCTCATGGGAGCGCTTTTCGGTCAGAAGGAACTGTTATCGCCAAAGCTAAAGCTGTGGATCATCATCGTCAACAGCATAGTTGCATACGGACTCTTCATACTGCTCGCATCCATGTTTAAGGACGCCGGATTCATCTCGGGCGGAAACATGTGGAACAAGTCGCTTAAAGAGTGGACGGTCGTTCTGAGCGCGGTCTACTCAATCATAGGAACGTATTCGTTCGTGCACGCCTGCCGCTGCCTCATCAAAACAGGCTTTGTCTGCAAGGCGCTCGTCTGGTGCGGAAACAACTCCTTAAGGCTCCTGTTCATTCACGGCGTGGTTCAGCTGTTTGTGTGCGCAATCCTCGGTCTTGAGCCGTTCAGGATGTCATACAGAACCCAGGCCAATGATTTCAGGACGTTTTACGTGCTTGCGATCGAGATTGCGGTGTCCGTGCTTGTGATATTGGCGATAGGGTTTTTAAAGAAGCTGATAATGAAAAAGCTTCACATGCCGCGCAAAAAGAAGGCTTAATGCGCGCGGCGTGAAGCAGATAAAAAGCGCAATCGGTCGTCCGCGGTCAGGATGACGGATTGCGCTTTTTAGCGTATTGGCGGCTTTTCTCCTGTCAGAGCGACAGAGCGAGCAGTTCGTCGCGTTTTGCGATTATGAGGTCTACGTATTGGCGGTAACCCGTCTCGGAGCGGTTGCGGAAAAGTTCCGTGACCTCGGTGAGAGGCGCTGAGATGGGCGTCAGGGCGAGATTGGCGGCAACACCTTTCAAGGCATGCGAGAGCTCAAAACCCTTTTCGAGGTCGCCTTTTTCGGCAGCTTCGCGCAGATTGTCAAACGCCGGGTCGCGTATCGCCTTGTCGACAAGCCTTATATAAAAGGCCTCGTTGTTTATGCACCGCTGAAGTCCCTCCTCCACGTCGGCGCCGAATGTACGCAGTTTTTCGATGGTCAGCATACTTTAACCTCCTGTATGTCAGGCGTGCGGCTTCGTTTCCGAAAGCCAATCGCCAATGTGTTTTTCAAAACCTTCCGCAGGCAGCGGCGGGGCAAAATAGTAACCCTGCACCATTTCGCAGCCCATGTCGCGGAGCGCTTTCATCTGTTCCTCAGTCTCAACTCCCTCGGCAATCATCGGGACCTCGAGAGTTTCGGCAATCTCGAAGATGACCTTCAGGATTTTGACGTTGCCGTTTTCGCGGAAAGCGTTGCGGATTATCATCATGTCAAGCTTGAGAACGTCTATCGGCAATGTCGAGATCATATTCAGCGAAGAATAGCCCGAGCCGAAGTCGTCCATTTCAATCACAAAACCTGTGTCGCGCATGCTGTTTACGGTCGAAACGATCTGCTTTGCGTCCTCAGTGTAGGCGGATTCGGTGATTTCAAGGTGCAGGTCGCCGTACTCAAGTCCGCAGCCCTTAACAAGCTCTTTCAGAGTATCGACAAGGTCGGGCTCCAGCATATCTATTCGCGAAACGTTTACCGAAACCGGAACGCAGCGGCCGTATTGCTTCTTCCACTCGCCGACCTGCCTCACCGCCTCGCGCCAGACGTACCTGTCGAGAGTCCCTATAAGGCCGTTGTTCTCAAAAAGCGGGATAAAAACTCCGGGGCTGATGAAGCCAAGCTCCGGATGAATCCAGCGTACCAGCGCCTCCGCGCCGCAGAGCACAGGCTTTTCGGGCCTTATGTCGTACTTCGGCTGGAAGTAAACCTTGAACTGTTTTCCGTCAATCGCCGCCCGGAACCCGTCAAGGAGCCTCTCGTCAAACACCTCTTTCTCATGAAGCGTTTTGTCGTAAAAAGCAATGCAGTCCTTGAAGCTTCCGCGTACGGTATCGGCCGCATATTTAGCGCGGTCAAAGCGTGTCTGCATCTCTAAGGACTTGTCGGTTTCGGAGCACACGCCAAGGCGAATGCGTATTCGCCCCCTGTCCGCTCCGCAGGCGGCGTCAACGATCCCGTCGAGGAACGCCCGCCAGTCCGTAAGGTGCGGGCAGTACACAAGGAACACGTCGGCGCTCCTCCTGCACGCAATACCGCCGCCTGCTCCTAAGGCAGCCGCAATAGCCTGCCCTATCCGTGCAAGAACCCCGTCCGCGTACTGTTTGCCGAAGCGCTCGTTCACCATCTGGAAACGGTTTATGTCAAGAACGAGCGCGTCTGTCGGAACGTCAGGGTTGAAAGTGTCATACTGCGCGGCGTACCGGTAAAAATACTCCTGCGTGTAAAGGCCCGTCAGGTGGTCCCGCTCCGTGTTTCGGATAAGGTCGCGGTCCTCCGAAAGCTCGATGGTTCGCCTGACACGCGCCTGAACCACCTTCTGTATGGGGTACGGCTTCGGTATGAAGTCAATCGCACCGAGGTTCAGGCACTCGACTTCGGCCTCCTTGTCGGATGTCAGTATGATAACGGGAATCTTTGCCGTGCACGGGTCCGCCTTCATGCCCCGAAGGATGTCAAGGCCGTGGCGGTCGGGCAGGTTGAGGTCGAGGAGGACAAGGCTCAGCTCGGCGCATTGGCGGGATAGTATTTTCTCCGCTTCCGCTCCTGACTCAGCCGGAATCATCTCGTACTCAGAGACCAACATCGCGATCAGTATCTCGCGGTTTACGAACTCGTCCTCGACAATCAGAATCTTGCGCTTCCGCAAGGCTCCCGGTTCTGCCGGCAATTCACTTTCCCGAATCGCATCTGTCATTTAACGATTCTTCCTTTCTGCTTAAAAGTCTCAGGCAGCGCCCGGGGCTTCTTTATTCAAACTTGCCGTACATCGCGACGGCTTCGTCTATCGTGAGCTCGCCCTTTCCGACTTTAAAAGCTGCGACCCTTATCTGAACCGTGAGCCGGTCTTTGATGCCGAGCACTTCGGGAGAGATCGTGCGCTCTGCGGGAACCTTTGCAAAAGGCGCGTAAACCGATTCAAGAGACAGTTCTTTGGTCGGCGTGACAAGGCGCTTCACGGATGCGATCTCGTTCAGTTCCTCGTTTGAGATGAGGAAACGCATGAACTCGTTTGTCATGTCAAGGTTCTCTGCGTCCTTGTTGACGGAGAACTCGATTGACGGGCTGTCGATGAAATAGCCGCCGTCTTCCGTCAGCGGAATTGGTGAAAACGTGTAGCTGAAAGGCGAGTTTTTGAACGCCTCTGATTGGCTTTCACGCTTTTTGGTGCCTGAAACGGTGTCGCCCGCGCAGATCATCATGGGCACGTCGCCCTCGAAGAAGCGCAGGATGACCTTGGTGTAGTTGTCCTCAATCTTGTCGCACTCCTCAAGATTTACGCAGCCGCTCTTGATAAGCTCCTCGACTGCCGCCAATGCAGGACGCATGTATTCTCCCGCGGCCGGGTCAAGGTCATTGGCGAGTTTGAGCGCGTCGGGGTTCTTGGCGAGTGTCGCGGCAAACAGAGGGTATGCGACGGTGTACATGAGGCAGCTTGACGATTTCAGGCTGTAGCCCATCATGGGGCTGGCGCAGCCTTTTTCGCGGAACGCTTCGCAGACTGCGGTGAGCTCGGCGGGCGTTGCCGGTATGCTGAGACCTTCTTTTTCGAAAAGGTCCTTGTTTACGAGCATGCCGTAGGTTCTTGAGAAGACGGGCACCATGTAGACGCGGCCTTCAGGATCACGGTTGATAAGGCCCTGGCGGATGCAGCCGAGGTCAAGATTAAGAGACGGGTCGGAAAGTTCCTCCATGTGGGAGAGCACCTTGTCGTATTTGGAGTTGCCCATCATCCATGCGTATGAGAAGAAAATGTTCGGCTTGTCGTTGCCCTCAAGCACGGTGGCGAGGTTGTTGTTGTAATCGTCAAGCTTCACGTAGCTGAGACGCACCTTAGGATATATCTCATTGAATCTGTCGAATTCAGCCTCAAGAGCCTCAAAGTTGTCGTAACTTCCGGCGACGGTGATACTGCAGCTTGTTTCGGTGTCAAGAGCCGGCTTAAAACCCTCATCGGTCTTCTTTTCCGTTTTGCTGCAGGCCGCAAGCGTCGCAAAGGTCAGGACGGCTAAAACAGCACAGATTATTTTCTTCATTTTTTCTTTTCCTCCTTGATTCTGCGAATCTCTTTTACGACGAGTTTGACGTCAACGGGTTTTGCGATATGTCCGTTCATGCCTGCGTTCAGACACTCAGTCACGTTCTCGGAGAAAGCGTCCGCCGTCATGGCGATGATCGGAATTGAAGATGCCCACGGGTCTTCAAGAGATCGGATGCACTTTGTGGCGTCGAGTCCGTTCATCTCGGGCATCTGTATATCCATAAATATCAGGTCGTAGCTGCCTTCCGCGGCAGACTTCATCTTTTCGACACAGACGCGGCCGTTTTCGGCGCGTTCCGTGGTTATTCCGTACATGTCGAGGATGGTGGAGATGATCTCCCAGTTTATGTCGTTGTCCTCGGCGACAAGTATGTTCATACCGGCAAGGTCCGCGTCGCCGTTCTTCTGCTCGTCCGCTTCGGTCTCTGTGCCGATAATCTCGCTTATCTTATCAAAAAGCGTTGAGCGGAACAGTGGTTTGCTGACGAATCCGTTCGCTCCGGCGGCCTTGGCGGTATCCTCAATATCCGCCCAGTCGTAGGCGGAAATCAGCAGTATCGGCACGTTGGAGCCAAGCTCCGAACGGATCCTGCGTATGGTCTCCATACCGTCAACGCCCGGCATCTTCCAGTCAACGATCACAACGCGGTAGTCACGCCCCGCCGCATGCCTGCTCTCAATCATTCCGAGCGCTTCAGGCCCGCTTCCCGCACAATCCGCAGTCAGTCCGAGTGACGCCAATGTATCAACCGCGGTCTCAAGAAGCACCTCGTCGTCGTCAACGACAAGCACGTCCATAGGATCAAGCTTCAGCTCGTCCTTCCGGCGGTCGGCAACGGGTATATCCAGCACAATCGTAAAAGTCGTGCCCCTGCCCTGTTCGCTCCGGCAGTCGATGGTTCCGCCCATAAGGTCCACCATCTGCTTGGTTATCGCAAGTCCGAGGCCCGTTCCCTGGATGCGGTTCACGCGGCTGTCAGTCTGGCGCGAGAACGGCTGGTACATTGTCGCCATAAACTCGGGGCTCATGCCCATGCCGGTGTCGGCAACGATATACGTGAGGCGCACGCACCCTGACTTCGGGCTCTCCTCTTCGCGCATATCAACGCTGACACTGCCGCCCGGCTCCGTATACTTGAGCGCATTGGAGAGAATGTTTATATAAATCTGATTCAGTCTCAGCTGGTCCGCGTAAAGGTACTCGGTCTCAATCCTGCTTGTCCTGAAATTGAAGTCAATGTGTTTTTCCTTAACCTGCGGCTGCGAAATGTTCACAAGGTTTTCCACCGTCTCAACAATGGAGAACGTCTGCGGGCAGAGACTCAGCTTTCCGCTCTCGACCTTGGAGATGTCGAGAATGTCGTTGATGAGCGTGAGCAGGTGGTTGCTCGCCAATGTGATCTTGCGCAGATTCTCTTCCACCGACTTTGTATCGCCAAGGTTTTTCCTCGCAATCATCGTGAGCCCTATGATTGCGTTCATAGGCGTCCTTATGTCGTGGGACATTGTCGACAGGAAGACCGTTTTGGCTTTATTGGCGGCAGCGGCTTCCTTGGCGGTAGCGCGGAGCTTCTTGTTGAAGTAAACCATGACTGTGAGGTCGAATATGAATAGCGCAAGGAGGCCGACAGAGACAATACCGATGAGCAGCCAATTTTGGGTGTCCACGCTGAGGTCCTTCATAGGCATGAAGCTGAGGAGCGTCCAGCCCTCCGTCGCGGCAACAGGCGTAAACGCGAGTATGCACTCCTCACCGCGCGAGTTGAGCATCCTGACAGAGCCCGTCTCCGAAGTGATTCTTGCGAAAAGTTCCTCCGCGGCGGCCGAACCGATTGTGTTATATGACCTGTAGAACTCAAAAAGGTTTGAATTTTTGTATGAGTGACCTTTAATGATGTAGCTTCCGTCCCTGTCGATCATGGAGATCTCGGCGTTCTTAAACTCCTCCTTGGGGAAAACCCATTTTTCCTCAAGTTCGGCAACAGGCAGCACGCGCAGAAGGATTGCTTTTCTGAGGGTGCCCGTTGACGGGTCGTGGAGCGTTACCGTGTTGCAGAATGCAATGGACTGCTCGCCGTTTACAGGGTTTGTGTAGGTTCTTGTAATGTTGATCGATTTACCGATTTCATTGATCCAGCTCACGTCCTGAAGGAGCTCCATGCGCGAGTATGTAACGTCAAAGTTTTCGGAGTCGCCCTTGGCGGCTTTAGTTGAAAGGCCGGTCAGTGTGTCGGCGTAAACGATATGCGCGGAGGCGTTCGGGAGCACGTGCGAAATTCTTATAAAGGAGACCGCCTCGTCGATGGTCATGTCCTTGCTGCTTATGTAGCGCGCCCAGACGTCGCAAATACGCTGCTCGCCCTCGAGATAGTTCTCCGTGACGTGCTTCATCGTGATCGTCGTGTTCTCAAAATACTCTGTCTGCCTTCGTATCGAATTTCCGGACTCAATGTTGGAGTATATGATAACAAAGGTCAGCATTGCNNATCATGATGATCACATTGACAATGATAACCCAGGCTCTTTTCACAGTGCTCTTCCCTCCGTTTTGATTCCGTTCACACAAGAATCGGCAAGTTTGTCACATGTCATAAGCTCTATCCTCAAGGCAGTTGTGAATAATCCATATTATATCAAAAACAACTCAAGACAAGAAGAGTTTTTTGCGGGTTCAAAAATGTTCAGTTTTGATTGCAGAATATACATGATGCCGCCAATGTAACCGCGCGCCTTGCACATTGGCGGTTTCCTCGTTGAAAAAAACAGTTGTTTGTGCTAAAGTATATTCCATCACGAATCATCAACGCTAACAGAGGCTTGGCATGGAAAACAACTATGATTTCACTCTTGAAAAACGGCTGCGGGATCTGAGTCCGGATCTTCACAAACGGTTTACCGATACCGTCTTTTCCATGCAGTACATCCTCTCCAACTACAAGCTGATCTTCCCCGAGTACACCGACCACACAGAGTTTCACTCGCTCAACGTAATAGATTTCTGCAACAGGATTATCGGCTCTGAAATTGACAGTATGAATCCGGACGAGATCTACTGTCTGCTCGTTGCCTGTTATTTTCACGACACCGGCATGGGCGTCAGCCACAAGGACTACGAGACGTTTTTGAACGAGATTGACTTTGGCGATTACTTTGAGACGCACGACAGGTCAAACCCAATGAAGATCATCCGCGACTTCCACAACGAGTTTTCCGGCAGGTTTATCGCCAAGTACGCCGAATTCTTCGAAATTCCCTCCGAGGAGCACCTGCGCGCGATCATCCAGATCTCCCGCGGCCACAGGAAGACCGACCTCACAAACGAGGCGGATTATCCCATTGCCCTTAAGGTGCCAAACGGGAACACGGTCTGCCTGCCCTTCCTTGCCGCGATCATCAGGCTCTCCGACGAGATAGACATAACGGCGTCGAGAAATTCGAGCCTGCTTTATGACATACCGAAAATAATTTCGAACGATCATAACATTGAGTTTGAGAAACACGAAGCCGTCAGATACATGACCGTTGAGAAAGAACAGTTTGTCGTATTCTACAAAACCGACAAGCCCGAGGTCGAAACTGCGCTGTTCAGTCTGTTTGAAAAGATGCAGAGCACGCTTGACCAGTGCCGCAGAGCTACCAACGGCAGGACAAAATACCATATCACGCAGAAAGAAATTGTCGGCAGGCGCCTGCCGTGAAACGTTTTTTTACTGTCTTCCCGTTTTCTTCACTTTTCGAACCGTGTATCTTAATATAATATAAGCCCTTGAATTAGGCAATTTTTTGTGGTATAAATTGCTGGTGTTAAATAACGATTGTTATCTAACTTAGGCGGTTGCCTCAAAAAAATACAAACCCTGTTTAAGGAAAAACAGTTTCTTTCAATCATTCCTGCCTATTCTTCGGGCTTTTTTTCTTTAAATAGGAAAGACGCAATTGCCTTGGCGGCGGAACTGTGATATAGTCTCGCATTGGTGATTTCATATCACATCTTTGATACGGAAGCAAAGAAACAGTGCTTTCGTGTCTGCGGAAAGAGGATAAGGAATGTCTTCAAAAAAACATGAAAACAAGCTGAAACGCATTGCGGCATTTTTGGTGTGCCTCGCGGTTGCCGCGGCATTCATGGTGCCCTTCAGAACGCATGCAGCAGAGACGGGAAAAGTCGTACGGGTTGGATGGTACGAGTCGCCCTACATGACGAACAAATTCGGAAGACGTTCCGGTTACGCGTACGACTATCAGCAGAAAATTGCGGCTTATACGAATTGGCGGTATGAGTATGTCACCGGCAGCTGGCCCGAACTGATGCAGATGCTCATAAACGGCGAGATTGACCTGCTGAGCGACGTTTCATACACGGATGACCGCGCCGAAATCATGCTTTTCCCCTCTTATGCGATGGGCACGGAGGAGTACTATCTTTTCGTATCCGCCAAGCTCGGCTACGTTCCGGATTCTCCGGGCTGGTTTGACGGTAAAAAAGTCGGTATCAACAAGGGCAGTATCATGACCGGGCTTTTCAGCGAATGGGAAGCTCAGTACGGTATAAAGAGCAATGTTATAGAGCTCACGGGCTCCGAAGAGGAGTCTTACAAGATGCTCACCGACGGAGAGCTTGACGCTTTCCTCACGATGGATGCTTACGGCGGAAACACTGACGGAGTTCCGGTCTTTAAAATCGGTTCGTCCGACTTTTACTTTGCCGTTACAAATTCGCGTCAGGACCTCCTTGAGGATCTTGAGTACGCGATGGGAAGAATTCTTGACGAGAACCGTTTCTACAACCAGCAGCTTCTCGATAAATACGTCAATAACTCAGGCGCGAACATCTTCCTCTCCTCCGCGGAGAAGGACTGGCTGCTGTCGCACGGAAAGATCCGCATCGGCTATCAGGAGAATTATCTGTCGTTCTGCGGAACCGGCGATGACGGCAATCTGACAGGCGCTCTTAAAAACTATCTCGATCAGGCCGCAGACTGCCTCGGAAACGCTCACATCGATTTTGAGACCGTTGGCTTTTCCACGTCGCAGGCAGCCATGGAAGCGCTCAGAAAAGGCGAGATTGACTGCATGTTCCCGTCAAATCTCAGCATTGCCGACAGCGAGGAGATGGGATTCATCATCACTCCTCCTATAATGAAGACCGAGACGTATGCGCTCGTTCGCAAATCGGACCAGAAGGCCTTCGCCGGCAAGGAAAATATTGTCACGGCAATCGAGAAGGGAAACCACAACTATTTATCGATAGTAAAGGATCACTTCTCCGACTGGAAGACTGTGGAGTATTCGGACGTTCAGGCGTGCATGCGCGCCGTTTCAAAAGGTGAGGCGGACTGCGTTCTCATCAGCAACTACCGCTACAACAACCTCGCCAAGCTCTGCGACCAGTACGGACTCTCGCCTCTCGCGACAGGCGAAGAAGTTGAGTACAGCATCGCTCTGAGACGCGGAAACAAAGAACTCTACTCGATTCTTACGAGGACGACAAGCATCATCAACAACACAGTGATCAACGCCGCCCTCACCTACTATTCCGTTGACGAGTCAAAACCGACGCTCATCGACTTCCTCAAGGCAAACCCGGCCGTGGTTATCGCGTCCGTGGTTGTCATCGTGGCTCTCATTGCCGTCATCATCGCGCAGAACAGGATGATCAAGGCCAAGAAGGAAGCTGAGGAGACCCACCTTAAGGTTGATGACCTCAACAAGCGCGTTTATCTTGACCCGCTCACGTCCGTAAAGAACAAGAGGGCTTTTGACGAATACATTCAGAAGCTTCAGGACGAGATTGCAAGGGACGACAGTTTTGAGTTTGCGATCGCGATGTTTGACTGCGACAGGCTCAAACAGATGAACGACCTCTTCGGTCACGACAAAGGCGACGTTTACCTCAAGACTGCGGCTCAGCTCATCTGCAGGACGTTCACCCACAGCCCCGTTTTCAGGATCGGCGGCGACGAATTTGTGGTGGTTCTCCAGAATGAAGATTTCAGGAACCGCGACGCCCTCAGCGACAGATTCAGGAAGAATTCAGAGGAGACACGCATGAACGCCGAAAACAGGTGGGAGAAAGTAAGCGTCTCCATCGGTATTGCGGTGTTCGATCCGGACATTGACAGAAATGCCGAGAGCGTTGTCCTCCGCGCAGACCAGCTCATGTACTCAAACAAGCGCGCACGCGAGTCAAGCGAGCAGGTTTAATAAAATACCGCCAATATCTAAAAAGCGCTTTTCCCCTGATCAATTTTTGAGGAAAAGCGCTTCATTTTATAATTCACTTCCTGTTTTTAAAGAACGCTGCGATACCGATCACTACCATTGTCACCAGCATCAGCGCGTACACGGCAATGAAAACGTTTTCCATAAACCCTCATTCCTTCCTTCTTATGATATACGCGGCGGCGAGGATTGCCGATACCGCAAGCACACCGCCAAGGAAGCCGCCGCAGCCCTTCTTTGAGCCGCCCGAAGGCTTAGCCGTTGCGGGCGGCGTCTCAACGCCTACAACGTCAAGGGAGTCGTCGTTTAAAAACTTTGCGGCGCGCTCCGAGACCTTGACGGTCTTGATGAGTTTGACCTCCGAAACGTTGGGGAAATACGTGCTGTAGACGTAATTGAGCCTTCCCAGAGGCGCGCAGTCGCCCTCGGTGTAGAACTGCTCGCAGGTCGTGTATTTGTTCCTGCTGTCGCAGACCTTGAACTGAAGATTTATCTTGGTTATGTATTCAATGCCGAGCTCCTCAAGAGGAACGCTGACCATAAACTTGTTTTTCTCGACCTTGTACGCGACGTTGGCCTTGTCGGTGAAGCCGTAGCTGCCGTTTGAGCCGCTGTATGATGCGACGGTTGTCGCATTGGCGTCAATGACTTTGTTGTTCAGTATGAAGTCGTAGCCGAGCCAGCCCGTCTCTGCGGACGAGTCAACGTCAAGGAGAATCTGGAGCCAGGATGTGTCCGCGTCTGCCGCCGCAATGTCCGCAGCGCACTCGACAAGAAAATGCAGGTAGGTCGCGTCGTTTGTTACCTTTATAGAGACTATATCGTTTCTGCCCGACTCGTCCTTGTACCTTGTGCCCGCCATGGAGCCTCTCGCGTTCCTGACTGCGTTATCGCCAATGACATCTGTATACTCATGGCTGACCGCGTTCCACTGGTCAAAGATGCCGCAAACGTCAATGAGGTGCCTGTCATCGCGGAGAATGCCCGGAACGGCGCCCTTCAGCATTGCCGTGTTGGAGACAAGCTGCATGTAGTAGTTGTCGAAATAGCCGCCCTTTGACATCTCTATGTCGCGGCTGTACTCGTAGCTGAAAGTGTCAATGAACCTTACGGGGCGCGTCTTGGTGGGTTCCTGCCTTGCCGCGATCCACTCGTTCCAGCCTGTCACAAGAATGTACTTGCTGCCCGCGTTGTATGCGTAGTTGAACTGGCGCTGGATGTTGAGGCCGAGCTTGTACGAGTCCTTCGTGAGGTTGTCGTTGGTGCCGTCGTAGGAGCGGCCGCGGTTGCCCCGGTAGCCGTAGAGGGCAGACGTTGAAAACTCGCCGTTGCCGGAGTGCTGCGCAACCGAGACGCTTATCGCCTCAAGCTGGTTGTCCGCAGGTCCGTAGAGCTCCTGGGGCCACTGCCAGTCGATCCAGGGCCATGTGTTGTCCTCCTTGGGCTCGTTGGGCCACTGTGGCTCTCTGATGGTGAAGAAATCGTCAATATTGGCTTCTTCGGGGGCGATGATGAGCGGCTTGCCGTCAAGGTAGAACCACGTGTCCTGATACTCGCCCTTCTTGTAGATTGCGTTGTAGATCTGGCGGACCCTGATTTTGGCGTCAGTGTGCGTGTAGAACACGATTTTGGGCGCCTTGAGGCCCTGCTCGTTCATCTCGTGGCAGACCTTCTGAATGAGCTTGACCACCGAGTCGTAGATGTAGTTGTTTGTCGTGTCAAAATAGAGGAAGTCGATGCCCGCGTTTGTGAGGAGCTCCATGTGCTTCCTGACGACCCACTCGTCGCCCGAATAGTAGTAGCCGTAAAGAGGCTCGGCGAAGAAGAAAATGTCGTTCACGTTGCCCCAGTCCTCGAGGTCGCCCTTTTTCGCGTCCTTGCCGTATTCTGCGAGAATTTCCTCAATGTTTCTTCCCTTCTTGATACTGTTCTGACCGAGCCAGAGGAAGTAGAAGATGCCCACGAAATGCTCGCCGTTCTCACCGAACACGCCAACGGTCCTCTCCGCCGCGTCGACCACAGTCGCATTGCCGGCTTCGTCAAGGGTGGTGTAGTCCGGGTCGACAACCGTAAACTGATTGGCGACAGTCCTGCCGAGGTCATCCGTGCCTGCAAGCGGTCCGTTCCTGTAAAAATCGCTCTCCGGAAGCACGTACTCAACCGTCTTCCCGTTCATCTCGTACGACATCCTGTATGTGCCGTCGGAATTTTTCACAAACGAAAGTGTGCCCTCCGCGTTGTCAGCCGCAAGAGCCCCCCTCCCGCCGTCCGACGCATACGAACCGCCGATAAAGCAGGAAGCAACAAGCGCCAAAGACAGTATGAGCGCACCGATTCTTCTGATAGTAGTTCTCATGGAAACCTCCGATATTACCTGTCACAACTCTGTGAACACGCCAATAATAAACCTGCTTGATTATATTGTTTTTACCCCCTCAAGTCAAGAACGGAAGGCGCCGCCCCGCGCCGCGCAAACTGCCCGCAAACCCCGCGGCGCGGCCGTAACACGCCCCACAACAAAGCCGCTTACGAATAAACGACTGTTTTAACTGTTTTTTATCAATCAGTTTAGTTATTTGAAAATATACAATTGTTGCAAAGAGTGTAAATTACGTTTAAAAAAGCTGTTGAAGATGGCCTGATATTCGTTTAGAATAAGCTGGATTAAAATTGGCGTTTTATACAGGACGTGGCCTATGAAAGATAAGATGAAGAACAGAATAAAGAAGTCACTTGTCGATTTGCTTGAGCATGAGCCTTTCGAGTCTCTGACCGTCACCAAACTGTGCGGCAACGCCGGCATCACGCGAGCGAGCTTCTACAAGTATTACAAAAACACCGCGGACGTTCTCCAGGATCTGAAAGACGATTTTTACAGCAAGATTGATCCCAAAAAGCCGATCAGGGAAGTCCAGATCGACGTTTTAAAGCAGATCAGGGATAACAGAACTCTTGCATATATTTTCTTCACTTCCTCAAATCCGGTATTCAAAGAGAACGAGGCTGAGTCAAAGGCTCTTCAGACGTTGTTTGAGGAACGCATCCGGGTTTCGGCCCCCGACAAAGAAGAGGCAGCCTTTTTGTTTGATAACTTCAGAGTGTCGTCGCACGCAATTCTTCTTAACTGGGTAAGGACCGGCTGCAGGGAGAGCGAAGAAAAGATGGCTGACTACATCCTCGGAACGTTTCTGCCCTGACTGAAAGTTTCTGAATCCGCCAATGTCAAAGTCCGCAAAAGGATGTATATAACGTATTAAACAGCTTTTTTGAGCCGCTCACGCAGCTCTTAAATACTAAAATTATTAATAACCGGCGATGTTTTGGCAGGGAAGCAGTATATTCAAACTACACTGCGGTACCGGTGACGTATTTTTCGGAACACGAGACAGCGAGGGCCTATTAATAAAAACCCAAGGAGATTCTTAGTATGAAATTTGGTGAAAAGTTAAGGAAATGCCGCAAGGCGATCAAGATGAGCCAGCAGGAGCTTGCTTCAAAGGCCGGTCTTGGCATCAACACGATCAGCAACTACGAGAAGGGTCACACATACCCGCAGAACAGGGACATATACCTGAAGCTTGCCGATATCCTCGGAACAGACGCAAACTATCTCAGGAACGAGAACGAGCTCTCGGCGCTTGAGTCCGCGTCCCCCGCAAGCGATCCTTCCGCAAGCGAAAATCTGATTTCACTCGCCAGGATGCTCTTCTCATCCGACGAGCTCTCGGAGAAGGAAAAGCTCGCCCTCTTCCGCTCCGTTCAGGACGCATTCTGGGCAGGCGCGGCTCTGTAAAGGGCTTCCCCGTATAACGTTTAAAGGCAGGAGCTTTCGGCTCCTGTTTTTTTGTTGGGGCGCCTCACCCGCAGGGGGAGGCATTGGCGGTTTCGGCGCCTTGAAATATTTCAAAAAAGTTGTTCTCGGGGCCGAAAAGTTATATAATTTTACGCGATAGGTTATTACCCGAAGGGAGGTAAATATCATGAGAAAAACTAAAATTGTCTGCACGCTTGGGCCGGCAAGCTCCGACGAGAGTGTGCTGAAAGAGATGATCTTAAACGGTATGAACGTTGTGAGACTGAACTTCTCGCACGGTACCTACGAAAACTTTCACGAGCTCATAGCCAGGGTCAAAAAGCTGCGCCGCGAGATGGGCGTTCCGCTCGCGATTCTGCTTGACACCAAAGGACCGGAAATCAGGCTTGGCAATTTCGAGAATAAATCCGAGGAAATCAAGGCGGGCGACTTTTTCACCCTTACCACCAATGACATTCAGGGAACAAAGGACGCGGTCTCAGTCACTGTGAAGACCCTTCCTGCGTGCGTCAAAAAAGGCGACACGATACTCATTGACGACGGTCTTGTCGTGCTGAAGGTCGAAGAGACGAGCGAGACTGATGTTAAGTGCCTCGTTGTCACGGGCGGCGTTGTCAGCAACCACAAGGGCGTGAACGTTCCCAACATCAAAATCGACATGCCTTTCCTCAGCGAAACAGACAAAAACGACCTCATTTTCGGCATACGCGAGGACGTTGATTTTGTCGCGGCTTCGTTTGTGAGCGACAGGGACGACGTCACCGACATGAGGAAGTTCCTTGCCGAGAACGGCGGCGAAAAGATCAGGATCATCTCAAAGATTGAAAACGCTTCGGGTGTGAAGAACTTTGACGAGATATTGGAGGTTTCGGACGGCATCATGGTCGCGCGCGGCGACATGGGCGTTGAGATCGATTTTGCCCTCATCCCGGGCCTCCAGAAGACATTCATAAGGAAAACGTGCGAAGCCGGCAAGATGTCCATCACCGCCACCCAGATGCTCGAATCGATGATTGACAACACCACCCCTACAAGGGCTGAGATCACCGATGTCGCCAATGCAGTCTTCGACGGCACCTCTGCAATAATGCTCTCCGGCGAAACAGCCATGGGCAAGCACCCGCCGCTCGTTGTCAAGACGATGGCCGACATTGCCGTACAGGCCGAAAAAGACGCCGAATACGTTGACCCGTACGTTGAGACCGCAAGCCGCGCAGCTCGCGAGAGACCTCTCCTTGCAATCTGCGACGCGGCAGTCACTATGGCCAATGACCTTCACGCGGCCGCCATCATCGCCTTCTCAATCTCGGGCCTCACAGCGCGCGGAGTCTCAAGCTTCCGCCCGGCGCAGCCGATCATCGCCCCCACCCCCGAAATGAAGACTTTCCACCAGCTCGCCCTCAGCTGGGGCGTCTACCCGATGCTCGAATACGTTCAGAGCCACTCTGACGCCCTCTTCGAAGCAGCGGCCGAATGTGCTCTCCAGAGCGGCTTTGTGAACCACGGCGACCTTGTCGTGGTGACAGCAGGCATCCCCGTACGCGAGGCCAGAAACACCAACGTAATAAAGCTGCACAGAGTCCCGTAACTGTTTGTTTAAGTCACATAATACAAAAGCAAGCCGCCGCAAGTCAGTTTAAAGTCTGACGCGGCGGCTTTTTTCATGGCTGCTCAAACGGCAAAAAGAGAGGGCTACGCCGATTGCCGGCGCAGCCCTGTTGATCAAAAATAACAGGTATTCATAAGTGTGCAATCATTTATTTCTGATCGTAACTCTCTTTTCGTTAAGCTAATAATTCAGATTAAATTATTTAGCTTTAACGTCTGTGTAGTACTTCTGGAGAATCTCAAGAGCAGCCAGAGCGTTGGATGTGTAAGCTTCCTTGGAAACATCATAGTATCCATAGTAGCCTTCATTGTGGCCTGCTGTCTTGTAGAACTCGGTGTGGTCAGGGTTCGTCATACCCATTGCTACGAATGAGGATGCAGGAACCTGTCCGCCCTGAGCGATGCTCTCGCAGATGTAGTTACGGTCGAGAAGGAGACCGATTGCTTTACGGATTTCCTGGTTAGCTTTCTCAGCCTCAACGCCTGTAAGGTTGGTGTTGCTGGGGAGGAGGCTCTTGTTAATGTTGAAGCATACATAGTATGTACCGATCTGTCCGTTGATCTTGAACTCGTCGGGGTATGTCTTCTTGATGTTCTCGATTTCGTTTGTAGGAACGTCATCGATCATCTGCCAGCTGCCGTTTACGAAGTTGGTGTAGATGGTGTTCGTGTCACTTGAGAGGAAGAATTTGATCTCGTTCATTGTGACATTAGCTGCATCGTGGTAGTTAGCGTTCTTTGTGAGAACGATCTGCGAGTCATGATCCCACTTTGTCATGGTGTAAGGTCCGTTGCAGATGTAAGTCGCGGGGTTGGTTGCCCAAGCTTCATTGCCGACAACGTCTTCACGAACAGGGAAATATGTCGGGAATGCGAGGAGCTCATCCCAGTAGCTGATAGCACTGGAGAGAACTACTTTGAGGGTTCTGTCGTCAACAGCTTCAACATTGAGTTTGTCTGTGCCGTAACCGTCAACAACTTCGAACATGTAACCGTAGTCAGCACCGAGGACTTCGGAAGCTGCTCTGTTCCAAGCGAATACGAAGTCGGATGCCTTGAGGTCCTGACCGTCTGACCACTTGAGACCTTCTTTGAGGGTATATGTGTAAGTAACCTTGCCGTCTTCGCCTACAACGCCTTCAACGAGTGATTCAACGCAGTCAGGGGAGATCTTGAGGTTGCCGTCAGCATCGATATCCCACTTAGCAAGACCGGCGAAGAGGTGAGCGCAGAGTGTAGCGCCGTCAACTGCGGAGTTGAGAGCAGGGTCAATGGTGTCAGGCTCAGATGCAATGCAGACTGAGATTGAGCTGTTGTCCTTGTAGGTGGTCTTGTTGAAGTACTTATATCCGAGCGGGCTGGAGTAGAATCCTTTAACTTCCTTGCTGATCATGAGAAGGTCAGTGTAGTAGTAAACAGGAACGATGCAGCCTGTGTCCATAAGCATATCCTCAGCGAGGTGCATGAGTTCGTAACGCTTTACGTTGTCAACGCAGCCCTTGATTGTAGCTACGAGAACGTCGTAAGTCTCTGCCCATGTGCCGTTGGTAACTTTGATATCGTATCCGTAAGGTGTGAGATCAAGATTGTACATCTTGAGGTTTGCATGCTCACCTTTACCGAACTGGATATCGTTGTTTCCGGAGTTGGATGTCCACATGTCGATGAAGCAGATCGGGTCTGTGTAGTCTGCAACCCAGCCGTTACGTGCTACGTTGTAGTTGCCGTCCTTACGAGTGTTGAGGAATGTGTTCCACTCCTGGTTCTCGAGGTTCATTGTGAGGCCTACGTTAGCGAGTGCTGCCTGGATGTACTCAGCGATTGCTTTGTGTCCTTCGCTGGTATTGTAGATGTACTTGATAGTAGGAGCAGCGCCTTTAACGATGGTAACATCACCGGGCTCAGCTGTTGCAGCCGGCTTGTTGTCGTTGTTGTTGGTGGTGTTGCATCCAACGAGGCAGCAAGTCAAAAGTAATGCGATCGCAACGATCAAAGATAATACTTTTTTCATAACTTTTCCTTTCTGAATTTTTATTTTTGTTATGGTCTTTCTAACGATACGCTTTTGAATAGTTGCACATCCGTTCAAAAACGTATTGAACTTGGTTATTGCTCATCAGGTGTTGATGTCAGCAGTGCGGTGGCACGCTACAAAGTGACCCTTTGAGACTTCTTTGAATTCCGGCATCGCTTCGGCACACAGCTCCGTTGCGTACGGGCAGCGGGTTCTGAACGGGCAGCCTGAGGGAGCGTGGAGAGGTGACGGGATGTCGCCTGAAAGCGGGATGCGCTTGTTTGCCCTTGCCGCGTTCGGGTCGGGCAGCGGAACAGCTGACATCAGTGCTTTCGAGTACGGGTGGAGAGGCTTGTCGCAGATTTCGGATGCGTCTGCCAGCTCAACCATTTTGCCGAGATACATGACCGCGATGCGGTCGCTGATGTGGCGCACGACCAGAAGATCGTGAGCAATGAAGAGATATGTGAGACCGAGCTTGTCCTGAAGCTCGTCAAACATGTTGATAACCTGCGCCTGAATCGAAACGTCAAGAGCGGAAACAGGCTCGTCGCAGACTATAAACTCCGGGTTTACCGCGAGGGCTCTTGCGATGCCTATTCTTTGGCGTTGTCCGCCGGAAAACTCGTGAGAGTATCTTGATGCGTGTTCGCTGTTCAGTCCGACGTGACCCATCAGTTCCAGAATGCGGTCTCTTCTCTCGTTCTTGGTTTTGCAGAGCTTGTGAACGTCGAGAGGCTCACCGATGATATCGGCAACTGTCATTCTGGGGTTGAGCGAGGAATACGGATCCTGGAAAACCATGGATGTCTTCTTGTGGAGCATCGCAATGTCGGATCTGCTGACAATGCTTTTTCCGTCGTAAATTATCTCGCCTGCCGTAGGCTTATACAGATGAAGCAGGGTTCTTCCGACCGTCGTCTTGCCGCATCCGGATTCGCCGACGAGGCCGAGAGTCTCTCCTCTGCGGATTGCAAACGACACATCATCAACAGCCTTGAGAGGAGTTGTTTTAAAGAAACCTGTACTGATATTGAAATATTCCTTCAGGTTTTTGACCTCTACAAGCGGACGCTCCTGATCATTCTGAGGATTAGGATTGAGAATCTGTTCACTCATTGGTTTGTTCCTCCTCCCCTTTCATTTCTATTGTACCGTTCTCAACGCCTTTTTTAATGTTCATCCAGCACGTCGCACGATGATTCTCGTTGATATCGTAAGGTTTTGCAGTATCCTGCGTGCAGATTTTCATTGCAGCGTCGCACCTTGGCGCGAACGGACAGCCCTTAGGCATATTGAGAAGATCTATCGGAGTACCTGAAATAGGCTGCAGTCTCTGTCCTGCCGTGTCGGCTGTAGGAATGGAACGCATAAGTCCTTTTGTGTACTCGTGGCAGGGATTGTAGAATATCTCGTCAACAGTGCCCTGCTCGCAGATTGAACCCGCATACATGACAATAACTTCGTCGCACATCTGAGCGATGACGCCAAGGTCATGCGTGATCATTATGATCGCCATGCCGAGCTGCTTCTGGAGCGAGCTCATGAGCTCGATGATCTGCGCCTGGATCGTAACGTCAAGGGCCGTCGTAGGCTCGTCGGCGATAAGGATGTCCGGCTCGCATGCAAGCGCCATGGCTATCATGACTCTCTGTCTCATACCGCCCGAAAATTCGAACGGATACTGCTTCATACGCTTTTCGGGCTCGTTCACGTTGACAAGCCTGAGCATTTCAACTGCTCTTTCGTATGCCTGCTTCTTGTCTCTGTCGGTGTGGAGCAGGATAGCTTCCATGAGCTGATGTCCGATAGTATAGGTGGGGTTCAAAGATGTCATCGGGTCCTGGAAGATGATGGAAATCTTATTGCCCCTGATTTTTTTCATTTCTTTCTCGGAAATACCGACAAGTTCTTTTCCGTCGAACTTGATTGATCCGCCGATAATCTTACCGGTTCCCGCAAGTATCTGCATAATTGAATATGCTGTTACGGACTTTCCGGAGCCGGATTCGCCGACGATACCGAGTACCTTGCCGGAATCAAGCTGAAACGAGATCCCGTTAACTGCTTTGACTTCGCCTGCATCAGTGAAGAAGGAGGTTCTCAAATCTTTTACTTCCAGAAGTGCCATGATAATCTCCTTTCCTCAGTCATTAAGCTTGGGGTCGAACGCGTCGCGCAGACCGTCGCCAAACAGGTTGAGCGACAGAACGATGAGAGAAACCACTACTGCAGGAATCAGGAGCCTGTAGAAGTAGGAGTGAATACCGTTGAGAGCGTCATTGGCGAGTGAACCGAGAGAAGGCATCGGCGCGTTAACGCCAAGGCCGAGGAATGAAAGGTAGCTCTCTGTGAAGATTGCGCTCGGAATCTGGAGTGCGGTCGAAATAAAGATTACGCTTACACAGTTAGGTATAAGATGCTTTCTTATGATCCAGCCGCCTTTTGCGCCTGCCGCTTTGGATGCAAGGACATATTCCTGCTCTCTGAGAGAGAGTATCTGGCCGCGCACGAGTCTTGCCATCGATACCCAGTAAAGAAGCGCAAATACTATAAAGAGGCTTATGATGTTGCTTCCGATTCCCTGGAGGAACGTCCCGGAGATGGCATCGCCAAGGGTCTCCTTCAAAACTGCCGCAAGCAGAATTACCATGAGCATATCAGGCAAAGCGTAAATGACATCTACGATCCTCATCAGGACAAGGTCTATTACGCCTCCGAAATAGCCCGAGATCGAACCTATAAGCAGTCCTATGATGAGAACTATAATACTCGCAAAGAATCCGACGGCAAGCGATATTCTGGTACCGTACACGACACGGATGAAATAATCTCTTCCCTGAGCATCCGTTCCGAATATGTGAGGGAATATCTTTTCACCCGCTTCCATGCGCGCTTTTTCTGTTTCTCCGTACTCAAAAGGCTTGAGATTTGAATACGAATTGTCAACAGGATACGGGAAATTGTTTCCGAGCTGCTGCTCATATCCGTAAGGCCAGAAAAACGGCAGTATTATGGAAGACAGCGTAATAATTACGATGACGAAGAAGCTGACAACGGCCACTTTATTCTTTAAAAGACGCTTCATGCCGTCCTTAAAGAAAGTGGATGACGGGCGCATCTTTACCATGTAGGCCTTATCTTCATCGGAGGCAGGCAGAAAAGAATCTACATTTATGTGCATGCTTAAAGGATTTTTCTTGATATCCATTTCCGCACCCCTCCTTTAATCAAAACTGATACGCGGATCGACGACCTTATAAAGCAGGTCTCCGATGAGGTTCATTATGACAATCAGCATTGCGAGAACGATTGTTGTTCCCATGATGAGTGTATAGTCACGGTCGGTTATACTTGTAACGAACTTGCCGCCGATTCCGGGAACGCCGAATATTTTCTCGACAACGAGCGAACCCGTGACGATGTAGGCGAGCATAGGTCCGAAGTACGTGATGACCGGAATGAGCGAGTTCTTCATGGCGTGGCCGAAGATGATATTGCCTCTTGAAACACCCTTTGCCTTCGCTGTCCTGATATAGTCCTGTCCGAGAACGTCGAGCATCGACGACCTTGTAAGTCTCGTGATGTAGGAAAGCGGATAAAGCGCGAGGGTTATGACCGGCAGAATATACCCGGTCCATTTATCTCCGAATGCCGGCAGCCACTTTAGCCGCTGAGAAAAGAGGTAAAGGAACAGAGATCCCAAGATAAACGACGGCAAAGATACAAACAGCGTCGTGAAGACCATGATAATCCTGTCCACGATTTTGTTTCGGTTAATCGCAGCCACCGCTCCGAGTGTGACGCCGATAAAAAGCGCGGAAAAAGCCGCAATGAGACCAATCGTGACAGAAGTCTTAAGTCCGTCACCGATCATTCCCGTAACAGTCTGTCCGCGGTGTTTGATTGACGGCCCGAAGTCAAACTTTGTGATGATATCCCTCAAATATGTTCCGTATTGGACAATCAGAGGCTTGTCAAGGCCGTAATTGGCCTCGAGTGCTGCCTGAGTCTCCGGAGAAACTGCCTTCTCACGGAGAAACGGTCCGCCCGGCACGGCATGCATGACGAAAAACGTGATCGTGATTACGACCCAAACCGTCAGCAAAGCCAAACCTATACGCTTAAGTATGTACGCCAGCGTTTTTGTACTCATTATAAGTTTTTTCCTTCCCGTATTGCTTTGGCGGCATCTGTCGGCCGCATCGCAATATATTCAAACACGAAACCGAAAGCCCATGTCACCGGCTTACCGCCAATGCCATTCACGTCCCGCAGTCCAAGTTTCACTATTTATTATAAATCAAACGAAACTCCGACAAAACGACAGAGTAACTTTGACCGGCAGGAACCCCGCCGCTATAAAACCTTTGCCAAGGGCATGAACTCATTGAAACAAAACCGATAACCCCTGGCTATTCATCTTTTGTGTCTTTCATGGTCAACCCCTGTTCCGTGTTTTTTGTCAAAAGCCGTGTTTAAAACACCGTCGAGTTTTGTCGGAATAACATCCTTCAATAAGGGCATTATCCAACATAGCGCGTATTATAACCAATTCAACCCCCTTTGTCAACAATACGGAGAAAAAACGCGCTGAAAACGCGTTTTCAGCGCATAAAACGAAAAAAAATCGCGCTTTAACCTCTTAAAGTGCGTATTTTTAAATAATTATAAGAGGCGGCGGCGCGGCGGGAGGGTTTGGCGCCGCCGCATCGGCGATAACAGCGGTCTGAACATTGGCGGTTTCACTCCACGGAAGGCGCCTGTTTTTTACATTAAAGTCACACCTTTCGCGGAGGCCCGTGCAGTGATATAATGTAATGAAGAAATCCTGAAAGAAGGTACTGTATATGGATATAATAAAAAAACACAAGATCATCATCGACACCGATACGGGCGGAGATGACGCGGCCGCGCTGATTCTTGCCGTCAAGAGTCCTAACGTTGATATCCTTGGCGTCACCGTCGCTGCCGGCAACGTTTCCCTCGACCAGGCTGTCAAAAATGCATTTTCGGCCCTTGAAGCGGCAGGTTCTTCCGCCAAGGTCTACCCGGGCGCCGTCAACCCGCTGTCCGGAGAGGAGCGCGAAACGTTCAGTGTTTACGGAAACGACGGTATGGGCGATGCGGGAATCGTGAACCCCAAGGGAAAGCCGCAGAAGGAGCACGCAGTTGACTTTATTCTGAGAACCGTCAAGGCAACCCCCGGCGAGGTTGAGATTGTCGCTCTCGGTCCTGTCACCAACATCGCCCTCGCGATTCAGAAGGACAGGCAGACGATGCTCAAGGTTAAGCGCATACTGTCAATGGGCACCGCAGGCTTCGGACCCGGAAATGCGACACCTGTCGCAGAATTCAACGTCTACAAGGACGCACCTGCCTACAAGATGATGCTCGAGCTCGGCGTGCCCGTGACTGTTCTCGGCCTCGACATGGACGACGAACCCACCTGGACGTCCGAACGAATGTGGAAAAAGATGCTGAAAGGCAGCCCGCTTCAGGTGTTCATCGCAAAAGCCACCGGCAAACTCCTCGAATTCAAACAGGGCAACGGCATCAATGCGCTCGACCTCCCCGACGCTGTCGCAATGGCAACGCTCGTCTGGCCCGATTTCGTTCAGGAAACCGTAAGGTGCTACGGCAGCTGCATCACCGAGCCCGGCGAGACTTACGGCATGGTCATTTTCTACAAGGAAGGCTTCACGTACGACTCGATGCCCAAAATCGGAACCTGCAACGTGTCGGTGGTAACTAAAGCCAAGAAGAGAGAGTTTGTGAAGCGCCTCAACGAAGTGCTGGCGCAGGGCTGAATCAGCAAGGAGATATTTATGGAACAGAACAATTCAATCGTTGCCGACAATGAGCGCTACAGGAAGCTCGTGCTTCTGCACTCAAACGACATGCACGGGGACTTCCTGTCCGAGAATGTTGATAACAAACTCATTGGCGGTGTCTCGATGCTCTCGGGCTACATCAACAAGGTGAAGGAGGAGGAGCCGAACACGCTCTATTGCATTGCCGGCGACATGTTCAGGGGCTCCGTCATCGACTCGGAGTACAAGGGAATTTCGACCATTGAGATTATGAACATGATTTCGCCTGACGTCGTCACGCTCGGCAATCACGAGGTGGACTACGGTGTTTCGCACCTGCTTTTTCTGGAGAAATGCGCAAAATTCCCCATCATTAACTCAAACCTGCACATCAAGACGAACCACGCGCGTCTGTTCAAGCCGTATCTGATTAAAGAGATTGGCGGTATGAAGATTCTTTTCATCGGCATCATCACCGAGCTTGTCATCAAGCAGGCGAAAAACGATGGGCTTGTGGGAACCTTCGTCGACATAAGCGAGGCGGCGGACGAGATTGGGCGCATCTGCAACGCATACAACTCGATCGATATTGATTTCACCGTGCTGCTCACGCACATCGGTTTTGACGAGGACAAAAAGCTTGCCGAGCTGCTCGACCCGGCCTGGGGCGTTGACGTCATCATCGGCGGTCACTCGCACACGTTCCTCGAGGAAGCTGAAAAGGTCAACGACGTTCTGATAGTCCAGGCGGGCACCGGAACCGACCAGATCGGCCGTTTTGACCTGATTATCGATACCGAAAACAACTGCGTCGCCGATTACAAATGGAGAAGCGTTCCTATAAATGCGGAAAACTGCCCTGTAGATGAGAACATTGCCGAGCTGATAAAGAGCTACAAGAACCAGACCGACAAGAAATACTGCCGCGTAATCACCCGTTTCAACCGCAAGCTCACACATCCCACAAGGACTCAGGAGACCGCTCTCGGCGACCTGCTTGCGGACGCTCTCAAGCGCAGCCTCGGCCTTGACATCATGCTCCTCGGCTCCGGCAGCATCCGCACCGAAGAGCTCGGTCCTATCGTCATGTTCGGCGACCTCATCACGGCCTTCCCTTACGATGACGACGTGTTTATGGTCAAGGTGACAGGCGCCCAGCTGAAGCACATGATCAAGCACACTCTCCGCGACGAGGTCTGGGAGGGAGCTCACACCGAGTTCTACCAGTACTCCGAGGGCCTCCACATGGTCTACTCGCGCAAGAATCACGCATTCAAGGAGTTCACTTTCAACGGCGAAGAAGTTGCCGACGACCGCATGTTCAACATCGGCCTCCAGCTTTTCCACTACAACAACATGATCGACTCGTTCGACATCACGCCCGAAGAGGTACTCGCCAATGCGCCCCGCCGCACCCTGACAACGTCCTGCCGCGACGTCATTGAGGAATACCTTTCCGAGAACCAGCACCTTGACAGAGAGGTCGGCGACAGGCTGATTATCGAGTGACAATGGCAGCTTTAAGCTGATTGCGCTGCTCTGAACCGGACGAGGCGGGGATTGCTCCCCGCCTCGTGTTTTTCTTGACGACGAATACCCTCTTTCCTAAATGCATCCTGAAAGAGTGTTGAAATATACGTTTTTCACAATTCAGCAATTCGTTAATTCCGCGTGGTTGGAACGAACTCGAGTTTCAGCGTCATTCCCATTCCCTCGGCAAGTCTCTGAAGCGTTTTAAGCGATGGATTTGCGCTTCCGTTCTCGAGCCGGCTGATATCTCCCTGCGTGATTCCTGTTTTTTCAGCCAATTCTTTTTGTGTCATTCCGGCATTCTTCCTTGCGTCAATAATAGCCTGAATAATTGAGAACTCCGGTTCAAGCGCATCATATTCTTTTTTAAAGTTAGGATCCTTTAATCGTTTTTCCAGGAAATCATTAAAGTTCGTCATTTCGTTCACCTCTTGCGATTTAAATACTCATTACGATACTTCTTTGCGAGTTCGATCTCATTCTTCGGAGTTTTTTGCGTTTTCTTGACGAAACCGTTTGTCAGAACAATTTTGCGTCCTATGACGAAAAAGTACAAGACACGCGAAATATCCGAACCGACTTTTGCTCTAATTTCAAAAATTCCGTCGACAAGGTGCTTAGAATACGGTTCTCTGAGGTCTGTCCCGTTTTCGCTCAGAAGTTTAATCGTTCTAAGCATGCGAGCCTGCATTTTGTCATTCAAGGACATAATGAAATCCATTGCAGGTTCGGTGCCGTCAGGTTTGTCGTAGAAAATGATTTCAAAATCTCTCACTTATTCCCCCTCTGAAAAACACTTTCCAACTTTGTGTTTTTTCATTTGAATTATATGTGATAAACCACATATTGTCAATAGCATTAATCCATATGATATACTATTATTTTCCCGGTGATTTTGTTATAATGGATAACAAGATTATTTACTCCAACGGGAGTTGTTATGAAAGGCTTTTGCGAAAAGAAATTCACTTCTATGCTTATGTCCGGCACATTCACCAAAGCGGTGATGTATCTGATGCTGCTCAGTGATAGCATCATTGCCGGCTACTTCATAGGCAAGTCGGGTGTTGCCGGCATCAACGCAATCACACCGCTGACTGCCATTGTCACCTTCTTCGGTGATTTGGTTTCGACCGGTGTCGGGATCGTTTTCACCCGCGAGGTCGGCGCAATGAAAAAGCGCCGGGCAGATGAGATCTACGGGCAAGGCCTCATTATCAGCATCGGGGTCGGACTGATCTCCGCTCTGTTGGTCTTCTTTATCCAAAACGTTTATTTCAGCGTGAGCGGCATTACGGGAGAAATTCTGGACAAAGCGCTGGAGTATTACCGTTTTCTCCCTATTAATGCGTTTCTTACCATCGTTATCTTCTATCTTGAACAGATGGTTTTCAGCGACGGAGACGAGCTTATCAACAATATCTGCTACGGTTTTCAGATTGGCGGGAACATACTCTGCTCAATCATTCTTACCAGATTTTTCGGAATGACGGGTATCATCCTCGGTTCCGTGATTGGAAACACGCTCGGTATCCTTACCTGCATTGTTCACTTTTTCCGGAAGAAAAACACTCTGCACTTTGTATGGCATCTGTCCTTTAAGGATTTTCTGCTGACTTCGAGATACAGTATCGTGGATTCTTCCGTTTATATCTGCTGGGGGATCATGGACTACGTTATGATTGGCTTTATTTCGCGTAATTACGGCGATTCCGGTCTGATCGCGCTCGCAGTAGTCGTAAGTCTTATCGAGTTTGGAGTCGTCATGGACGGCGTGGGAATGGCGATGCANNCACCTATTTCGGCGAAAAGAATCACATGTTGATCAAAAGAGTCATGCGTTCCGGCATAAAGGCTGCCGTGATAGAAGGTGCCGTGGCGACCCTGCTTATAATGATCTTTGCTCCTCAGTTCTGCGGTCTGTTCGGCGTGACCGAAGGCGAAGCGCTTGCTTCAGCGTTAACGGCCATCCGCATCGTATGTCTAGGGTTCATATTCTGCAGTACAGTGTCTCTTACCACCTCCTACTATATGCTTATAGACCGCATCGGCATGGCAACCTGCATCGCCTGCTTCCAGAATGGTTTGCTGTACATTCTCCTTCCGATAGCAGGATCCCTTCTTTTCGGTATAAACGGATTGTGGGCAGGCTTTGCAGTCGCTCCGGTGCTGACGCTCCTCTGCGCACTTTTGTTTGTGTATAAGCGTTTTGGCAAGGACAATTTCCCGTTTTTACTTAAAGACATGAAGTCAGAGATCGTCATTCTAGACGACGTCCTTACGCCTGCGACTGCGTCTGCATTATCCGAAAGAGTTGCGGAAAGTCTGCTTTCGCATCAGTATCCGAAAGACGTCGCCAATCTTGCGGCGCTGTTTACCGAAGAAATCGGGCTGACCGTTCTTGACGTCAACAAACAGTCGAAAAAACCGGTGTTGGTTGAACTTTCGCTTTTATTTGAAGACGATCACGTTCTGATTATAGAGCGTGATTCCGGAAAACTGTTCGATCTGACCGATCCGGACGCTGAAATCAAGGGACTGAGCGGATTCGTATTAAGCAGTCTGATGGAAGCACACGATGAAAAAGCGTATCTCGTGACCACAGGATATAACCGGAATATGATCCGTTTCTCTCGGACAGAATTGGAGGGAAAGCGTTATGAACGTATATGATTTTGACGGAACGATATTCCCGTCGGACTGTTCTGTAGGTTTCTGCATCTGGTGCATGAACCGCCATCCCAAACTGTGGTTCACATTTGCCCCGAAGGTGATAAAAAACGTGATACTGAAAAGGAAAGGAAAAATGTCGGAAGCCACGATGCAGCGCAAGTTTTTCGGATATCTTACACTGATTGACGATTTCGACAAACAGATCGAACGCTATTGGGATAAAAACGAAAAGAAAATCGCTCCTTGGTACCTCGCTCAAAAGAGGTCCGACGATCTTATCATCAGTGCGTCGCCCGACTGCATCATCGGACCGATCGCAAAAAGGCTCGGAGTGAACTACATAGCTACGGAATTCGACCGCGAATTCGGGGTGTATTTGAACAACATGATGTACGCGAAAGAAAAGGCAAGATACATCATAGACCATGGTTTTCCGGTGATTGATAATTTCTATTCCGATTCTCTTGCCGATACGCCGCTTGCCCTGTGCGCCGAGAAAGCTCATCTGGTCACCAAAAAGGCAAGTACCGTCGTCGACTGGCCTGATCTCGACAAAGAGACCATGGGCAAGGTCAAAAAGAAGATCGACACGGGTTGGAACATCCATCTGAAAGAGGATGAGTAGGGGAATCATGGATAACAACGTTAAAATACCAGGTAAAGAAAAGGTCTTCTACGGCCTTGGGGATTTTTCCGCCAATATGGGAAGGAACAGATTCAATATCATAAAGGAAGAATTGGCGAAAAGAAAAAAGAGTGATTGAGGATGTACATTATTATCTACGATTTCGGAACAAGCAGCGTAAAGACCTGTCTGTTCGAGATAAGTTCGGAAATACGTCTTATCGCAGGCTCTTCCGCCGGATACGGTCTGTATATTTCCGACGACGGCGGCTCGGAGCAGGATACTGAAGAATGGTGGGCGGCGATTTGCTCGACCACGCGCGAGCTGTTTTCAAAAACGGACGTAAAGCCCGAAGAAATAGAAGGAATGGCGTTCTGCTCGCAAATGCAGGGAGCGGTCTTCGTTGACGAAGAAGGAAACGCTCTTCGCCGCCCGATGAACTACCTGGATCAGAAGGGCTTCAAAGAATA
>DBWH01000040.1:25256-25761 GCA_002308595.1 Mageeibacillus sp. UBA1243 | reverse complement strand
CGGGCATAGTAAGACCTGAATTGTTTTATCGGGTCTTTTTTGTTCTCGTCCGCCTGCTCGGTTTGAGTGCCTGTGTCAGTATTCTCCTCGTGATCGTTGTTATCCGGATCATCTCCGGGTCTTCCGGTATCGGCGGGGNNTCCATATCCGATCCGTCGTCATCTCCATCGTGTGCTTTCGTAGTGAAGCCCTGCTTTGACCCAAGTTCGTTTTCATTCTCGATAGCAATACGGATGGCGTCAATATTCATAAGGGACAAGTCAACCGGGATTTCCGCCGTCTCCTCCGCAACGCCACGGCTCTTTGAATATTCGCTGACGGCTTGCAGAATATCAGCTGCACAAACCTGTTCCATTTTGTCGCTGTTCATAACGATAATAGGCGAGATACGCAACTCTTCGCTTATGCGTTCTTCAAGGCGGCTGTTTCCCGCTTCGTCAACATTGACATTATAGATTTGAGATTTCTGCTCCTGCATTGAGAACATTCTGCCGGGCATAAAGTC
>DBWH01000040.1:14533-25202 GCA_002308595.1 Mageeibacillus sp. UBA1243 | reverse complement strand
TGATTCTGCAAACGGAATACCGCCTGGTCATATTCCTGCGGGGATGCAGAGTCTTTCAAAAAGAGCATAGTATCCCACTCTTCGACCGTACTGCCGGTCAACATGCGGTTTACAGTAAGCGTAATGGTTTTCTTTCCTTCAAACTCACATTGGCGTATCTTGCGTTTGATATCGGCAGAAGAACGGTATTCATTCGGTCTGTCAACACCGGAAATGTTGATAATCTCATACTCATGAAGGTTTCTGAATCTGCCCGCATTTGCACGGATCAACTCTTCCATCGCGTCGCAAGAAGCGCAATACGGCAGAACCATAACGATATGGCGGCACATGTTTCCGGTTGTGATGCGATCAAAATCCAAAAAGCCAAGAAGCTCGGCATCGTCTTTACTGCCATCGATGACTTCCAAAAGATCCAATATCTCTTGCTCGAATATGAATTTCTTGTGTTTTCCGTCGTCAGATCTTTTTACTGACTGAGGTTTCAACAGTGCTGAAAATGCGTATGAAATACCACTTTCGCGTAATTCTTTTAGACGGCGCTGCGACGATTCGTTCGGATTGAAGGCAAAGCGGATCATCTGTGGAAAGCCGAAATATGGATTCTTCCATTCTTCTTCCCGCTCATCAGCGTCGTTATTATCTTTTATCCATTGTTCTTGTTCCTTGACGATATCAGTAAACTGATAGAATGCGATAATATCTTCTTTGGAGAACTCGCTTCCCATCAAAATTCGATAAGGTGTGCCGGAGAGGTGCAACTTGATACGAGCGTCAAGCACCTTGATTTGTTCGTCCGCTTCCGAGGCTTCAACATAGTCTTCTTCATCTTTTTTATTCTTTACGTCTTTTTCATAACCGGAAGCGCGCAAAACCTGCCCATACTTTTCTGCACGAGCTCCAAAATGGGTTTCGTCAACAATCAGTAAATCGATAGTATTTCCAAACACCTCTCTGTGCTTATCTTTGATTGTCTCTCCCTGCAGATCTTGGAGGGTCAGGAATACAACGACTTTCTTTCCGTCATCAATGATTCGGCGAATTGCTCTTTCGTCTGAAGCCAGATCATCCGCCGTAAGAAAAGTATAATCCGAGAACTTAACATGGCTTTCGACGTTCTTTTTCCATTCTTCTTTTACATCCGCTTTTGCAGAAACAACGGCAACGATGTTTGCGTTCATTTCAACTGCACAACACATAGATGTAAAAGACTTACCAAAGCGCATAACGGCATACATCAGAAGGTTTGTTCTTCCGGCATCAATAGCCGACTTGAAGCGTCTTATTGTTGCCTCCTGATTGGGACGCGGGTCATACGTTTCGGTTCTTTCGTATGTATGAGTTTCAGGCAAACGTGTATCGGCATTATAAAACTGATACTTGCCGCCGTTTTCATTATAATCGCGCAGAATATCGTCTACTGCGTCTATTACATCCTGCGCCGATGCTTCTTTGAAAAATTCTTTTGAATAATAGATGTCATCGGGAAGATCGGTCTGCAACAAACGCGCTTTCCTTTTCTCTGTCTCAAGGAAATAATGAATGGCAAAATCACGGAAGTAGGTATTACTATCAACTTTCGCAATTGCTTCATATTCTTTTTGCAGATCGGGAAAATGCTCTCTCCATTCCTGCAATCTGACAGAAACGGGGCGATAGGTGTCTCCGACTTTAAGATAATTCGGAATCGTATTCGTTGTAAAGGCATAAATGTGCGGGTCAACTCTGCCTATGATAATTCCGTCAAGTATCGATAAATCCATTATTTCACCATCCCGTTTTTCAGCAGTGAAACAAATTTCACCGTTTTATTTGCTTTCCAGTCTTTGATTTTACAATATATACCCGTGTGTGAATACGGATCGTTTTTTGTACATCCTGGGCACGGCTCTTTCGTTACCTCGTCGCCGAACAATGAAAGTTGCACTTCCTCCCGTTCTTTACAACTGTCTGGAATGACGAACTTCAATCCATCCATCTGCCAAATGTTCCACGAAAGAATCTCAGCTATCTTCCGAAGCATTTCAACCGTTGTCGACGTTCTAAACTTTGCTTGATAATAATCCGCGAACGTGAAGAGCAGATTCTCACGAGCGAGAAGAATGTTATCGCCCTGCCAGTCAAAACCGTAGATGTTTTGGAAAGCTACGGTTGCCCATTTAAGCCATTCGTCTTCTGTTTCCGTGTTTTCAGAAACGACGCGGAGCTTTCTGTCAAGCAGTCCTATTCGGGATTCAACACAGATATACTCGCCGGATACAGTATCATAGCGACTTGCCAAATAAGGCGCTTCGCCGCAGGTGATTTCTAAACGCGTATCCAAAACATAATCCTGCCACGTTTTTCCGGTGGGCGTTGGGAAGGGAATCTTTTCTTTGGTAGAAGTCCAAGTTTTCTCGCTCTCTGTATTGAAAACGAAGTCTTCGCCAAACCAAGCGTTATCGACGAGATTGTTCTGTTTGTTGCAGATCCATGAAGGCGTAAAAACTTCCGCTTTTTGTTTGATCCGTTCGGCTTGCTCTTTCTTTGATTTTTCAACACGCGGCTTGACAACATTGCCGTTATATCCGGTAACAGACTGAACGATAATATAATCATAACTTTGATACCCATAACCGCGTGAAGCATAATTATCGGTCGCCCATATGATATTTTTTCCGGACGAGCGGTCCTTCAAAAGAATATCAAGCAATTCGATATCAAGATGATATATGTAGTTTTCTTTTACATCTGGTCGATTTGAATTCATCCAGCCACCTTTTCCCGAGAGTTGTTGCCAGGTTGTCCTATAGCAAATAGTATCCCTGTGGTTTCTTCCTTGAGATGATCGTTCTAGGCTCTGACATTTTTTAGTATACCATAGATTATCTTGGTTTTAAATCGCTTTTTAATCGGGTTTTTATTATTCCGAGTGGTGTGAATAAAGCCATTAAAGTATAAGTTAATATTGCATGCATATGTTTTCGGTAAACCCTATCAATACAGACGCAAGGCTGCTTTCTTCTTTTTTCTACTAGCCGTTACCACTGTTAAGATACTTTATCTCAAATAAAATCCTCGTTCTCTTGCCTTAGCTAGCCACGAACCTGACACTATCTATTCTAATCCTTAAATCACTTCCGCCTTGCTGGCAATTCCCGCGTCATTTACCACAACTATTTCTCGCCCCTTGTTTCGGGCATACTCCAGCGTGTAAGCTGTTCCGCCCTTAGACCCGTTGAACACTGCAATTACCCTCTCCGACCGATCCACCATCCATCTGTCTCTTGCAAGAAAGCACCACCTGGTGTAGTAGTCACAAATGTAATGAACGTAATCTGATTCACTGATGATTTTGTTAAAAAGACTTATATCTCCGCATTGACTGCTCTTATCCATGCCCCTGAAAGGCACTGCTGAAACAAGTCTGATTTCGGGATTGTTTTTTCTCAACGCCAAGACCTCCAACGCCGCCCAAACGTCAACACCATCCGCCATTCCGCAAATAAATGTATTGAAGTTTGAATTCACCGCACGGTTGATTTCCTGCCGGAGCCAGGCTCTGATTTCAGATTCGTCTGCAACCAGCTTGCCGGGTCTGTGGCCTGTAAAGCAGCATGTTTTGTTTAAATCTATGTCGTCAATGTTCATGCTTTCCTCACATTTTGACCACGAGACCTCACTTGTGACCTTTGCAGGTTTTACCCTTATGGATCTTTTCTTTAGGAAAATCATCAAATGGCATCTTAGATTGGTTTGCTCTGTTGCAGTGTGGCAATATGGCGTCATTGCTTTTGCACGAATTCACATCTACTCTATTGACAACGTTGCACTGGCAGACATCTGGGTAGGTTTTATTTCTCCGCATTCCACTCCTCGCAGATATGCGCAGCTTTGTCGCGCAGCTCTTCCATTGTTGCCTTGTAGTGTGCTGCCGTCTCGCGGAGTGTTGTTGTAACCTCGCATAATTCATTGGCGATTTTTTGCTGGTCGCTAAACGTATAGGCTGGCACCGGAAGCTTTCTGATTGCATCAGCGCTAATCATCGAAATGACTGAACCGACAGAGGCGTTGTCAAGAATCTTTCGTCCCTTTTCGCTCTCCAGGAATGCCTTGAAGAAGTACGGATTGCCTCTGCTTTTATCTATTTCAATCACGTAAAGGTTTCCGCTTGCAATGATCTGCGTACCTTCCGGCACATCAGCCACTGCGATCTTGAAGGGGTTGCCTCCCTTAGAGATGATCAAGTCGCCGTCGTTTATTTGGTAATTTACGAGTTTTGCGGCAAGTGCGCCATTGGGTTTGATGTGCTTCAGGCTGTCGTGGTCGATATAACCGTCAGCGATATTGCCGATGGCGAGATATTCACAGCCGGTCTCGTCGGTTTCGATTGCCTTGAGGTCCTCGGCCTTCATTGGCGTGCCGCGTTTGATGACCTTAATGAAATCGCCAAATTCGCGGGAATTTGACAGAGAAACCTTCTCCGCAAAGTATCTGTCGGCAGACAGGACAAAGTCATTGGCGATGATTTCTTCGGTCGGAACGTTTTTGCTAAAAACCGTGTCTTCTTTGTATGCGCGGATGATTTCCTCAACGTTTTCGTCAGTTATAAGGTTGGTGAATCTGGCGCTTTCGCAGAAGCCTGACGCTTTGACCATCTTAACAGTCTGGGGAGCTTTGTCCGCAGCCGTTCTCTTGGTCAGGACCAGCAGCGTCATCGGAATGCTCGTGTTGTTAAACAGCTTTTCGGGAAGCGCAATCACCGCATCTATGTAGCCTCGGTTTATAAAAATCGACCTAACGTCTTTATCGTACAAGTTGTTCAGACTTCCGTTGTGAGTAACGACGACCGCCCTGCCCCCGTCCTCGAGACCGTCAAGCACGTTTGCGATGAACTGCCAGTCTGCGAATTTTATTGGCGTTTTACTGACAGTTTCAAACAGGCTGCTCTGGTCGTTTAAGTCTCCCGCAAGACTCACTCGTCTTAGTCCGAAGGGATAGTTCATAAAAGCTTTTGTGAATTTCGTCTCAGCCGTCCTTCCGAACACATCGCCTTCAATCAGATTCATCTCACCGCCGGCAGCGTCAACTCTTATCGAAGTTATCTCGCAAAGGAAACTGTCTATCTCAATGCCGGTGTAGGTTGCTTTCGGCTCTCTCTGAGACGCCAATACCGTAAACGTGCCTCTTCCGGTGCAGTACTCGCAAACTCTGTCCTCTTCTTTCAGATCGAGAATCCTTATGGCAAGCTCCGCTATCGACTCAGGCATTGAAGAATAGTTCTTTTCAACCCTTGTGAAATCGTAGAAGAGGACCATTGATTTTAATATTTGAATTGCATTGCTTTTATCCCCTGAAAGGAATCTGACTCTTCCCGGGGCTTCTGTGATTGCATTCCAAACGCTCTCTAACCTGCCTTTGTAAAACGCCATCTTGCGGCTTTTTTCTTTCTCATCGCCAATACCGAGCGACTCCACAAAGGCTCCCGGTGACGACATGTCTGCACCGTCTTTAAAGTATTTTAGAAGGACATAGGCCATAGGAACGGCCAGCATCGGCGCATCAGCCTGTTCTTTTATGGGCTCCATGATATCGGCAGCCAGTTCTCTGACGAACACATGACTTCTTAGTTTCAATTCAGTCCATTCTTCCTTTGTCATCGGGGTTGAATTCTCCTTATCTCATGGGTCCGCGAAAATGCTTACGCATTTCGCGGTTAATAATAACCATTTACATTTTATCATCACAACGGGCTATATGCAAGGCAAAGTCTTTTGGCCATTTAGTCTTGGTTTCCTGTAAAATGCTGTTCAGATTTCCTCTTGCCCATTTAGTATGGCCATCCGCATAGGATCTTGGCGGGCCTTCAATACAGCAGTAGATTTCCCCTGAGTTTTCTTCTGAACTTGCGATCCATTTATGTACCGCTTGAAATAGATCTTCGTTTGCATTCGGTGCACATATTAAGGGTTCAGCGCTGCATCCGTCTTCATCGGTAGCAGAACAAATGTTTGTAATTGCCGCTCGAAATTGTTCAAAGTCTTTTTGCTTACATGTCCCGGTACTGTACGGAACGGCAATGATCCACCTGTCTAATTGGTCAATATCTGCCTCGAATGTGTAATATGGATCATCGCATGTTTGACATATTTCGTCTCTCGCCAGACCGAATACATTGACATATGAATAGCCGTTACGCCATATTCTCTCTGCCAGGTCATTGTATGAAAGGCTTTTCCTTTCCGAGTCCTTTTCGTGCTTCTTTTCTTTTATTACAATGCAGCCAAGGCGGTAATTATCTTTCAACAGTCTTTTTAATGCATCCTCTGTTAAAATACGCAGCCATTTTTTCTCATTTCTTATGTTTTTACGGATTCTCTCAGGTTTTCTGCTGTTATATTCTTTTAAAAAACTATCAAATTCATCTTCTGATATTTCACCGCGTTGGAGCTTTCCCATTTCTTTGAATTCCTCACTACGGCAATCGACTTTGCACATTTCGCAGGATTTACGTTTTTCGTTTGTCACCTTCACCCAGACATAATCAAACCCAAGCCAGCAGCTGATGTTTCTGACAACCAGTATCAGTTCTCCCCAGTTGAAAGTCGAAATTGCGAGGCAGAGAGAATTATCGCTACATTCGTATCCTTCTGGATTCACAACGCTCCTTTTCACAAAACGACCGAGCTTCCATGCATAATCCATTTCATCACCGCTACAAAGATATTGGAGCAGATTATTCAGGGTTTTCTCATTGTCTTCTGACGGAAAGACGATTACGCCCTCTGTACGCTTTCCTTTCACGGCTCTTTTCCCGCCATATCCTGAAAAAGTAGTAAATTTGCCGCCTGATGCAATGACTTTCGCATTTTCAAGATCAATAGAATTGGCCATGTATCCGTAAGCGTTATATGCTCCGGCAGTGCAGTGACGTTCTGTTGCTTCTATCAGACATTCGTATATGTTCATTTCAGTCCATTCTTCCTTTGTCATCGGGGTTGAATTCTCCTTATCTCATGGGTCATCGCGATGGGCTTTAGTTCAAAGCACGATTTATCGAATGAATCATAGCCAGTTTAAGGCCATCGCATCACCCTTCTTGGCAGATTTCGTACATGCCAGTTTTATTTTGATTGTTTATATCATCTGTATCTTCGTCCTCAAACAGTTTTAAATCACAATTGAAATGAACGGTTGCCTTTCTCAAAGCTTCATTACCCGGGATAGGCACTCTTCTCTCGTCGATAACAGACCGCACAGGCGTTCCGGGAAGATTACCTCCAAAATCAATTTCAACTCTTTCATATTCAATGTCAATGCTTTCCCACTCTTCCCGGCTTCCTTCGTAATAAACGTTCTCAAGGTTGGTACATCCATCAAAAGTTTTTGTAAGAATCCTTTTAATTGTTTTAGGTATGGTAATGTTTTTAAGATTTGTGCAACCTGAAAACGCCTCTTCGGGACACTCCAAAATACTTGGCGGAAGAATAATGTCCGTTATTAATCTGTTTCCGGCAAAAACCTTTTTGCTGATATAACGTATTGGTACAATATTAACGTATGAATTCAATCCTGTGGAAGGAACCTTAACAACGGGATTGCTTGCAGCTCCTAGGGAAACTAGTTTAAGCGGAAGATGTTCGCGATGGAACCAGAAATAAGCAGTATCCAGGACAAGTGTTTTTGGAATCTCCACATTCTTAACCGTTTCATAAAAAACGTGATAATTCATTTTGTTCTCCTTATTGTTATGCGGATCAGTTCTTAAAATCGCTGATCTATTAGCTCTCTTTTGCGCAGCTTTTTTTCTCACGGGGCCGCTTATGCAGCGGCCTCCGTTGGAGTTCCAGTTACACTTTCTCTTATTGATTTGATGTCGGATGCCAGGAGCACCTCTTTTTCAAGCAGTGCATCTGTAACCTTTTCGAGGAAAGCCCTGTTTTTCATCATAATTTCACGCGCTTTGCGCATATATTTCTCCAGTTCTGTCTTAGTGAGAATCTCAATGGAGTTTTTATAGTTATCTGAGTAGTAGTGGTCGTAATCATCGCCAAGAGATGTTTGAACAACACTGAATCCGTGAGTACCACTGTAGGTTATTCCGCTTCTAATGAGCTTTACAGCACTGCTGATGTCACTTTCGCACCCGCTGGCACAAGCATCGAAATAATAGAGTTCCACTGCTGCTTTGCCGGCAAGAGATATCAGGATTTCAGCGCTCCTGGAATTGGTATCAACACATTTGTAAATAAAACCTTTGCTCGAAGCGTTTGGGCAAATCGTCGCAAGACCGACACTTCCTCTTTTCAGGATTTCACTGGCCACCAAATGTCCAGCCTCGTGAAGGGCGACTTTTCTTTTTTCAAGAGCGCTTACGGGTTCGTTTTCAACGACAGCATCATCCTCTTCATCGCAAAAATCTTCGAAACGACGTCTTCTTCTCCGCGCACCCGGTTTGTTCAATCGCGAATTAATGTTGTACTGAATCGTAAGAACAGACGCTGCGAGGTCATTCATCTCTATGACGTCTTTTCCGGCGTATGCGGCTCTTATAGCCGCGTCGTTGATAATTGTCTCCAGTTCAGAACAAGAGTTGTAGGTCATCATTTTCACAAAGTCGTCTAAATTAGCTTCTTCGGACAATTTTTTGTCGGAAAGATAATACTCAACGATTTTTCTGGCATCGGAACGCTTGGGCGAATAAAATCTGAGTTCTCGGTCAAACCTTCCTGCACGAATAAGAGAGTCCGGCAGTTTGTGTATGTTGTTTACAGTGGCGAGTACAAATACATCTTGACCTGCACTTTCATCAATACATGCTTGAATAGCCACGTATTCTTCCGCATCTGTATGTCTGTCGTCCTCGTTTGAGAACTTGTCCATATCGTCAAGGAAAACGATTGCAGGAGCGTTCTCCCTTGCGTCGCAAAAAGCTTTCTCTATTTCTTTCGTAAAATACGGGCTTGCGTCTTTTCTGCGCACGGTGTAGCAGGGAAGACCGCTCTCCTTTATAAAAGCGTTAGCCATCAGAGTTTTTCCGACACCGGGTTTTCCGTGAAGGATGATTCCGTGGGGAAACTTGGCGCCAAACTGTTCATATTTTTCTCTGTTCTTTAACATGTCGCAGATTTGCAAGAGTTCCGCTTTAATGTCGTTGTACCCAATTACTTTGTCAAATGCGTTCATAGAATTATCTCCTTTTCAGTAAATATTTGAGTTTTGCATTTATTTGGTTTTTGATAACCGCCAACATTATACCGTTCTCAAGAACATTTGTCAAGCATATTCTTTGGTTTTTCAATACCAAAACCGGAATAGTACAAAGTTTGCTAAATAAGGAACAGTTATTCGTAGTATTTTGTGTTCATACTCGTGATTTATCAGTTAACTGGCCATGAATGTCACGCTTCTTTTCAATCTCAAATGCGTTTAATATACCCTTTTGCCATATCTCAAGGAAACATCATTGCCAACCCACCCAATCTATGCTACCATACTTCAAAACCACGCATAGGAGGTATTTAATATGTTCTACATTATCTTGGGAATCATTATATCTGTTAGCGGTTTCATAACCGGTATAGCGGTGGGCTCGCAGCTTAACAGCTTTTTAGTTACCACGTATATTTGGGGCGGAACATTTCTGTTTGCTGTTATATACATCGGAATCGGCCACATCGTCAGAAACCAGAACATTTTGATGAAGGAAATAGTTGCCACGAGGAGAGCCGTTAGGGAGAACATAGGACTGAACGAGACTATTAAGCATGACATTAATGCAATAAGCGGCGAAGCTCCGGTTGAAGAAAAGCCGGAAAAGAAGGATGAAACCTTAATAACGTGCCCCGTCTGCGGCACCCCTCAGAAAAGCACCCGCAAGGTTTGCTGGAGCTGCGGCACAAAGTTCACAAGCGAGCAGTAAACCGGTAGCTTTGGCGGCAGCGGCAGCACAGGTTGCAAAGGTTAAATGCGGGGCGCGGGAGGGGCCTTGGCGGGTTCAGGATTCAGTCAAAGCCTCAGTCTCAGGGGTTGCCCAGGGCAGGAAAGGATACAGATCGTTGCCGGTTATGCCGCAGAGCTCATAGACCTTGTTGATTATTTCCCTGTAGGAGAGGTCTCCCAGGAAGTGCGTGTTCGTTTCGTCAAAGGCGCAGTCAAGCCGCTCCCCCTTTTGGGGAAGGACCAGGCCCATGGTGTTGACGGTATCCAGGCTCACCTTTTTGATGCAAACAATCCTGTCCTTTTGAAAGATGCAGTCAATCACAAACAAGACGTTTTCCTCTTCCTGAAACACTGCGATCACCTGGCCGTTGCGCATTTCTGCGGGAACATAGAAACCGATTTCGCCGCCGCCTAAGGAATGGCTCAGCAGGAGATAGACGTAGTACGCCTCTTCCTCGGTGTAGCTCCTTTGGTCGGAGGGCTGGGTAAACTCCGCAAAGTTCATCACCTTGACGGCGTCTTCATGGGAGATTTGCCTGATGCCTATGACGCCGGAGTTATAGCCGGATGTCTGGACATAATATTTGAGGCCGTTGTAGGAAAACTTTTGGCCGGTTTTCATTTCCCGCTGCAGGTCCGTAGGCAGGTCTTTCCGGTGGATGACGATTGAATCAAGGGTGAAAAGCTCTGAGACGGTGGTCGCGGTGAGGGGGGCAAGGGCCTTGGCGGGTTTCGAGGGGGCAGGCTC
>DBWH01000040.1:7389-14441 GCA_002308595.1 Mageeibacillus sp. UBA1243 | reverse complement strand
GCCTTTTTGATTTCTGATTTATCGTTTGGTCCGTTGCTTCGCGGTTGCCCACATTGGCGAGTGCCTTTCTGAAATCTTCCCTGTTCATTTCTTTTCCTCCTTCAGTATAAAGGCCTTCAGCTTTTTTCGAATCTTGAAAAGTCTTTTCTTCACAGCCGCCAAGCTCATCCCGGTCTCCTCCGCCACGGTCTTCAGCGCCTTCATGGCGAAGTAGCGGCTCATAAAGATTTCCCTGTCCCGCGGGCCGATACATTTGAAAAAATCCTCAATTATGCGCTCCGCCCTTTCGGTGCCGCTTTCTGTCGCGCCGCCGTTTACTGCGCCGCTTGGCGAAGGCCCGCTGCTTGTGAAATCGTCAAGCTCCCTCTCAATCAATTCCCTCTCCAGGCTTGAAACAAACGCATACCTGACGTCGCCAAGAATATCCCCCGGCTCCACGCCGAACATCTCCGCCATGCGCTCCAAACTGTAGCTGTCAGGCGTCCTGGCTCCGGTCTCCCACATTGCCACCAGCGACCTTGAGACAAACAAACTGTCCGCCAGGTCCTGCTGGGACATGGCTTTCCCGCTTCTAAGCTTTGCGATTGCGTCAGCACATTCAGTCCCTTTTGAACTGTCCGGCATCTCAGAAAGGTCTGTCATTGGGGATACTCCAATCCGGATAATTAAGTCTTCGCATTCATTATAACATCGTTTGAAAGGCCTGTCTTGTCACAAAAGGATACCCCCCGCGCTGGAGCGGTGGGTATCCTTTTGGCTCGGCTGATGCTTTTCTATGTGAGAAAACTGTTAAAAGTTGCAAAAATCTTCAATAGAAGCTTGACATCAGTGTCTTTCGATGCGATAATATGTGAGAAAACTGTTAAAAGTTGCAAAAATCTTCAATAGGAGGGCTGTTTATGGAAATCAATCGCGACCATTACCTTAACCAGCTAATATCCCGTAAGCAGAACGGATTGATCAAAGTGATAACGGGCATCAGGAGATGCGGCAAGTCGTATCTTCTTAACACTATTTTTTACAATTACCTCGTTAGCATTGGCGTCAATGAAGACCACATTATCCGCTTTGCGTTTGATTCTGCCGAGGATCTTTCGCTTATTGGCGAGGACCTGATACGATTGAGATCAGAGAACAAAAAAGTCGACCCTTCAAAATTTATGGCATACATCAGGGAGAAGGTCGTAGACGACGGCATGTACTTCCTTTTGCTTGACGAGATTCAGGAATTAAACGCTTTTGAATCTGTGCTGAACAGTTATCTGCGCAGAAGCAACATGGACATATATGTCACCGGCAGCAACGCTAAGTTTCTCTCTAGCGATATAATTACTGAATTTGAGGGAAGAGGCGACGATGTTCATCTTTACCCGCTCAGTTATTCGGAGTTTATGACTGTATGGGAAGGCGACAGGTACGAAGGGCTGACGCAGTATATGCTCTACGGAGGTATACCTCTTGTCGTCCTTCGGAGAACCCCGCAGGAGAAAATCGCCCTTCTTAACACTCTCTTCAAAGAAATATATATCAAGGACATCGTAAGCCGCAACAAAGTACGTAAAGTAGGCGAACTGGAGGATTTGTTGAATATTCTTTCGTCTTCCGTCGGATCATTGACAAATCCTGAAAAGATTAAAAACACTTTCAAGACCGTCAAAAAAACTTCTATTGCCACTGCCACCATTCTCAGGTTTCTTGGCTACTTTGAAGATTCATTTCTCATAGAGGAAGCAAAGCGGTATGACATAAAGGGTAGAGGCTACATCGAAACGCCCTCTAAGTTCTACTTTTCCGATCTCGGGCTTCGTAATGCAAGGATAAATTTCCGCCAATTCGAACCGAATCACAGTATGGAAAACGTAATTTATAATGAGCTCCGAATGCGAGGCTACAATGTCGATGTGGGTGTTGTGCCCGTTGTCGAAAAAACAAAAGACGGAAGCGTAAAGCGGGTAAGTCTTGAAGTGGACTTCGTTTGTAACCTGGGATCGAGTCGAGTATATATCCAGTCAGCTTACTCTCTTCCCAACGAAGAAAAGCGCATACAGGAAACACATTCTTTCAAAAAGATTGATGACTCTTTTAAGAAGATCATTGTTACCAAGGATCTTGTATCTCCCTGGTATGACGAAAACGGTATTCTAACAGTTAACATCTACGACTTTTTACTTGGCGACGATTTCATTTAGTTGTCTTGCCGCATAAACAATTTGTCACAAAAGGATACCTCCTGCCCTGGGGGGGTGGGTATCCTTTTGTCCCGGCTGATGCTTTCCTATGTGAGCTCACTCGCTCCATTCGAGGTAAAACCTTACGTTCACGTCGCCTTCGCCGAATATCTCAAGGATCTGCTTCTTGGATTTGTAGGTCTTTTCGCCTATTCTTACGGCCTTGACCGCCTTTTTCCCGTAGCAGACGGCAACGGTATTTTCGTCCGTCAGGATCACGTCGCCGGGCTCGGTTTCGATGTCATTGGCGGTAAAAGGAATGCTTTTCGGAAGGGTCCCTTTCTTCGAAAAGCACCCGTCGTCCTTCAGCTCCACGGCAAGGGGCGCACACAGCTTCTCGAAGGCCTCTGCGGCATCGTTCTTGGCGATGGACGCATAAAGCTTCCTCTCCGGAGCCTCAACGGCAAGCACAGCCGTGGGCCTGTGGCACTCAATTTCCGGTATATCTTTTTTCCTGGGCATAGCTTCATTCTCCTTTTTCCTGCCGCCAATTCTCCCTCCGGCGCCTGCGGGAATCAACCGGCAGCAGAGTGTTGATCATATATTTTAATTCCGTACTTCAGTATCTCCTGCACAAGTGTAGGATTGTTGTTAAGCTGTGCAGCATCAAGTAAATCCACTTTTTTCTTCAGTTTTTCACGAAGAATCTCTATCAGTTCAAAAAATTTCAGTCCGTTAACCGGCAGAGAAACAAGCAGGTCAACGTCACTGGTCTCTGTTTCTGTTCCCTTGGCGTAAGAGCCAAACAGATAACAGTATTCTACTGAATATGAGGGAAAAACTGAGCCGCAAATCTCTTTGATTTGGTCAATTGTCAATTTTCCGTGCTCTTCATCGATAAACCCGAAAGCGTTTAATCGCTCGATAATGTATTGATACTTAATGCGGTTGATCCTGCTCTCGTCAGATTCATACCTCTTATACGTGCGAAGGGGAATCTGCAAATATTCAGAACATTGGCTCTGTGTCAATCCCTTTGTTTCGCGCAACTGCCTTATTGACATTTTTATCACCCCGCAGCCATTATAATAGTTTGGCCCCCTTCTTGTCAAGACAGTGGTGCCATTTTGGCACTATTGTTGTTTCGTTTAGTGTCAAAACGACACCTGACATTGGTTGATGCAATGCCATCTGCGGCTTGCGTAAAGAGCCAATAATCTTGATTTTTGAGCTATTTTTGCGTGCGCGACCCCGACTTGCTTAAGCCAGCGATTTCGGAGCTATTTTTTCGTGAACAAACCCGATGATGTACGAAGGTACTTCGAGTGGTTTGTTCGCGAAAAGCAAGTCGCGAGTAATCGTCGCAAGACGCCTTGTTTCGTTTTGATCTTTCCCGCGACTTGCGCAAAGAGCCCGAAATCGCGGCTTAAGAGATGTGCGGAGGTACTGCGAGAGGGTAGCTCGCGCAAAGCATTTTGTCCAGTAATCATTTCCTTATATGAATTCGAAGATTAATTTGGCTTCGAAGTGCGTTTGAATTCGTTTCATCGTTAAATGGACAAAATGCGTAAAGAGCCAAAAATCAACCGATAGCAGCTTGCATCCAGGCCAGGTGGTCGCCTATCCACGAGTTAAATGAATTGCGCATATCGGCAAGGGTCCGCTGCCCTGACTGGTAGCGGGTGGCCTCCATGCGGTAGAGCCTGTTGTAGCCGTTTTCGTTGATCTTGTCCAGGGCGGCGTTGACGGCTGCGGCCACCTTGTCGTAGGTTTTGTAGAACAGTTCTTTGTATGCCTGGGTAAACTCCTGCTTTTTAAGAAGCTGGGGGAAGTAGAAGTGGGAGCCGTCGCGGTGGATATTGGCGAATGAGTCCACGTTCCATTTCCAGGAGTCAAAGTCCCAGTTGGGGCCCATGACTATCTTGCTGTCTGCGGTGGAGTCCTTCTTCCACATGTAGAGGTTGTTGCCGCCTGAGTCCAGGAGACACATGTAGTCCGCCACCAGGAGCCACTTGACGAAGGAGTCCATGTCCATGTAGTCAAGGTAGGAGCTGTCGTTTCTGGCCAGCGCATTTTCAAGGTCGGTCATGTATTTCTTTATGTACTTGTAGGCCGCGGAATTCTTGTCGATATCGTCGGTGTCAGGGTACTTGAAGGTGTACTTCATCACGAAGTTCACGCAGGATGGGGTGGTGAAGTGAAGAGGCTCGTTCCACCAGTAGGCGTCGTATTCGATGACAAAGCCGTCGTCGTCAACGGGGCAGCGCCACTTGGCGTCACCTTTCCCGGTGCCCTCCTTGACGCACTCAGAGAGCACGTAGAGGCCCCGGTAATCGCCGTTGACGTAGAGGCAGACGTAGGTGCAGTCAGGCGACCAGGGGGTGCCTACGACGTCTGCAATGGCATCACCGGCAACGCGGTAAATGTCCGTCCCGTAGTTGAGCAGGAGCCACTCCTTGTCGGCGTAGGACTTGCCGTCATCCGGACGGTCTATAAAGGGCTCCAACAGGTCGCACTTCTTGCTCAGCTTGATCTTGTAGGGCTTCTTCACGCCGTAGGCGCTGGTGTTGCCGCGGATCTTCATCTTGGCGCCTTGGAACTCATTGTCGGCGGTCATGTTCACCGATGAGTCGTAAACGACATTGTTGGAGGCGTCGAAAATCTTCACGATACTGTTTTCCCAGGTCGCATTGGTTATACCCGCTCCGATATTTCCGGGCGGAGGCGTGACGTATTCGCAGGTGGGCCACACGTAGTCTTCGGTGGTGATTTCCACACGGGGGAAGGCAACCTTTCTCGCATTCGGTATGTAGCAGGAGCTGAAGGTGGCAACACTTCCGATTTGTTTGTAGCCGTAGGCTCTCAGCCGGATTGTGTATGATGTGTTCTGCGTGAGTTTCGTGATATTGCACTCGCCAAGGTCGCCGTCGTATGTTTTGGAAACCGTGTTTGTTCCGTCGGTAACGTCAATCTCCACGCAGCGCAGGGGCGTCCCCTCCGCCTCTTTCCAGGAGATCAAAAGCTCGCCGCTGTCCGTAATCCCGTACCCGTAAGACGCCAATAGACAGTCTCCTGTCGCAGCGTGGGCCATCGCCCTGGAGGACACCGAAACTTTAAGGGCGCTCTTCACTCCCCGGATAACGTAAACATCCCGCCCCAGGTCCTCAATTTTCGCATATGTTCCCTCCACGCTCACCGAGGAGACCATATAGCCCTTTTGGGGCTCCAGGCAGAGCCAAAGGTCGCCGTTATCGCGGGTTGGCGCTCCGCCGGGGGCGTCGGATGTGTAGTAGAGGTCCGACAGGCTTTCCGGAAGCTCTTTTCCGTCGGTGTAAAGAGAGGGGGTGATGCGCTTGTCGGTTTTGACCGTGCAAAGGAAAGAATATGTTTCGTAATACTCCCGTGTTCCGGGTTCAGGGCCCGGAGTTGGCGTCACCGTGGGTGTAGGTGTGGGGGTTTCGGTTGGAGTGGGAGCTTCCGTTGGCGTGGGGGCCTCGGTGGGTGCAGGAGTCTCGACGGGGGTTTGTGTTTCCGTTGGCGTCGGAGCTTCGGTTAAAGTGGGAGCTTCGGTATTTGTGGGCGCCGCTGTATCAGTGGGTGCTTCCGTGGGCGCTTCTGTGGGCGTCGGTGTCACGGCTGGCGCAGGCGTTTCGGCGTCGGTTGGTTCTTCGCTTCTTATGTCAATAACATCCGTGGGTTCAGGGAGCGGTGACGAATCAATACCGTTTTTCGGTCCGCAGGCAGAAAGAGTCATCAGGATTGCCCAAATCGCCAATCCCAAACATATCAATATTTTCAGTTTTGTTCCTGTTCGAAGGGCTCCCATTGGCAGTTTCTCCCCGTAAAAATGTGCTTACATGGGTCCATTATAATCGAAAAGAAAGGGAAAAATCAATTTGTTTGAGGGAAGTATCGGCGGCTTTAAGGCAGCCGTTTCAGGGCCCTTTACGACAGCCTCATGAGCCCCGCATAGAACACGTTGTTGGCGGTTGCGGCAAAAAGTGTGTGGGAAACAACGATTATATCGTCAACCTCGTGGCTTCCAAGGAAGCCCTCCAGGCTGAACCGGTTGCTGTCGGTGGTGTTCACGTGGCGGGGGTCAAGGATGTACAGGGTGTCGTAGTTGTGGCAGAGCCAGGGAACCAGGCAATTGGCGTATGAATTCTTGATAATGAAGCAGGATTTGCCTGTCCCCGCGTTGGTGGTAATTTCGGTGTAGGGGTTGTCGCCGGCGATAAAGCACACGTAAAGGTTGCTCCCCCTGTAGTTCGGATTCACCACGTCTATCATCGCCAAGCCGTTCATATTCAGCACGGACCTGTCCCGGTTGCTCTTGGCGATTGTCCTCACCTTGGGCATGTAGCAGTAGATCGTATCCGGCGAGGCCTCAAGGGTCTTGCTGTTTGTCTTCCTGTATGTGGAGCCCAGGAACCCCTCAATCTTTTTGGTCTCGAGCTCGCCAATGTCCACAGCCGCCATACCCAGTTCCCTGCAGATCTCCCTGTACGCATAGTACGCGCCAAGGGCGGTCCAGTGGTGGTCCGTCTTGAAGAAAATGTATTCGTCTTTATGAGCCGCCAATGCCCCGTAAATGTCCGGCACAACGACCCCCTGCATGTTTTTCGCCGCAAGCTCCAGCCAGGCCTGCTGGTTGTGGTTCTCGGTCCTGTACTCGCTTGAGGCGTAAAATGCGCAGGCGTTTGGCGTCACTGCGGACACCACCCTCTTTCCGGGATACTTCAGGGCAAGGCGCTTCAGGTACGAGGTGTAGCCTTCCGCGGCCTCGGCTGTGCCGTTGAACACCTCCATGCCCCGGCCGCCTTCAATCACAATACCGCTGAGCTGGCGGCCGCCGGTGAACACCTCGTAGCCGGAGATGTCAAA
>DBWH01000040.1:6107-7355 GCA_002308595.1 Mageeibacillus sp. UBA1243 | reverse complement strand
GGCTCCGGGGTTGGCGTTGGAGTCTCCGAAGGGCCTTCGGTTTCAAAAGGCGCAGCGGTGCCGGAAGGAGTCTCCGTGTTATCCGGGGTGGGCGTGGGCGCCTCCGTCTCTTCAGGTGCGGGGCTTGGCGAAGCGGTGGGTAAAGCCGTGGGTTCCGGCTCGGGCGTAGGTGTTGGGTTTGCGTCCGGGGTGAAATAGTCCTCGTCTTCATTGGCGATGGGAATGAATTCAGGGCCGGTCTTTATCGTGACAAGGTCGCGAATGCTGCCCGCGGCGTCGATGAACAGGTTCCTCAGGGGGAAACGGTCGTTGTAGGCCTCTTCGGTCTTCTTGAAAAAGCTGCCGTCAAAGAAGGATTGCCAGGAAAAATCCGGGTACTGCTTCAGGGTCCGCTGCTCCTTTTCCGATACGTCGCCGCTCTTTAAAATCAGGCTCGCAATGCCGCCAAGGGCAAGGACCGCGACAAAAAGGACTGCGAGGACCGTGCTCAAAAGATTGGCTATTCGTTTTGACCGTTCGTCATTTTTCATCTTCGCGTCACCCGTTTCGTCAGAACCTGAAGTAAAGGAATGGATTGTATGTGGAGCTTACCAGCGCGCATACGCACAGGAAAAGCATTGCCGATGTGTAAAGAACCACCAGCGTGAACCAAAGCACAGGCCTTTCGGTCCTCAGTGAGGCAACTTTTTTCCCTACAAATGCGCCAATCGGCAGGCAGCCCGCCAAGGCGGTAAGTATCACCGGAAGCTTTGCGAGGAACATATTGGCGCCAACATTGTCCCAGGTCGGTGCGCCGCCAATCCCGAACATGGAGCCCAGGGCCGTGAGGCATTGGCGGGTGTCCTCAAAATAGAAAACGGCCCACCCGACGGCAAGCAGCGGCAGCGTGACAACGTTCGAAAGCACCGGAATCTTCTCCAGCCTGCCCTTTAGAAGGAACTTCTCAATGACCAGCAGAACGAAGAAATAGAGGCCCCAGAGCACAAAATTCCAGCCCGCGCCGTGCCACAGCCCCGTGAGGAGCCACACCGCAAGCAGATTGAGCACTTGGTGCCTCCTGTTGCCGCCAAGAGGAATGTACACATAATCCCGGAAAAACGAGCCCAGGGAGATGTGCCAGCGCCGCCAAAATTCCGTAACCGAGCGTGACACATAGGGGTAGTTGAAGTTTTCCCCGTAGTCAAAGCCGAACATCTTCCCCAGGCCTATCGCCATGTCGGAGTAGCCCGAAAAATCGTAGTAAATCTG
>DBWH01000040.1:0-6095 GCA_002308595.1 Mageeibacillus sp. UBA1243 | reverse complement strand
CCAAGCCACACGTTTGCCTTGGCGACACCCTCCGCTCCTGCGGAAAAAGTAAAACTCACAAGCTCGCCAAGGGTATTGGCGATAAGAACCTTCTTGCCGCAGCCGCAGAGAAACCGCACGATGCCCTCGCAGAATTTCTCCCTCGTGGCGGTGCGGTCCGTAAGCTGGGCCTCAATGTCTTTATATCGAAGAATCGGCCCCGCGATGAGCTGTGGAAACAGGGCCACAAACAGCAGAAACCTGCCGAAGTTTCTTTGAAGCCCCGCCCTGCCCCTCAGGAGGTCAATGTCGTATGAAATCGTCTGGAATGTGTAGAATGAAATGCCTATGGGCAGCGTCAGTTTCACCGCCGGGAGGTGGATGAAAGGCAGCAGCCTCAATGTATCAATGAAAAAGCCAAGGTACTTGAACACAAAAAGCATCGAAAGGCATATCGCGACGCAGATCACCGCGGCGGCCTTTGCTTTTTTCGGCGACGAATCCCTGTATTTATCGATGAAAAAACCGCTCAGCCAACCCGCCAAGGCGCATAGAACAAGCAAAACAACGTATACCGGCTCCCCTGCCGTGTAAAACACCAGGGACATCAAAAGCAGGACAGCATTTTTATACCGCATATCCTTCTTTTTCAGCCTGACGCAGCTGCCGGCCCCGTCTCCGCCCTTTTCCTTAAGGTCTCCGCCCTTTCCCAAAGCGGCGCCCTTTTCCCGAACCCAGCCGGGAACGACGTTGTAGAGGATCAGACAGACGGGAAGGAATATGAATAAAAAAGGCAGGCTTGAAAATACCATTTCATCTTTTCGGCCCGGCAATGAGAGAAACATCAGCGGTTTCTCCTGTCCCGGGCCCCACTTTCACCGGCAATAATAATACTTCATTTGAAGCGTGTTTTCAATCGCGGGAGGAGGGCAGTATGAAACAAAAAGTGTTTATTTAATTCTTTTCGGTTTTACCATCCCCGGTAAAACAATTCATAACAGATTCATCATCCAAATTGTTTTTTTCAAGCCAATACCTGTTATTGTTGTATACAAAAAAAGAAAGTGATCCCATTAAGTGGTACATAGGCCAATTTAACCTCTTCGTTTTAATATCCTCCAATGCTTGGCATTCACAGATTTCAAAGACTGTCTCTCCAGTAATTGGTTTTTCTTCATTAGAGGACAGAATTTTCGCGCTTACCTCCGTATTTTTTGATATTTGAAATATAAGGTCATGGTTTTTATTCTTTTTTACCTTTAATCCTAACGTATCATATAAAAAACTTAGCTTATTATAGTTTTCTATGGCTTGTTTACGTATCCCATCATTAAGTTCGAATTTTGTGCCTTTAACCCAGTATTTTCGGTCTTCATAAAGCAATTCCGAGAATTCTTTTAGTGTACTGATTTCTCTGTGTCTATTCCATCCCATCCTGGCACTTGTTGGGTATGAAAAAAAAGTTGTTTTAATCAAATCGAAAACGTCATCCAAATTTGAAAAACAGCGTTTTTGAGAAAGCGCATCCTTGTAAATGCTCTTTTTCTCTCCATCAGGAAAAGTTAATTCATAATCCCAGAAAAATGAGAGAAAATGCTTGATTCTATGATCTTCACTTAGAAGTTTGATATACTTTATGTCCATATTGTAGTTGTTCGTAAATCCTGGCCACTATAAGAATTGTTTTAGTGCTTTCTTTTATCCATATGCATATACCGTCAACCGGCCCACTGACGGTTTTCCGCCACACCACGGCTGACAGGTACGAAAAGCTAATTAAGGTTTTCATATCCGGCGAGGGTCTCGAATAAAGTGTTTGCGTAGAGGCGGGCCCAGAAGTCGTTCGGGTGGTTGATGTTGTTGCCCGAAAAGTCTTCGAATTTGATGTGCTCCAGCACTGACGCGGTCATCGAGGTGATCCCGCAAACGGCGCAGGCCACGCCCTCGTCCCGCAGCTTTTCAGAAAGCTCCACCAGGAAAGGCTCCTGCAGCGCATCGTTCCCTGCCCAGTTGGAGCCGGGGCGGTTGAGCAGTGTTGACATGATAATTATACCGCTGTCCGGGGCAATTTCGCGGACCTTGCCAATGATTGTGGCGTCGTTATCCGCAGTCTTTCCCGGTGAAATGTCGCCGTCGTTGCCGCCAAGGTCAACTATGAACAAATCGCAGCCAAACTTTTCGATAAACGTTTTCGCGTGCTCGTCGAAATTGTTCACCCCGTCCCTTGTCGTCCAGCCGCCAACGCTGTTGTTGATGTAGGTTATTGTCCCTCTGTTGCCGGCAACATAATCCTTTCTAGGCATCGGCCCCGTGCCTGACAGTTTTGATTTCTCGTAATGTACCGTGTATCCAAAAATGTCCGCCAATGCGTTTGTGACCAGCAAGGCATACGAATACTGGTTCGGTTGATAACCGTACGTATAGGACGAGGCAGCCCCGTACGTGCAGCTGTCACCGTAGAATACGACCGTCACGTCTTCCCCTGCCTCCAGCTTGCGGTAAAGTTTATCGTAAATGCCTGCAAAGCATTTTTGTTTATAGCCGTTCCAGGTGTCGGAATGAGTATATTCCACATTCACCTGATAGTTGGTCATTACCGTGCCCTCGCCCCAGTAGACCGGCTTTTTCTCGCCGTCAACTTCCACCACGAGGGTCCCGTCGCCGGCGTAGTATTTTTCGCTCGTAATGCAGGGAATCTTACTGTTTTCGGTTATCCTGAGCTTGCCGTCCACGACTTCATAATCCCGGCCTTCGACGTATGTTTTCTTGCCGTTGTATGATTTGACGGAAATGACATTGTCAATTCTATACAGAAGATCCTTGGTGTCCCCTTTGTCAATGAACATCACGGTCTCGTTTTTCACATAATTGCCGGAAAATACGTTCTGCATTTCCCAGGTAAGGTCCTCTGCTTTATAATTTAACGGTCTGTAGCCAAACATATCCTGCGTTGCCTCCGCCGGTTCGGGCTCTTTTGTATATGTAGTCGAATCCGTATTCGTTTCTGTATTCGTTTCTGTATTTGTTTCCGAATTCGTGTTTGTGGTTGTATCGCATGAAGCGGTGCCAAGCACAGTCACCAGGATCAGCAAAATCAGTATTGCTTTAGCTGTTTTTTTCATAATATCCTCCTAAAGAAGGTCGATTACTATTGATGCTATTTTACCAGCCGTACGTTGAGATTTCAAGCTGGGATAAGGGACGGACCGTGTCAAGTTATTGGCGGCAATCAAACAAACAATCGTAGTTATTAATCTTATTTTTCCACTCAAATCCGACGATTGGCCGGATTTTACTCCGATACTTGGCTGATAATCGCTCCGAGAGTTGGCCGATTCGTGCGGCTTGAAATTCTACATCTACATTACCGAGACATTCTCTTTGTCAAACAGTGTTTACTTAATGATTTTGCAATGCTATAATTATAGTGATTATAGGCTTTCTTCCGTTTTTAGCCTATAATATATTTAACAAATCAGGAGAAAACGTTATGCTTTTGACTTATCCGGAATGCCTGGCGAAATGGCAGTCAGATTACCAGGTCAAAAAACAAATATCCGCGGGAAAACTTTACCGAATCGAAAAAGGGGTTTATTCTGACATCCCCGACGTTTCCACTCTTGCCGTCATTTCTTTCAAGTATCCCAATGCAATCTTCACGATGGACAGTGCGTTTTACTACCATGGGCTCACAGACGTGATTCCCGATGAATACCACTTGGCGACAGGCAAACACGCCATCTACATCAGCGATGATCGGGTACATCAGTATTACGTATCTTCCGATATTCTGAATGTTGGCGTTACAACTATGGATCGGCGGGACGCATCTTTTAAGATTTACGATAGGGAAAGAATGCTGATCGAGCTGCTTCGTTTTAAGAACAAGCTGCCTTTTGATTACTACAAGGAGATTATTGCGAATTACAGGCGCCTTATATATGACCTGGACATTGAACGTATTCAGGCCTATGCTGATAGTTTTCCCCGGAGCAAAATGATCAGTGACGCACTTGAAATGGAGGTGTTTTGATGGCAGCTATAAGAGAAATGATACGGCATGCAAATGACGAGGGTTTTATTGGCGACAACGCAGAAGCAAAAGTTTGTCAGGACATCGTTCTGATGGCTCTTTCAAAGAGCTCACTCAGCAGGAATGCTACCATTAAGGGCGGCGTTGTAATGAGAAGCATTTCGAACGATGCACGAAGAGCAACTCAGGATATGGATATAGATCTCATCAGGTATTCCCTTGGCGATGCAGCTATCATGCGGTTTATCCAGCAACTCAACTGCCTCGACGGCATTCATATTTCACAAACCGGGAGTATAACTGAACTACGCCAACAGGATTATCACGGCAAGCGAGTTTTCGTCACTATTTCCGATGATACAGGCGATACTATCGAAAGCAAGATAGATCTTGGCGTTCATAAAAACCTCTCGATTGAGCAGGAAGAATACTGTTTTGATATTTCATGTTACGAGGGCAGCGCATGTCTGCTTATCAATTCAAAGGAGCAGATGTTTACGGAAAAGCTGCGTTCGCTTCTTAAGTTTGGTCCAAACTCAACGAGATACAAAGATATATTCGATATGTACTATCTTTCCGGCTTGCTTGATGCTCCGAAACTTATAAAATGTATTGAGGCATTCGTCTTTTCCGATACCGGCATGAGAGAGAATAACTTCGAAGACATTGTAAAAAGGGTAAGAAGTACTTTTTCATCACGCCGTTATATTGACAGACTCACCACTTCAAAAAAGAACTGGCTTGGAGAAGAAATATCGACAATCGCCAATACACTGGTCGACTTTTTAACTAAGCTGGACACGTATTAATACACAATATGCCAAAAAACATGCTAAAATAGAAAAAAACCGGATCTTATTTCACCATCATTTAGAATTTCGTTTCCCCCGATTCTCCCGCTCGGCCATCATGCCCTTGACGAACGCCTTCATCAGCTCCTCCGGGTCCATACCGTACATCCTTGCGAGCTCGGTGAGAATGTCATTGGGGATGGGTATGTTGTTTTCTTCGCCGTATTGCGCCGCCATCCGTCCCATTCCGTACGCCTCGATCTTCACCTCGATGGGGTCAAGGTCCTTCTCCCAGAGCAAAAACATCTTCTTGCGCCGCCTTCTTGTCAGCCAATTCGACAGCAACGCGATGCCGGTACTGACGCCAAAGGCAAGCATCAAAAATGCGGGTATTGCCAATGCAGGGTGCAGTCGTTCGCAGACTTGGTAGATATCGGGCCAGCCGCCGTTGGCCTCGCCCACAAGGGCAACCTCAATAAAATAGACCATCATATACGCCGCGCCGGGAACGATACCAATGAGCCTGTCCTTCCACGTAAAAAGGCGGCCGCTTTCGATCTGGAAGAAGGAAAACAGGATAAGAAGCGGGCAAATAATGTGGGTGATGAAATTTTCGCCGCCAAGGGCACCCTCAGGCGAGGTCCAGCTCATAAAGGCAAGCACAAAAACCATTGTGACGGTGATGGTTGTCGTTGCCATGTAGTGCAACAGCGCCACCCATTTGGACAGGATAAAGCGTTTTTTCCGGATCCCTTCCACCGCAAAGGGAAATACAAACGCAGCAGACAGCGCTGCGAATGTGTTGGAGACCATGGTGTAATAGATGAACGATCTGAATCCGTTATCGTGAAAAACGGTGACGGTTTTATTCACGCCTTCAATGATACCGTAAAAAGCGAGTATCAGCGTCAATACCACGCAGCAAAGAGCGGTCACGCTGCGGCGCCGCAAAAGTATGGTCAGGTGCTCACGAATCGGTGCTGTTTTCTTGTCGTTCATGTTGTCGTTGTCTGCTCCTTTGCCCGGTGTGGAATGATTTCAGAGGAGCCCCGGGCATACGCTTTTATTTATAGAATGATACTTGATTTCGGCGCTGTTTTCAATCTTGAATGGAGGCCTGAAACAAAAGGCCGTAATCCGGGGGAAGTACCCTGCGGCTGCTTGGCGGCACATGGACTTCTTACCTGAAACCGCAAGAAATTGTACTCTCAAGACAAAAAAATAACTTAAAGTTAAGCCGGAATTTGTTAATCAAAAACTTCCCTTATCGAATCATCATAGTTTTCTGTGAT
>DBWH01000007.1 GCA_002308595.1 Mageeibacillus sp. UBA1243 | reverse complement strand
AGGTCGGGCATCTTCTGCTCGGCGATCTTTGCGACCTGCTCTTTGGTGATCTTCGCGACCTTTGTCTTGTTGGGTACGCCTGAGCCGCTCTCAATGCCGCAAGCCTTCTTCAGAAGGACAGCCGCAGGCGGAGTCTTTGTAATGAAAGAGAACGAACGGTCGGCATATACTGTGATAACAACAGGGATGATAAGACCGATGTCATTCTTCGTACGCTCATTGAAATCCTTTGTGAACGCAACAATGTTTACGCCGTGCTGACCGAGTGCCGGACCAACAGGCGGTGCCGGAGTAGCCTTTCCGGCAGGGATCTGCAGCTTAATTAAGCCTACTACCTTTTGAGCCATTGTGTTTGCACCTCCAAAATTCGTGGTAAATTGCGGAACGCCACTGTGTAGGGTTTCCTCCCACAGGGAACGGGTGTTCCCAATAAAAAGCCGTATGGCGATTTATCGTCAGTCTTCCAAAAGCTCTGCCTGAGCCAGCTCAAGCTCGACAGGCGTTTCGCGTCCGAACATCGAAACGATGACGCGGACATAATTTTCGTCGGTGTTCAACTCGTCTACAACACCAACACAGTCCTCAAGCGGACCGTCGATAATTCTCACCGAATCGCCGACAGAATAAGAGACCTTGACGCTTCTCTGCTCAACGCCCATTCTGTAGACCTCTGCTTCGGTAAGCGGTACGGGCTTGGATCCCGGTCCCACAAAGCCTGTGCATCCGCGGATATTGCGAACAACGTACCAGGTTTCGTCGGTATAGACCATCTTGACGAAAACATAGCCGGGATAGATTTTGTGCTCGACCTCTTTGACTGTTTCCTCACCCTTTTTGTTGATCACCTTTTCGGTGACGATCTCGGTGGGAACCTTGACGTCGATAATCATATCCTGCAGATTGCGGTTCTCTGCTGTTGTCATCAGATCGCCCGCGACCTTGTTTTCATAGCCCGAGTAGGTATGAACAACATACCATTTTGCTTCGTAATCAGACATGAATCTTCTTCCTTTCGAAAAATCTCAAACCTGATTAAACAGTAGTTCCTGTACCCATTACCATTCCGAGCAAAGCGTACAGACCCGTGTCAAGGCCAAAGATGAAGAGGCCCATCACAATAATCACGACAAGCACGATGCCGAAATTCTTGGTGGTCTGGGATACGGACGGCCAGGTAATCTTCTTTAACTCACCCTTGCAGGCAAGAAGGTACTTCCAAAGTCTCTGAAAGACATTTGGCTTTTTCTTTTTGGCGTTGGTCTTGGAAGCTGTCTTTTTCGCGTCAGCCTTCTTGACGTCTGCCTTTTTCGCGTCAGCCATCATGTACCTCCCTTATTTGGTTTCCTTGTGAAGAGTGTGTTTCTTGCAGAAGCGGCAGTACTTGTTCATCTGAAGTCTGTCGGGACTGTTCTTCTTGTTTTTCATTGTGTTGTAGTTGCGCTGTTTGCACTCTGTGCAGGCCAATGTGATTTTAACTCTCATAACGGCACCTCCCGGTTATTCGGAATATTTTTAGCCTCCCTCAGCGGGGCACAAAAAGAAAGCCCCTTTTAGAGGTAAAGCTATTTTATCATATATTTCACGCTTTGTCAATAGCCAAACGCGCTGTTTTTCTATATAAAAAGCAGGGACGCGGCACATTGCACGTCCCTGATGCCTGTCGTTTTTCAGCTGCCGCTGTTGAGCAGGTTGCTCGCTCTGCTGACGGATTTTTTCTTGGGCTTTTCGGGCTTGACCTGCTTGCCCTTGTATTTTCTGCCCGCCTTTGCCGCCTTCTGGGTTTCCTCGTCGAGCTCCTCACAGAGTGTGGAGAACGCGGTGTCGTCGAGCGAATTGAGGATCACGATGGTGATAATGGAGCGGGTGTCGGCGTCGCCGTTGGCGTACTGGGTATTGAACAGCGCCGCGAACTTCTGCAGCTCCTTGCCCTTGGCTCTCTTAAGAAAATCGGCGACCTTGGGCGCGATGTGCTCCTTGGCGAAGGTCGCTCCGCGGAACGGATAGTAGCAGTCCTCCTCGTTCTGGATCTCATCCCGAAGCTCGGGGAAGAATGCGACAAAGCGCTTCGCGAGGAACTTGGGATCGGCGTTTCCGTCGTCGGACTTCTTCTTTTTCTGCTTCACCTGCTTGGCGCGTCGGATCGCGACGGTACCCGCGACGCCCTCGAGGAAGTCGTTGGCAATACTCTCGGCGTCCTTTCTGTCAGAGGTCTCGTCGTCATACAGCCACGTCGCAAGGGTTTTCCATTCGTTGTCGGGACCCTCCTCGGTCATAGCGCAGGAGCGCAGCACCATCTGCTGCTTGTCCTTGATATATACCACAGAGTAGGCAATGTTTTCGGAGGTAAACAGCGCGACAAGCTCGTTGCTGTCCTCGCTGGAGACCTTCTGTCTGGTGTACCCGCTTTTGACGAGCTCCTCTTCAACCTTGCCTGCTATAAAATCAAATGCCTGTTGATAATCCACATTCATCTTCCTTTCGGATTCATATTCTTTTCTATTATACTATGGATGCATGCGGATTGCAAGCATTATTTGGTTACAGGAGGCGGTTTTCGATCTCAATGACGATTTCGCTCATTTTCACGCCGAGCGCCTGACTGATTTTATAGAGCGTCTCAAGGGTCGGCTTGCGCATGCCGCGCTCAATCGCGCTGAGGTGAGTTCTGCCGATCGCGGACAGACCGCTGAGTACCTCCTGCGACATCTTGTGGCTGCGGCGGAAATCGGCGATGACCTCGCCGACAACTACGGGATCTAAGGTTGGCTCACACATTTGATTCACCCTTTTCTGAATATTCAGGTTTATTATGTTTTTTTGAAGCTCATAAAATTGTATCTTTGTTTCCGTTAGACTGTGAGCACATATGTGTTCAGAGGCGCCGCTTTTTGCAGGAAAAATGGGGATTTTCACTCGGACTCTGAACATATTTTCTCATATGTTCATTCTGTATTTTGACTTTACAAGCGCGGCGTTTTGTGGTATCATTTATTCTGTATAATAATGTAAAAGAGGGATTGCTATGTCATCCAGAGACGCTATCGGCGTTTTTGACTCGGGACTCGGAGGTCTGACGGCGGTCAAGGAATTTCTCCGCGTCCTTCCCAACGAAAAGATCATCTACTTCGGCGACACGGGACGCGTTCCCTACGGAACACGCAGCCGCGACACCATCCGCAAGTACGCCTTTCAGGACGCGCAGTTCCTGCTCAGCCACAACGTAAAAATGGTCGTCGCCGCCTGCGGCACGGTCAGC
>DBWH01000003.1:456-7781 GCA_002308595.1 Mageeibacillus sp. UBA1243 | reverse complement strand
CGCGGGCGGAGAGCATTAATCGCTTTCCGCCCGCGGCTTTCGCAGCTATAAGAAATCTCAGTTATAATCCCTTGAGAAAAGCAGCTTCACGTACTCGTCAAGCACGAGCAGTTCGTCGTCCTTAAAGAGGGCTTTTGCGGCCGCGACGGCTTCGGGGTTCTTTGACATGACGGCGCGGCAGGCGACCGGGAGGTTTGCCTTGGCGGCAAATTCGTCAACCTTTCTGCTGCCCTTGGCGATAGTTGCGGCGTCGGTGAACTCGAGAAGGTTCGAGTTGTCAAGGAGCGCGTTGATTTTAAGGAGCGTCGCGTCCTCAATCTCGCGGAAAATCTTCGAAGTGTCGGCAAGCTCCTTCGTGAAGGGCCTGTAGGGGTTCAGAACGAAGAAAAAAGTGTGGTCACGGGAAGCAATATCGTTTGCATAATAGCCGCACGCCTTGGCGCCAAGGTCATCGCCTCCGACGTCGAGGATTACGTAGGTCTCCCTGTCGTTGATGACGGAGCCCATCTTGCCGGTGAGGGCGGGGACGTCGACGTTTGTGTTGGCGTAGAGCATGGTCTCAACCCTGATGCCGCAGGCCTCGAGAGCGTCGGCGGCGTCTGCACTGCGGAAGAACGGGTTTATGATGTCCATGTCGATGAGGGCGACATTGGCGTCAGGTTTCCGGCGCTTAAGATCGATCGCAAAATTTACGGCAACCTCAGTTTTACCGCTGCCGAAGTGTCCTGTGAATATGTAAAGATGGGGTTTTTCGGAATAGATCATATCAGTCTCCCAAAATCAGTTTTTTCTTTCAAGCACCGCGGCGCACCAGCCTTTTTCGGTGACGAGTCTCTTTATAACCAGACCGCAGCGCGCGCATTCCTCCTCAACGTCGGGGAGCCTCACGTCAATGATTCCGGAGACGATTATGACGCCGCCGGGAGCGAGAAGCCTGCCTGTGTCGGGCAGCAGACGGATGATGATGTCGGCAACGATATTTGCGCAAATTACCGAGAAAACTCCCTTCACGTCAGTTGCGAGATCTCCGTGTATAAGCTCGAATTTGCCGCGCACACCGTTGAGCTCGGCGTTTTCGCCCGCGACCTTGACCGAGAGCGCATCGATGTCAACACCTGTCACTGACCTTGCCCCGAGAAGAAGCGCCGCGATACCGAGTATTCCGCTGCCGGTTCCGATGTCGAGCATATCCGTTTTGCCGTCAACGTAATCCTCAAGGAGCGTCATACAGAGCTTGGTGGTTTCGTGCTGGCCCGAACCGAACGCCATGCCGGGATCGATGAGAAGCCTCCTGCGCCCCTCGCGGTCCGCCGCCATGCCTTCCTCCGACTTTTTGTCGGCCGTCTCCTCCCACGTGGGCACGAGACGAAGCTTGCCGCCAATGTTCTTCGGCTTGAAAAACTGCTTCCAGTTGTTCGCCCAGTCCTCCTCGCGCACCTCGTCGGACATAAACTCAAACGGGATGCCCTCGGCCTTGAGCCTTGCCGATATGAAGGCAACGTACTCCGCCGGGTTTTCCTCGGGGCTGACGTAGACGTGTATCATTGCCGACGTCCTGTCCTTCTTAAGAAGCTCCTCGTCAATGACCTCCACGGGTCCGAACAGCTCAAGATCCTCCTCGAGAGTGGAGTAGTCCTCAATATAAAGACCGCGGGAAACACACATTCCCGCAATTGCCTCCGCAGACGGAACATCCGCCGGCGACACTTTGATTATAAGATCGGTCCAGTCCATGTAATAGTACCTGCTGTAAAAAGCCGCCAAGAGCGGCCGCTGTCATCAGTCGTTGAAGAATTTCGGCACCACGTGAAGATCCGTGATGACCGAGAACATCTGGGGCGTCTTGAAGAGCCTGTAAGCCTTCTGAGCCTCTTCGCGAGAGTCATATATTGCGAAAATGGTCGATCCGCTGCCCGACATCATGGCTCCGAGCGGTTCCGTCGCAAGAATCTTCTTTTTCAGCATCATAAGCTGCGGCTCAAGCTCAAAAGCGGGCTTCTCAAGCACGTTCTTCATGTTGGGCGCAAACGCGTAGACGTCGTTGTTGCTGATTGCGTCAAGAAGCAGCTCCGTATCCGGGTGGCTCTCAGGCGAAAGTCTCATTTGGTCGAGTTTTTCGTAAACCTTCTCGGTCGAGATGAATATGCCCGGGTTGACGACAAGAAGATAGCCGTTTGTGAGCGAAGGTATTGATTTAAGCTCAGTGCCGGTGCCTGTTGCGAGGGCAGTGCCGCCCATAATGAGAAACGGTATGTCCGATCCGAGCGGTTTTCCGATCTCAATCAGCTCCTCGGTAGTGAGACCGAGGTCAAAAAGTCTGTTGAGTCCGACAAGTGTCGCAGCCGCATCCGCGCTTCCGCCGCCCATTCCGCCGCCGACCGGTATGCTTTTCTTAATGTGGATTCCGAGCTTCCCGGTGTACCCCGCACGGCTCTTCATGATCATCGCCGCCTGGTACGCAAGGTTTTTCGAGTCAACCGGAAGTCTCGGGTTTGTGCACGTAAAAATAATGTTATCGGAGGGGTCCGCCTGCCTTATCGGAATGCCTCTCGCCAAGAGCCCTGCCATGCGCTCGTCGTGGCGCCTTTTGCACTTGGCAATTTCGCCGATGAGATCCTCCCTAAGGTTTCCTATAGCGTCCGCCGTATAAAGGATGACCCTGTCGTAAACGTTGATCGTCTGCATGATCATGTCGACGAGATGATAGCCGTTTTCGGCAAAGCCTTTAACATCAATCGAAAAATTGACCTTGGCGTTTGCATTGATTGAAACTAAACTCATTTGGTCCTCCGGATAGTCCGTGAATTGGATATAGCTTTTAGAGCTCTACGTCTTAAAATTCTAACACATAAGCATGGGAGGCGCAAGCAATTAAGGGTGTTTTAAATCTCATTTCAAGGCTTGCAGCCGATGCCGGAAAAACTGCCGCCAATGCTTTCCTGCCGCCAATGCCCGCGCGCTCCCGCGCGCGCTTTTTCTCGGAAAACGCGCAAAAACATATTGACAAAAGCGCCGTCTTTCTATATACTTGTTGCAAATGTGTTGCGGTGGAGAACAGGCCGCGTTGACCCTTTTTCACATAAAGGCAAAACCTCTCGAATCTTCGGCCGCATATGTAAGAATCATCAGTTTGGAGGAAATTGTATTATGCAGAGCGCGGATTTACGCAATGTTATACTTCTTGGACACGGTGGCGTCGGCAAGACGTCTGTCGCCGAAGCAATGCTTTTCAACAGTAAGGCGATAAGCCGTCTCGGAAAGATTATGGACGGAAATACTACGCTTGATTACGACCCCGAGGAAATAAAGAGACAATACTCGATATACCTTTCGATGGCACAGGTTGAGTGGAACAAGAAGAACATCAATCTTCTTGACGCACCGGGCGCGCTGAATTTCATTGGCGAGATGCTCGAAGGTGTTGCTGTCGCGGACGCCGCGGTCATTGTGCTTGCCGGCGGAGTGGCGGTAGGAACGGAGAAGGGCTGGGAACTCGCAAATGAGAGAAACATCCCGAGAGCGCTTTTCGTTAACAAGATGAACGATGAAACAGCTGAATTTGACAAGATTTACGCTGACATTAAAGAACAGCTCGGAAACTCATGCGTTCCGATCCAGATTCCAATCGTTGAGAACCGCAAGTTCGTAGGCTTCGTTGACACGCTTCACATGAAGGCTAAGAAGTTCAAAGCAGGCGGCGACACAGAGGATATCGCGATCCCCGCATCCGTTGCAGGCCTTGCAGAAGAGATTCACGGCGCTCTTGCAGAGATCGTTGCCGAGACCGACGAGGAACTCATGATGAAGTTCTTCGAAGGCGAAGCTTTCACCGAGGAAGAAATCATCAGCGGCTTCACAAAAGCTGTTAAATCATGCACGTGCACACCTATCCTTGTAGGCGCAGCAAGTGACAACAACGGCGTCAAAGAACTCGCCAATTTCATCACCGAATACTTCCCGTCACCCGTCGAGGCAGCCGAGGCTGACGCTCTTGACGCAGACGGAAAAGCTATTAAGGTTGCTCTCCACGAGAACGAGCCGCCCGTACTCTTCGTCTTCAAGACAGTTGTCGAAGCATCCGGAAGAATCTCCCTCTTTAAGGTCATCACCGGTACCGTTAAGAACGGCGACACCCTCAAAAACGTTGAGAAGGGCACGGAAGAGCGTATCGGCCAGCTGTTCGTTCTCAGAGGAAAGACTCAGATTCCCGTACAGCAGCTTTCTGCAGGCGACATCGGCGCCATCGCAAAGCTCTCCAATACAGCTACAAACGACACACTGTCCGGCAAGGGCGCTTCCATTGTGATGCCCGGAATTAAATTCCCCGCCGCACAGTACAGCCAGTCGATCACCTGCCTGAAGAAGGGCGACGACGATAAACTCAGCCAGAGCCTTACAAAGCTCAAGGATGAGGATAAGATATTCACCTTCGGAAACAATGTTGAGACAGGCGAACTTGTCATCAATGCGACAGGCGAGAAGCACCTTGACATCATCGTCAGCAAACTCAAATCAAGGTACGGAGTTGACGTTAAGCTTGCGACCCCGAAGGTTGCCTACAGAGAGACAATCCGCAAGAAAGTCACAGAAGAATACACCCACAAGAAGCAGTCAGGCGGCGCAGGCCAGTACGGTAAAGTTGTTATCGAGTTCGAGCCCGGCGAGCAGGATGAACTCGAGTTCGGCGAGAGAGTCGTTGGCGGTTCCGTACCGAAGCAGTACTTCCCGTCAGTTGAAAAGGGTCTCACCGAGAGCGTCAAGCGCGGCGTGCTCGCAGGATATCCTGTTGTTAAGCTGAAAGCCACTCTCGTTGACGGTAAGTATCACCCCGTTGACTCGAAAGAAGTCGCGTTCGTCACAGCTGCCAGCATGGCTTACAGAAACGCTCTTCCGAAGGCTTCCCCCGTGCTCCTCGAACCTATCTACAACGTTAAAGTTAACGTTCCCGACAAGTACATGGGCGATGTCATCGGCGACCTCAACAAGAGAAGAGGAAGAGTTCTCGGTATGACCCCTGTGGGCGGCGGAAGACAGGAAGTCGAAGCAGAAGTTCCTGCAGCCGAAATGTGGACATACGCAACCGACCTTACGTCGATTGCTCAGGCAAGAGCGTCCTATACGTCTGAATTCGTAAGATATGAGGAAGTTCCCGCCAATGTTGCTCAGACAATAATCGATGCCGCAAAGGCTGAAGCAGAGGAATAATCCCCCTGAGCCCGGGTATTGATTTAAATCATTCGGGGGGAGCGTTGAAACCAACGTTTCCCCCTATTTTAAGGAGAATTTGTTATGCCTTTAGTTACATCAAAAGAAATGTTTGAAAAAGCTTACGCCGGCGGATATGCCATTGGCGCGTTCAACGTAAACAACATGGAAATCATCCAGGGTATCACCGAAGCTGCAAAAGAGCTTCAGGCGCCCCTCATTCTCCAGGTTTCATCAGGCGCAAGAAAGTATGCAAATCACACCTATCTCGTGAAGCTCGTCGAAGCTGCTATCATCGAGACGGGACTGCCGATCTGCCTCCACCTTGACCACGGCGACACGTTTGAGCTCTGCAAGTCATGCATCGACGGCGGCTTCACGTCCGTTATGATCGACGGCTCGCACTACAGCTTCGAGGACAACATTGCCCTCACAAAGCAGGTCGTTGACTATGCGCACGCTCACGGCGTTGTTGTTGAAGGCGAGCTCGGAAGACTTGCCGGTATCGAGGATGCCGTCAACGTATCCGCCGAGGACGCTTCATACACAAACCCCGCACAGGTTCAGGAATTTGTCGAGAGAACAGGCGTTGACTCCCTTGCAATCGCAATCGGAACCAGCCACGGCGCTTACAAGTTCAAACCCGGCCAGAAGCCCCAGCTCCGCTTCGACATTCTTGCCGAAGTTGAAAAGAGACTCCCCGGCTTCCCGATTGTTCTCCACGGCGCAAGCTCGGTCATCCCCGAGTTCGTTGAAACCATCAACAAGTACGGCGGAAACATGCCTGACGCAATCGGCATCCCTGAGGATATGCTCAGAAAAGCCGCTTCAATGGCAGTCTGCAAGATCAACATTGACTCCGACCTGAGACTGGCAATGACAGCCGCAATCAGACAGTACTTTGCAGAGAACCCGGCTCACTTCGACCCGAGACAGTACCTGAAGCCCGCAAGAGAAAACATCAGACGCCTTGTGGCGCACAAAATCACTGATGTCCTCGGCTGCGACGGTAAAGCTTGAATTTTCGGTTCTTTACGTGTTCTGCAGGCCAAACAGTTTGCAAAGAGGCTCTTAAAAAGAGTATAATTTACATGGAAGCGGTGTGTCTGTAAAAGCATTGCAGGCACACCGCCGTGCGCTTTAAAAAACACCTTTTGGAAAGGTTTTGGTGACCGTTATGGATTACATTGAAGCTGCTGCAGCTCTCGGACAGGCTCTTGTAGAAAGCCCGCAGTACAGAAAGTTGAATTTGGCGGAGTCGGAGACTTTTACTGACAAAGAAGCTTCGAACGTGCTTGTCGAGTACAGAAAAGTGCAGCAGGAGATGGCTGCCGCGGCGAGCGGAGACGTTTCGAAGGAAGACCTTGAAGAGATCAGGTCGAAGCTCCTTGCAAAACAGAGGGAACTCAACTCAAATACAATTATAAAGAACTACCTTGACGCCAAGAAGGCCTTTGACCAGATGATGCAGGAGGTCAACAGTGTGCTGACCCACTATCTTGAGGGCAGTTCGTCAAACTGCAGCGGAAGCTGCGAGAGCTGCGGAGGATGCGGCTGACATTGGCGTGTTCAGTTTCAGTTCACTGAGATAAAGCAGAATCAATTCAAAAAAGTTTATGACTAAACCCATCGCATCAGAAGATCTCATGGCGAAAGTGACGCCGATGATGAGACAATATCTCGAAACGAAGCAAAAAGCCGGCGACTGTCTGCTCTTTTTCAGGCTTGGCGACTTTTACGAGCTGTTTTTCGAGGACGCGGAGGTAGCTTCAAGAGAGCTTGAACTTGTCCTCACCGGCAAGGACTGCGGACTTGAGACGAGGGCTCCGATGTGCGGCATTCCTTACCACGCCGCGACTTCGTATATAGGAAGGCTTGTTTCGAGGGGCTACAAGGTTGCCGTCTGCGAGCAGATGGAGGATCCCGCNNCCTGCCACCGCCAAGGGCATTGTCAAGCGCGACATCATCAAGGTTTACACGCCCGGTACAGTCACGGACGACTCGATGCTCGACCAGAAGTCAAACAACTTCATTGCCGCGGTGTTCGGCCTCAGCTCCTTCTACGGGCTTGCGTGCTGCGACATCACAACCGGTGAGTTCCGCGTGACTTCGTTTACGGT
>DBWH01000003.1:0-362 GCA_002308595.1 Mageeibacillus sp. UBA1243 | reverse complement strand
AGCAAGATCGGCTCAGAATTTTTCGACATGGAGGACGCCGAGGCCTCGCTTGAGAGGATCGTAAGCGCAAAAAAGAAGATTAAGAGTACCGCCAAGGAGCAGGCTGAGCACATTGGCGTCAGTGAGAGAGAAGGAAGGCCCGTCTCAGAGACCGAGTCATTCGACAAGGCGGACGCATGGGCAATTCGCGCCGCGGGATGCCTCATCAGAGTGCTTGAGGATACGCAGAAGATTACGCTTGAGGGCATAATCAGGCCTGTTTTCTACAAAACCAACGAGTTCATGACGGTTGACGCGCAGTCGAGAAGAAACCTCGAGATTACTGAGTCGATGCGCGACCGTAAAAAATACGGCTCGCTGCT
>DBWH01000011.1 GCA_002308595.1 Mageeibacillus sp. UBA1243 | reverse complement strand
TGGAACCTGCGCGACCTGATGCGTCATAAGAGCCGCTTTGCCATGACGCTCGTCGGCATTATCGGTTGCATGATCCTGCTTGTCGGCGGACTCGGAATGCGCGACACGATGGCGGGTTTCCTCGATCTGCTCGACAACGGAGTTTCTCACTACACGACGAAAGTAAACATTGTAGAGAATACCGAACGCGAAAAGGTAGATCAGCTTATCGCCAATCTCGACGGCGACTGGGAGAGTTATTCCGGCATCAGCATCGGCGGCTACACCGCGACGCTCGATATAGTCCACAACGAAAACGGCAGATTCAGCGTCATAGATGAAAATAATAAAGAAATAGATTTGAAAGACGACGGCGTGTATCTCTGCCTGCGGCTTGCCGGCAAAGCGAACATTGGCGAGTATATCGAGTTTTCACCTTACGGCGGCGAGGAAACGTATCGCGTTAAAGTAGTCGGCTATAACCGCTCAATCATGACCGAAAGCGTTACTATGACCGACAAACTCGCCAATGAGCTCGGGATCAAATACAGCGTATCCGCCGTTTATACGAACAAGGATTCAAGCGAGATACCTTCGTCAGAACTGATTTCCGGAAAGCAGGACAAACGGCAGTTGATGGACAGTTTTTCAAAATTTGTCAAGATTATGGACAGCATGGTGCTGATCCTTGTCGTCGCCGCCGTGATCCTCGGAATCGTTGTGCTCTATAACCTCGGAATCATGAGCTATGTCGAACGCTCCCGCGAGCTTGCAACTCTTAAGGTGCTCGGCTTCCGAAGCAAAAAGATCGGAGAACTGCTGATTTCGCAGAACGTCTGGCTGACTGTGATCGGCGTGATTCTTGGTCTTCCGGCGGGGCTCGGAACGCTTCACTGGATGCTGACCGCGCTCGCGGGTGAGTACGAAATGAAACTGATGCTCGGACCGTTGACATATTCGGTTTCGATCCTGCTGACTTTCGGCGTTTCGCTCCTTGTCGGCTGGATGGTTGCGCGGAAGAACAGGAAAATCGACATGGTCGAGGCCCTTAAAAACGCAGAATAAAACAAAACCAGGGGCGTAAGCCCTTGATTTTTGGGGAACGAGTTAGCCGCGGCTAACTAAAGGAGACTATATGAATAAAGTGACCGTAAAGATTGAGGGTATGATGTGCGGAATGTGCGAGGCGCATATCTGCGACACGATAAGGCGCGCGTTTCCTGACGCAAAAAAAGTCAAAGCGTCACGAACCCGCAAGGAAGCGTCTTTTCTGACTGATGAACCGGTGGATGCCGCAAAACTCGAAAAGGCGATCACTGACACAGGTTATACGTTCCTGTCGGTCGGATCTGAGGCATATAAGAAGCGCGGACTTTTCGGCTGATCAGAATGACTCTTCATTCCTTCTCGACGTCGCTGTCTCACGTTGCGACTTTCACCGTGCTCGGAGGGATCAGAAGGGGGATTATGCTGTTCCGGATATCCGGGCAGTTCTGCGTGTCAATGGCTGAACGGACCGGGCTGAGGTCATTTTTTAACGGTGTAGATGTTCAGAACAGCGCCGTACCTTGAGAAGCCTTTGATGTCGGCGTAGTCGTTGCCGTATTTTTGGCGGGCATATGAGTCGGCGGCCTGCCAGGCGGCGGAGAGGAGTTCTTGGCGTGTTCCCTGGAAATCGGAGTGGGCTCCCGTTCTGAGCCTGTGTAATCTGAACTTCATTTTCTCGGTGAATACTTCTTCGAAGCCCTCGGCCTGCTCGTTGTAGGGGCTCTCAAAGTACTGCAGCAGGACTGAATTGTAATCGACGTTGAAGGCCGCGCTTTTGTAATCGTGGCTGTCGAGATAATTGTGGAAATGGCTGCTGATGTCGGACAGGACGGCGTTGCAATACGCGTTTTGCTTCGCCTCCTCCTCCGTGACGGGCAGACCGAGAGAGCTGTATCTGATGAGCTTTCCGCCGGGTTTAAGGACGCGGACAATCTCCCTGATGACAAGCTCGGGCTCATCGACAAGGTGAATCATGGCGTTTTCAACCACAATATCCATGCTGTTGTCGGGAAGCATTATGTCGTAGGCGTTCATCTGCGCGAGAATGAGATTGTCGTAAAGGCCTTTTGAGCGCTTGGCGGCAGTTGTGAGCATGACAGCCGAGATGTCTGCCGCAACAGTGTAGATTCCGTTTTTGGCAAGAGGTATGGAGGCGGTGCCAAGGCCGGCGCCAAGGTCGAGGACGGTGATGTGCGTGCCGAATTTCTTGGCGACAGTATCAGCGCAGGCGGCATAAACGCCGTAGCGCTCGGTGTTGTTCGCGTCCCAGAACGTAACTTCGGGTTCGAAGTTTTCGCCTATATTATCGTAACCAATGTACTTCTTGTCTCCGTCAAGCTTCACCGGGGCATCGTTGCAGAACCGGTAAATCGAATCCTCAAAAGGTATCTCGTATCCGCAGCTTTTGCAGCGCGGCAGCGGGGTTTTTGACTTGCATTTCGGGCATAAAAACAGGTGTTCCATAGTACTCCTCCGTGTGATGAACTGACTTGCCTTGGCGGTTTCTTCCGAACATACAGTGAACATAAAGTGATCGCCGATTACGTTCAAGCATCTTAATCCATTTCAAATTTATTGTACCAATTTTGGCCGCACAACACAATACAAAGCTGCCGCCAATGCGAACCCGTTAAGACAACTAAATTTCCGGAAGTGACAAAAAAATGGTACTTCCGGAAATTTTGTTTGCCAAACCGCCGTGTTTGGACTATAATGACAGTGCGAGTAAATTTCCACAACTATGTAAAAAATGGAGGTTTTGGAAAAATGATCGGAAGAAAAGAAGAATCAAAACTGCTCCGTTCTTTGATATCGGAGGAGGAACCGCAGTTCGCAGCGGTATTTGGGAGAAGAAGAATCGGCAAGACGCATCTCGTTCGTGAGAGCTTCGAACACCGGTTCACGTTTCAGCATACCGGCATCAGCAACAACTCCATCCCTGTTTCCGAACAAAAGCAGGCACAGTTGAATAAATTTGCCGAGTCTCTGGAAGCGTCCGGCCTTAAATGTGAAGAACCTTTAAAAACATGGAACGATGCCTTTAACCGCCTGAAAGAGGTTGTGATTAGCTCAAAAGAAAAGAAGAAGGTTATTTTCATTGATGAATTGTCCTGGATGGATACGAAAGACAGCGGCTTAATCTCTGCCCTGGAGAGTTTTTGGAATGGCTTTGCGACGGCAAGAAAAGAAAAAGATATCATCCTTATTGTGTGCGCTTCTGCGACTTACTGGATGATTGAGAACATTGTGAATTCCAAGGGCGGTCTGCATAACCGTCTTACGGCGCAGATAAATCTGAAACCGTTTACACTCAAAGAGTGTCAAAGTTATCTCGAATCGCGCGGCATAGCGTTCAGTATTCATCAGCTGCTTCAATGCTACATGATTATGGGAGGAGTTCCCTATTATTGGAGTCTTTTGAAAAAAGGAAAGAGCCTGCCGCAGAACATCGATGATTTATTCTTTGCCGAGAACGCGCCGCTCAGGAACGAGTATACAAATCTCTACAGTGCACTCTTCAGTAAACCGGAACCGTACATGAAGATCATCGAGGCAATGAGTTCTGCGAATAAGGGAGTTACTCGCGCCGAAATCAGTAAAAAAGCCGGAATTGACAGCTCCGGCAATTTTTCCCGTAAACTTGAGGAACTGGAAAGTTCCGGTTTCATCAGGAAGTATATCCCGTTCGGTGTCCGTCAGCGAAACTGTCTGTATCAGTTGATCGACAACTACACACTGTTCTATTTCAAGTTTATCAGAAATCGCACTTTCGACGAGAACTATTGGAAAAACAGGATTAACACGCCGGAACTGAAGGCATGGTGCGGAGTTGCATTCGAACGGGTCTGCCTGGAGCATATTCCGCAAATCAAGGCTTCGCTTGGAGTATCCGGTGTTCAGACAGAAGTCAACTCCTGGCAGTGCGCCGCAGATTATGATAACGGTGTCTTCGGGTCGCAGATTGATCTGCTGATTGTCAGAAAAGATCAGGTGATAAACATATGCGAGATGAAGTATTCAGAAACAGAATATCTTGCTGACGCGGCATTTGTACGCGCCATGGCGCGGAAGCTTTCCGACTTCCAAAAAGTGACGAAGACAAAATATGCTCTCCACACAACCGTCATATCACCATACGGAATTGCACCTAATGCCTATTCCGGTGACATACAGGCGGTGATAACGGCAGAGGATCTGCTCGTTTTTTGACGGATTACCGCGATTAACAGGAAAACACTATGGAAACAAAAAAGCAAGGCAACTGCTGGACGGCGTACTTCGACCCGGAGACGGGGCGCTGTTTTGCCGAGATCATCTACACGAGCCGTGAGGGGCGCGAGCAGTACAACTATGAAATCACGAGGGAGGTTTTCGATCGCCTTGGCGGGTTCGCTGACGACGTTGAGAACGAGCGGCTGATCAAGACTGCAAAAATGACCTATTCTTTCGAGAATACTATGTACGGGACCCTCGGGCCGGAGCGGACGGTTTGGGATGAAGACGCCAATGAAACGATGGCGCAGGCCGTCAAAAAGCACAACATCAGGAAGGCGCGGAAGGATGACCTTTCGAGAATTGCCGAGATCCTCGTGTTCGTGAAGCGCATGAAGTACAGGCCGATCTTTCAGGACGACAGCTATTCTTTCGGCGAGCTGCAGGTGCTGCGCGTTGCGGAGAAGTACGGGAAGCCGGAGATTCTGGACAACATACTGGTTTACGACGACGGGATTGTGAAGGGGATGATTCGCATTGGCGGCAATGAGATTGTCGAGCTCTACGTGGATTATTTCTTCCAAAATCAGGGGGTCGGCGCGGCGCTGATTGAGTACGCGAAGCAGAACTACCCGGTGACGTACCTGTGGGCGCTTGAAAAGAACACGGACGCGATAAGGTTTTACGCGAAGCACGGCTTCCTTGCCGCCAATGAAAAAAAGTTCGAAGAGGGCACCGCGGAGTACCTGGTCAGGCTCGAGCTTTCGCGGAGTGCGGAGGAAGGAAAACGATGAAGATTTATGACATTTCGCAGGAGGTTTTCGGCTGCTGCGTCTACCCGGGCGACCCCGCGCCGGAGAAAAAGGTGCTCAGCTCGACGGAAAAGGGCGACGTCTGCAATCTGACGGCCTTCAGTATGTGCGCCCACAACGGTACGCACGTCGACGCGCCGTTCCACTTTTTCGGGGACGGGAAAACCGTTGACGGTGTGGATTTGGAAAACTTTGTGGGCATGGCTTACGTTGCCGGGCACAGCGGGATTGTAACAGGCGAAGATGCCGCAAAAATGCTCGAAAACGCGCGCAGGCAAAACGCTGAAGCCGCCGGGAGAATTCTCATAAAAGGCGACGCCGTAGTCTCGCCTGAAGCCGCGAAAGTGTTTGCCTCAGAAGGCCTTTTGCTTCTCGGCAACGAGTCCCAGACCGTCGGCCCCAAGAACACGCCAATGGAAGTCCACCTCATCCTCCTCGGCGCCGGCGTTGTACTGCTCGAAGGCATACGACTTGCGGCTGTACCTGAGGGCGTATATCTGCTGAGCGCGGCGCCTCTGAACCTTTCGGGCGCGGACGGCTCGCCCTGCAGGGCAGTGCTTATAGACACGGAAAAATAGGAAAAAATGAACGACAAGACAAACAAAACGGTATATGACGTTATCGATGAAGAAGGCTCAATCAGGAAGGACAACCCTCTCTTTCGCGACGCGGAAAAAGAAATGATCCGCTCGCACGCGCTGTGCCTTTCGATATCCGCCAAGAAACCGACCGATCCCGACTACAAAGGCCTGCTGGATGAACTTACGGGCTACTGCCTTGACAGCAGCGTGTCAATCGTGTCGCCTTTCTACTGCGACTGCGGCTGCAGGCTTTTCATCGGCAAAAACGTCACCATAAACAAGGGCGCCACGATTTTTTCGGCGGGCAGGGTTGAGCTTGAGGACAACGTTCTGATCGGCCCCGACGTTAAGATACTGACGGTCGACCACGACCTGTATGACAGGATGAATCTCTACCATTTCGGGAAAGTGACCGTCAAAAAGAATGCGTGGATCTGTGCAGGCGCAATCATCTGCCCGGGCGTGACGATAGGTGAAAATGCGGTCGTTGCGGCAGGGGCGGTCGTAACGAAAGACGTTGCCGCCAATGTAATGGTCGGCGGAAACCCCGCCCGTGTTATTAAGGCTATATAACGAAAACCCCGGGCCTCGCTGCCCGGGTTTTCGCAATTAATTTGCTCCGGAATAAAACTCCGTGGTTGTTTTGTTCATCTGTATCAGCACCGATGACTGGTTAAACTTTTTGATGAGCTCGTCGCAGAGCGCGTGAACCGCATTGGCGTCAGTGTCGCTCAGGTAGATCACGAGCGTGTACTCCTGATATTCCGTCCCGTCGTCACCGATCCAGCCGCCGCTTGCCTCCTGAATCGTGTAGCCGCCCATGTGGGAAATGAGAATGTCCTTGAGGACTTCCTTGGCGTCTTCGGGCGCGTAGACAGGCTTGTTGGTGTCCTTGTCGTTGGTCCCGAGGTACAGAACGTACTGCAGGTCCTCGTCGCCCTTGGCGGGTTTGGTGTTGCCGGAAAGCACGACGCAGCACACAATAACGCACGCTACGGAGACGCAGAGCGCGGCGATTGCAATGATCAGGCCGATTTTATTCTTCATATTTTCACCTCCGAAAAGATTTTCAACTTGTTTCTGCCGGCATTATACCACACGGCGGCGGAATTGTAACTATATTTAAGTTTGGCGGCTAAAATCAACCGCGTACCTTGGCGGCAGGGTGCTTTGGTTGACGCCAATGCAATCGCCGGCGGGGCAGTCTCAGGAGGAAAAGCAATGTATATTATCAAAAACAAATTTCCTATAAACTAAACCATAGTTCCAGCCCCTCCCCGGTCTTGACATCTGCGGCATGCTATGTCATAATCATTGACAGATTATTGCAGCATCACGATGAAAGAAAAACGGATGTATTTGGGCTTCGCGGGGCGGTTTGCGCGCCGCGAGGGCAAACGTTTATGCTGAGACTCACGGAGGGTAAAATTATGCTGAAAATAGGCAAAAAAGCGGTTTGCGCGGTGGTTGCGGCGTTGGTGGCTTTGGCGTGCCTGCCGCTTCAGTCTTTTGCGGACGGGGAGTGGGCGCCGTCGGTCATTGGCGGGTTGTACAGCTTCACGTCGAACGAGACCGAGATAAACCTGCAGGGCAGCGACAGTTTCGTGTACAGGGACGAGTGCTTCATGCGGTCGGCATACGATGGCTGCACGCATCTTGCGACGTTGTCGGCTCAGGCGGCGCTTGCGTCTGCGAGCAGGTGGGGCGACGAGCTTGACCCGGAGAACGTTGACGATACGGCGGAGAACGCGAAAAATATCGTTGATATGCTTGGCGGTATGGGTTTTGCGGACGTTGAGACGAACAGGTACTACACGCTGGAGAAGCAGGAGAACGGTGCTGCCGCTGCGGTGGGGCACAGGACGATTGTTGCGGACGGGAAGACTTACACGCTGCTTGCCGTCGTTCCGAGGAGTGCAGGCTACAAGCAGGAGTGGACCGGCAATTTCAACGTCGGCGAGGGCGACTTCCACGACGGGTTCAAGCAGGGCAGGGACGAGATTCTGCGCTTTGTCAGGCAGTATCTTGAGAGCCACGGGATTACGGGCGACCTCAAGGTCTGGATTGCGGGCCATTCGAGGGGTGCGGCAATCGCCAATTCGCTTGGCGGCTTCTTCGCGGGCGGCGGTGCCTCGTACTTCGAAAACGTCACGGTAACGCCTGAAAACGTCTACTGCTACACTTTTGCGACCCCGAAAACCGTAAAAAACACCCTTTCAAAGAAGGCTTACCTCAGCGTTTCGGGCGCGAGAGAGGACACAATTTACGCCAATGACACTCCGGGCGATGCCTACGTTTACCCGGAGGACGGTACGCTCGACCCGCACGATCCGGTGTTCAACTGCGTGAGAAACTACCCGCTGCCGTTTGACTTTATAACAATGCTTCCTCCGGCTGCGTGGGGCTACACCGATTTCGGCACGATTGAAAGCTTCGACGCAAACGGAGCGGTGACTGTTGAGGAGATGCTCGAAGAGCTTGGCGTGTTGGCGCCTTTTGCATACGATGAATTTGTAGGCGGCGGCGACTTCCGAAACTTCAGGATGCAGAAGTTTGACTTTGCGCTCCTTGCGCCTGTTGACGATCCCTCGGCTTCCGGGCAGCTCACCATGGCGGAGTTTCTGGCTCAGCGGATTCAGGGCCTTGTGCACGTGGTGCCGACAAGCGTTGACTATGTGCAAAACGGCGGCGAGGAGACTCTTCAGGCTGTTGCGGGGCTTTACGGAATGCTCCACAGCTTCAAGGGCATTGATATCGACAGTATAACGAACATACTGGCGGAGCCGCTGATGCTTGCATATATCACATACGGCAGGGAAAGACTGAAAGAGGAAAATCGTATAGCCAATGACGCGACCGACGACGAAGCCGCCTGCGCGGTTCTCTGCGATCTGCTCTCCTATGTCACCGAAAGCGAAATAACCGCTTCGACATCTACGGATACCGCAATTGCGGCAGTGGTCAAATTCATTGCCGACCGCGAGAATACACCCTTGTACAACACATTGGTGAGCACGGTCGCAGGTATGCTTCCGGAAGACGCTTCATCGGCTGCCATGATAAGCGCTATGCTCCGATTGTTTGTGACTGATCCGGAAGCTTCAAAAGAGGATATGATCGGAGCGGTGCTCAAAGCCTGCGTGTACGGACCTGAAGAAGGAACGGACGCATTTGAGCAAGGAGCCAGCGCGGAGACGGTAAGAACACTTGTCTATACCGCTCTCAGTATTGATAATGAAGATCTTGGAACCGCTGTCGGGTATGGGTATTCACCTATCTCTTCACTCGTTTCGTATCTTGTCAAAACCCTTCGGGTGAAGGAAAAGGACGACGGCGGAGCTCCATTGGCGTATTATGACACCATCGACGAAGCCGCTGACGCCAAGCTCGCAGCCGCGCTCAAAACGATCATTTCGCCTCTTGTCGAGAAGCACACCGGCAAGTACGGCGATCTGTTTGACGCGCAGCTTGCAAACCACTTTGATACCCTACTTTTAGGAAAAAACGTCACGATGCTGAGAAACCTTTTGGCGTCAACGATCCTGTACACCGAGGGCAAACCGTTTGGCGCGGAGAGCGCACTGGCAAATGCGGCAACTTTCCTCCAATGCACGTCGATGATTCCTCTTGCACACTACAACGAGGTCAACGCCGCCTGGTGCAAAGCCATCGAGAAAAAACTGAACGTCACACCGCCAAGGTCATCTGACCCGATTGAAAACGGCAGCGCTCAGCAGCTTGTTGTGCCCGCCAAGACAAAAGAGGGCGAGAGGATAATCTACGCGCTCGGCAGGGACGGAGTGACGGTTCCTCCGGACGAGGCGTTCAGCGAAACCGTTCCGACAGCTTCCGAAGCAGGCACCTACTACGTTTGGTACAGGACGACGGGGCAGAGCGGAACCTCCGAGGCAAGCTGTGTCACGGCAACAATATACGCGCCCGGTCAGATCGTACCCGACCCTCAGACGGGAGACACGGGCATGTACGTTCCGGCGTTCGTCATCATAGTAAGCCTTGCCGTGCCGGTGGTGCTTTTCGGAAAGAAGAAAAAAGCCGCACGAAAGGGTGCGGCAGACACTGAAAACTGAAAACCGGATGCCCTGCGTCACACGTCGTCGGGCGAGCTGACGTAAAGGGGCAGAGGAAACCATGACGCCGGTGCAGGGTCGAGGCTGCGCGAGAGCGGGAGGCCGCGGTTGAAGAAGAGGCACATGGCGTCTTTGTGAGAAAGTTTGAGCGCATTGGCGGTGTCAGAGAGGGCGGACACGGAAGGCTTGCCGTTTTTGACCTCAATCCTGAGACTTTCGGTGCGAGCGATCCCGTTCACGACAACGTCAAGGCACCCGTCGGCAAGCTTTGAGCAGCCCGCTTTCAGCTCCATCATGACAGAGAGAAGAGCCTTGTAGTCGAGAACGTTGAAGCAGTTGTCGGCACCAGTGCGCCAGCTTTCCGCCAAGGGCAAAAGCGCGTCGAACAGGCCAATATCATATTCGGGTATCCTTACCGTCAAGGGTGAATGCAGGCGGCCGAGGAGACTGAGCAGCGGTAAAATATCGGTTGAATCGACCGTTACCGCTTCGGTCACCTTGCGGCCGTCTTGTATTACTGCCCAGCCGCAGGGCCTGCCGTTTTTATATAGGACGTAGGGCGCGGCGTGCCACGATGAAAGGGTGTCAAACATATCTGCCGCGCCTCTGTTTGCGCGCCATTGGCGGCAGTCGCACCCGGCAATAAACCGCAATGCCGCGCCGTCCTCAGCCGCAAGAGGCTTCAGCACGTAAGCCGACAGGTCCTCCGCCGCGAGCTTTTTCAGCGTTTTCTCGGACAGGTCAAACTCGTACGCAACGCCTGTGCGCTCAAAACCGAAGTGCGAGTAGCGGTGGCGGCTGCCTCCGAGAAACGAGAACACTGCGCCGTCCTCAATCATTCGTTCGACCGCAGCTTTCATCACCTGTGACATGAGGCCCATGTTTCTGAGCTCTTTGCGGGCGCAGACGTTGCCGATGCCGAAAGCCTTGACGGGTTTATTGCCAAGGTAAAACGTCACGGGAAAGCGGCCGGCACATGCGAGCAGCCTGCCGTCTGAACTGTCAACCGCGAAAGTCGTGCAGGAGGCAGGGTCGCGCGACGGCCCGAAAAGCTTCGGCAGCAGGCGTGCGAAATCCTCACCGGCCTCGTCAAAGCCGAACGCCTCGTTTATCAGTTCAAGATACGCGCGGTTTGCCGCCTGTCTGTCGCCGAACTCACTGCCGTCAACGATTGAAAACCCGTTCATTTCAGCCATCTCAAAACCTCCGACGTTTCTGCGGGGCAACTGACTTGCCCGCCGCGCCTTATTATAGTAAAACAAGCCGCCAAGGTAAATGCGTGACCTTGCCGCCGCCCCGAAATCGTTCAAAAGAAACAACTTTGCGCTCTTTTGTAGCTTTTCCCATTTGAAACCGGTGCGAAAATGATATATAATAACGAGTGAATTAAATTGGCAATAGAGATACGTTTGCGCTGGGAATTTAGGCGCAAAACTCTTTTGAGTTACAGGTGAGAGCATGAGAAAATTCAGAGGTATTACCATTGGCGGTATCCAGACTAAGGTATTCAACCTGGTCGTGATCACAATTCTCCTTATGGCCGCGGCTTTCGTTGCCGTCATCATCTACCAGTACGGCCAGCTGACCGGTCTCGTTCGCAGAACGAACGACTCGCAGAAGCAGTCGATTACTTCAATCTCCAAGGAGACTATGGCCAACGTCCTGGATACGAATCTTACTCAGAGCACGCGTATGGAGGCCCACATTGCGGGCGACGTCTTTGGTGATGCCGAGAAGGTTGTTAAAATTTTGGCTGACTACACGGGCAAGCTTTTTGCGGCTCCCGACAGTTTCCCGGTCCGCGAGGTAAAGCTGCCTGACCTTGAAAAGGACGGCGAAGTGAGCCTTCAGGTCCTGACAGAAGAGGGAATTGACCTGAACGACCCTGTAATCAGCGCAAAACTCGGGCTCATCGGAAACCTTTCCGAGCTTATGTCAGCGGTATATGCTGACGCCAATGTGGACTCCTGCTACTGCGCTCTCCCGGAAGGAGTCATGCTCCTTGTTGACAACCACTCATCGTCAAAATTTGACGAAAACGGCGACATTATACCTATCCCGATCACGGAGAGGCAGTGGTACACCGGCGCAGCCGAAACCGGCAAGCTCCACTACACAGACGTTACAACGGACATTTTCACGGGCGAAATCAGCATCATGTGCTCGCTTCCGGTCTACGTTGACGGAGAGCTCGTTGCCGTGATAGGCGCCGACATGTTTTTGAACGACGTTTCCGCAGCCGTGAACAGCCTTGCGCGCAAGGGCAGCTTTGTGTGCATCATCAACCACAACGGCCACGTCCTTTTCTCACCCCAGAAAGAGGGCGTCTTCAGGGTTCGCCCCTCCGGTGAGGCAGAGGACCTCAGAAAGTCGGAGAACGGTGAATTGGCGGCATTTGTTAAGAAGTCCCTTACGGAGAACACGGACCTCTGCCTGATTGAAATTGACGGTCAGGAGTACTACGTCGTGGGATCGCCGATTCAGAACATAGGGTGGTCCATCCTGAGCGTGGTTCCGAAATCCATTGCCGATCAGCCGTCGGATTTCATGGTGGCAAGGTTTAACGACATTCAGGGTGATGCCGTTGCATCATTCGCCAATGGAATGAAGAGCGCGAGACTGACGTTTTTCGTCCTGATAGGTATCGTGGCTGTTATCGCGATAGGATCGGGAGTTTTCGTTTCGACCAGAATCGTAAAACCGCTTGTCGCAATCACGAAGAGGGTGCAGTCCCTTGGCGGCAACGACCTGCAGTTTAAAATGGATGACTCATTCCGTACGCGTGACGAGATTCAGGTGCTTGCGGAATCGTTTGCAATGCTCTCCGGAAAGACGCTTGAGTACATAGATCAGGTCGAAAAGGTCACTGCGGAGAAGGAGCGCATCGGTGCCGAGCTGTCATTGGCGACACGCATCCAGGCCGACATGCTGCCGAACATCTACCCCGCATTCCCGGAGCGCGATGAATTTGACATTTACGCCACTATGGACCCCGCCAAGGAGGTCGGAGGCGATTTCTACGACTTCTTCCTTGTCGATGACGATCACCTGTGCATTTTCATCGCTGACGTTTCAGGAAAGGGTGTTCCCGCGGCTCTCTTCATGATGGCCTCGATGATCATCCTCGCAAACAACGCTCAGATGGGCAAGTCCCCTGCACAGATCCTTCACGACACAAACCTGGCAATCTGCGCCAACAACCGCGAGGAGATGTTTGTCACCGTCTGGCTCGGAATCCTTGAAATCTCAACCGGCAAGCTCACTGCCGCCAATGCAGGTCACGAGTACCCCGTGGTCAAGCGCCCGGACGGAAGCTTCGAAATATTCAAGGACAAGCACGGCTTTGTCATTGGCGGTATGAACGGCGCAAAGTACAAAGAGTATGAAATCGAAATGCAGCCCGGCTCCAAGGTTTTCCTGTACACTGACGGTGTTCCGGAAGCCACCAATGCGGACAAGGAGCTCTTCGGCATGGACAGACTGCTTGACGCGCTGAACGCGGCACCCGACGAAGCTCCGAAAGAGACGCTGGACAACGTCAGAAAGGCCGTTGACGGTTTCGTCCGCGAAGCCGAGCAGTTCGACGACCTGACGATGATGTGCTTGGAGTACAAAGGAAAAGGCAAGTCCTGAGCCCGCCGCCTGCTTTATGCCGGCCCGCCGTCTGCTCTGCTCTGTGCCGAAAAATGCAACAGAATAGATGCAAAAAAAGTTTCAGCCCCGAGGAAAAACCCCGGGGCTGTGGTGCGGAGCCGCCGCCTTGAACCTGTATGGAGTCGCCCCCACACGGACCTGATGGTAGTGTTACCTTGGTGAAAAATGAGCCTGAGGATATCGAGCATGCGTATTACCCACTAATACTTTTCCGTACCAGTCCAAAACAAATCAGAAAAAACATTTGCAATTTCACGGTATCGTGATATAATTATAGTGTGAAAAATAGTCGAGGGAGGTTTTCTTATGCCGGTATTGTCTAGATTTTACGGAATCATTATTCGTATGTATTTCCAGCAAGCGGAACATAATCCGCCGCATATCCACGCACTTTACGGAGAGGATATGGCTGAAGTTGATTTTCAAACAGGCAAGGTGCTGGAAGGTTATCTGCCGCCAAAAGCGCTTGCCATGGTGCGTGAATGGGCCTCTATCCATAAGGACGAACTCTTGCATATGTGGGAGACTCAGGAATTCAAGTCTCTACCTCCCCTCGAATAAGGAGTTGATGGTATGTTTCACAAAGTGAAAGCAGTTACCGCTCTGCCGGACTATCTCCTGAGTGTGCAGTTTGCGGAGGGTGTGACAAAAATATATGACGTAAAGCCGCTGTTTGAAAAATGGGAACCTTTTTTAGTTCTAAAGGATTCGCCGGAGTTGTTTTTCGGCGTGGAAGTCGACGTTGGCGGGTATGGTATCATCTGGAATGATGATCTTGACCTGTCCTGCGACGAGTTATTTGCCAATGGGAAGACTGTCGACACTCCTTTTGACGGATTGATGGCTTTTACCGACGCCACCCAGCTTTGGGGCTTGAACGAAAGCACACTGCGCAAGGCGATCGCCTACGGCAAGCTGGTCAACGGCGTAGATGCCTGCAAGTATGGAAAACAGTGGGTAGTTTCTACGGAGGCCATGAAGCGTGAGTATGGCCAACCAAAAAACATGTTAAAATAGAGAAATAGGATTTGTTCATCCGCCGGAGGAAGAATCATGAAAAAAGTTGGTAAAAAAATAGTTGCGATTATAATTCTTGTTGTTTTCGCTTGGACTGGTACGGAAAATTATTAGTAGTTTTTCTAATCCTTATGCATACAAAATCCACCGAAATGATACTTCATCTTGACATCTCGGTCAACATTGAATTTTCTCTCTCAAGCAAAAAACAACAGCCCCGGGACGTTGAACTCGAGGCTGCTTAGTGGTGCGGATAGCAGGACTTGAACCTGTATGGAGTCGCCCCCACACGGACCTGATGGTAGTGTTACCTTGGTGTGAAATGCCGAAAAAGAGTAAAACAATCCACTAATACTGTTTGGCTACACTCCACTTTCGCAATCTTCAGATAACATTATGGGCCGCGCGTCTCAATCGCCTAAGGAAAAGGGGGTTGAAAAAAACAACAAATGATTATCCTCAATAGCATTTCTTAACCATACTGCTGCTCGCTTAATCTTTTGACATGGTTTTCCAGTTTTTTGATCAAATCCATTTTTATACTCCTCTGCATCAAAACTAAATGAGTCGGCATCATATATACGTATACTAATAGGTTCCTCATCTATAGTATCATATAGAACCATGATGTTTTTTTTTGAATTTGACCAGACAGCATAAAAATACGAGCCGTGTTTTTGGTTAAAAACATTAACAAATCCATACCTTTTCTCCAAAAAATCAAACTGTTTTCTAATTGTTCTATATATGCCCACAATAAACACCTCGACTTTTTTTACACTCTGTGCCGAAAAATGCAACAGAATACATGCAAAAAAAAGTTTCAGCCCCGAGGAAAAACCCCAGGGCTGTGGTGCGGATAGCAGGACTTGAACCTGTATGGAGTCGCCCCCACACGGACCTGAACCGTGCGCGTCTGCCAATTCCGCCATATCCGCAAAACCGCTCATTTGCGGTGAGCGGGCAAATGATATCTTTTTTTCGGGGAATTGTCAAGTTCTTTTTCCGTTGACGTCCATTCGCGGCCATTCGCCGAAAGGAGAAATCAAAGTGGAAACGCTCCAAAGCATTGGCGGTTTTAATTCAGCATGCTTGCAAATCCGTTTGAAGAGATTCCTTCCAGAACAGTTGCAATATCATCGATAGACTCGGCGCAGCCGCCCCTTATCCACTCCCTGTAAACAGCAATAGTTCCTGAAACAACGTAGTTGAAGAAAATGTTGATCCGTGTCTCAGGTATGCTTGTATTCTTCTTTGTTGCCTCTTTCAGCTTGCGGGATATGGAACTCTTGATTGTCGAGAGAAACACTACGTCGTGATTTACGACAACGAGCTTTGAGTAAAAGAGTATGTTTGTTTTTATTTCTGTAGACAGTTTACGGAGAAATTCGCGGCGGCCGCATAAAAAATCCGAGAAATCCGTGTCATTCAGAATCTTGTCAAGCTGTTCCATGACACGGGCAACGATACTTTGCTGAAGACCGCTGATGCTGTCAAAATGCCTGTAAAAAGTGGATTTGTGTATCCCGGCTTTTTCGCAGATATCTTTTACGGAGCAGACGTCGGCATTGCGCTTGTGGAGTAATGCGAGATAAGAGTCGATAATGGTCTTTTTTGTAGAGTCCCGGTTTATACCGTCAGCGGGGGTGTTGATCATTGGCGAAATCCTCTGTAAACCTTTAAAATAAACTGTAATGCGACTCTTTTTGAAATTAAGTCGCAGACATATGAAGTGAAATACAGTATAATGAGTTTGTCTGAAAAAATCAATACGGACGGTTAGCTTGATCCTTATGCGTGATTCTTATGGTTTTGCTGAAATCACCGGTTATTGAGAACGGTGGAAATCTCAATGCAGCAGATACCGGGGATGAGTTTTATCGAATCATATCGCCAAATATAGCAGCGGGTCATCCGGCAGCAACATAGCCTGTTCAGCGGTTGGCATTCCGTTTTCCGGATGCTCCCGATACACAAACACTCTTTTTAGGCCAAAAGCAACGAGTGATGATGACTTGATACATAATGGAGGTTAAAATCATGAAAAAAATATGTGTTCTCTTTTGCATGAGTCTTTGTTTGGTTCTGATGCTTCAGTTGGGATCGTTTGCGGACACACCGGCTTTTTCGGAAGATGAGTTCTATGACATCCTTGAAGAGGCAGAGGCACTTGCAGTTTTGTATACGGATCTTGAGTGGTCGCCCCAATCAGCCGAAGATAATACATTTCTGCAGAACTTTATTGAGGATCAAAATATCAACTACTCTCTTCATAATTTGGAAGACGGTTCCGGAATGCGCGTGATTGGCGGTCTCTCGCGTCCGGATGCGTTCATGAAACTGCTGGAACAATATTTCAGCAGTGAGGTTATTACCGGTTTCCCGGCTCCGTATTCCGTGAAGCTCGACTATGAGAAAGATCAGACATATTACGGATTCGAAATTGTAATGCCTTCTGAGAACGGGGAATACGATTCCTTCGAAACCGGGTACACGATAACGCAGTTCACGGACAAATGCGTTAAGTGTGAAATGAGCGTCACTTTTGCAAATAATGTGAAAAAAACTTTCGAATATGTTTATGAAAAACAGGAAGAGACGGGCCGGTGGGTATTCACTTCTTTCGCGACGCGCCGCATGCTGGAGAATGAGATTAAGAACGAAAAGGCGAAAAGTTCGACCGTTGGCGGAAACGCCGGATTTCTCGGAATGGCAGGTATGGTCGCCGTTGCAGCGCTCGTTTTGATTATGCTTAGAAACCGAAAAACTGTCAGGGTGTCCTGCATTGTCCTGTGCTTTATAATGACTTTCACCGTTGCGGTAAATCTGACTGCTTGTGTTAAGCCTTCCGACGTTGTTCCTGAAGTTACAGCTACGCCCGCTCCTGATAAGCGGACTCCGGAGCCGGGTAATACCGATAACAGCCCGGAAAATACGCCCGATGCAACTCCTGAGGAAAGCCCCGATACTTCCGAGGTAAAGACGGCCGATGGATGGTCGTACACGCTGATCAGCGATGAGTCAGGCGAGACAACCGCCAAGTTGTTTAGGTGCAGTCTTGAAGGGCCGGAAATTGTTGTCCCGTCTGAAATTGGCGGGTTTAAGGTATCAAAAACCTTGAGCACTCTGTTTGATGAGAACGGCAACGCCGAAAAAATCACCAAGATCACCATTCCCTGCATTGAAATTGCCAAGGGCTCATTCAAGAAACTGACAAACGTTTCAGAAGTTGTGATTGACGGTGAGATGGCCCCGATATCCGTGCTAAAGACTATGTTTGGGTCGGCTTTTTCCAAAAGCAAGGTGACTAAGATAACGGTCGAAAACGGAAAGGCAGGCGATTCGTTTTTCGAAGGGCTGGAGAACTTGAAGGAGGTTGTCTTTAAGGGGAATATTTCTCAGATTGGAGACAAGGCATTCCGCGGATGCGCAGCACTTGAGACAGTCGATGCTCACGGCATAGTAAAAATAGGTAACAGCGCATTTGAGGGCTGCAAGGCTTTGAAAGCGGTTCCGTCTGCAGATTCGGTGCAGGCTGCAGGTCAAGACTCATTTAAGGGGTGCTCGTCTGTTGAGAATATAAATTTACCTTGCCTCACAAGTGTTGCCGACAATGCATTCAGCGGCTGTACATCTCTGAAAAAAGCTGTCCTCACATCTGTTAAAGAAATCGGCAAGAACGCCTTCTCCGGCGATGCATTGCTGAAGGTGATTGAGATTCCGAAAGCCGAGACTGTCAACGATGGTGCGTTCGCAGGCTGCACGGCACTTGAAAGAGCGGACGTGACCGCAGTTAAAACTGTTTCAGACGGGGCATTTTCGGGCTGCACGGCACTTAAATCGTTCACATTCAATTCCATCGAAAATATAGGGGCGGAAGCATTCAAAGGCTGCGCTTCTCTTGAAACAATAAGTTTCCCGGCAAAAATCACAACTCTCGGCGAAAAAGCTTTTTCGGGCTGCTCTTCCATGACGGAACTTGTGTTGCCGGAGGTCGGAACAAGGCCCGGAAGCAGAGCGTTTGATGGCTTGACGGCACTGAAGAAGATCTCGTTTGCGACCCCTGCTGCCGCCAAGAGTTTTGCGGCTGAAAAGCGTGCGGACGGAAGTTATTCGGATAACTCTGCGTTCGGAAGGCTTGATTCGGCGGAAATCGTTTTCAGTGATGATACGGAAGCGGTTCCGAACGGAATGTTTGCAAACACACATCTCTACGGAACGGTCACTGTAAAAGGCGCGGCTCTTAAGTCCATTGGCGAAGCAGCGTTTCAGTATTGCACGCATATGGAGGAAATCATAATTCCGGAAACGATAGAGGTTGTGTCCGACTCGGCGTTTGAGTGGTGCCTGGCGCTTAAGAAAGCAGAACTGCCGGCAGCACTCAAAAAAATCGGTGACCGCGCCTTCAACGCCTGCTGTTCACTGACTGAAATCAATCTGCCCGCCAATGTGTCGGCAATCGGAAAATACGCGTTTGCATCGTGCGACCGCGTGACCGAAGTCAAACTTCCAGCAGGCATCACCGAAATCCCCGAAGGGGCATTCAAAGGCTGCGCCGATCTTAAGAGCTTTTCTCACACGTGTGCCAGGGTCGGTAATATGGCATTTGCGTTTTGCACTTCGCTTGAAAGTGTAGACTTCGGCGGAACCCCGGTGCTTGGTGAAGATGTATTCAAGTGCTGCTTCGACCTCTACCCGGACGTTTTCCATCGTATAAGATGACAGCCCGGATCTGTAAATCAGAATAATCAGAGTGACTGACTGGATGGCATGACATGCCTCCGGAAGATATGCTGGTTTGACTTGGATAAACCATGATTACTATTTCTACAATTCGCAGAACTGCGTGACTCAACACACATATACGCCATGAAGGATTTATGCCTGGTTTTTAAGATCATAGTTAATTTTTTCCTGAGCAAAAAACTGATTGCAACAGTGTTTATTGTTGCGGCTTTGCTCTTCGGCGTGAGTTTCTTATCGGTTCTTGGCGCGTTCACTTCTTATTTTTCTGACGTTGACAGTGAAGACTATATGAAATGCAGACATGTTGTCAGCTTCACCGAAGAGCAGACCGTTTCAAGCGTGAATGAATACACAGAAAACAGTTTTTTCAAAAGCAGAAGGTACACAGAGCTGAATTCTTCGACTGTTGGCCCGGACGGGTCAAGATATCAGGTCACAACCTTTTACGGAAAGACAGATGAACTAATGTATTACATCTGCCGCGACGGAAGACTGTCTTTCAGACGGGAAGAACTGTCGGGGGAGGTCCCTGCAGCGTTTGTTTCGAGCGACATTTGTCCCGTTGCCGGAAAGATGATAAAACTGCCGTTCTGGGATGAAGAATTCTATGTAGCGGGTATTGTCGATGATCCGATGGGAAACCTGATCATTGTCCCCAAGGTGTGGTTTGAGAAGGCCGGGCTTAAAGTTTGGCATATGACCTTCTATACATCACGAAAACTGAGTGTTTTTGAGGAAAAAAAGCTTCAGTACGCTTTGTGCGGAGACGGTAAAGCCCTTATGAGCGGAGGAGTCACTTATGATGAGGCTGTACAGAGCAACTCTGTGGATTTGATCGGCAGCGGTGTATTGGCGGTAATAGTCCTTATGCTCGGGTTTTATCTTTTCAACTACACGTCGAAAAAAAACAGACAGACATACAGCCTGCTCGGAATACTTGGTTCAAGTAAATCCAATACTCTTTTTCTGCTGATGTTTGAGAGAATACTTTCAACATTTGTAATCATGGTGGTTTCGGCAGTTGTTCATTTGGCTCTCAGAGACGTTATACACGGTTTTCTGCTGATTCCAAAGTGCAGGATGGGGCTGAAAGAGTACGCAGTTGCGGTGGGCATAATTGTGCTTGCCTCTGTATTCTCGTCGATTCCGTTTGCGGTGTATTTCATAAGAAACTCTTATACCACGGTGGTGAAGCATTATGAATAAAATTGTGTTGCTGTTTAAAATAATACGCCAATTGAAATCAAAGGCCGTTCTGCTGATGCTCATCACTCTCGCAGCTGAAACAGCGGTGATATATCTGGCAGGTCTGTATAAGCTGCCGAAACAGTATCAAAAGGAGCTTGATAACGTGTCCGGACGAGGCGGCTTTGTATATTTTGACACACTTGGACAGAAAAAGGATATTGAATCTCTTCTGGCAGACAACAAGTATGTGGAAGACGTTTTATATGTCTCCTTCCTGGCAAACGTGAAGTATAAAAATGATTATTACTTTCTCAAGGCGGTATCTTCGGCAAAATGCCTTGGCGGTACTCTCAGCAGGAATGACGGAGGGGAAGAGCTTCGGGTCGTAAGTTCCCGGTCTGTTTTGAAGGGTTGTTCGTCAGGTCAAAAGATTAAAGCTTCATTGCTTACGGAAAACGCCAAGACAGATGTGGAGCTCGTTGTAGACGGTGTAGTATCCGATGACGCGCTCATAATGAATTTTCAGACAGGGTCTAACGCGGTGTCGGCATATAACATTTTCTCCCCCTGCGGGAATGATATTTATGTTCTTGACAACCGGTTTGCAAGAGACTGTTTTCGTGAGCTTGCAGGCTTCGGAGACAGTTCATTTTTCCCGTCAAACGGAATCGTTCTTTTCACGGACGATTCGGACGAAGCTGCGAGGAACGAAGTGGCGGCACTTCTGCTGGCTGATAATATCGGGGTGCAGGAAAAAAGTGAGATAGAAAAGAGAACGAATCTTGTCGCCAAAAACAATATCGATTCATATTCGGCAATTCCGTTGCTCATTATGGGTCTTTCTTTTGCCTCAAGCTTTGCAATCATTGTAATGTCGATTGACAGCGAGACAAATACCGTTGCGCTCATCGAATTGATAGGCTGCTCAAGACGCCAAGGCACCGCGCTGATGATAGCCGCTTTCTCGCTTCTTCTGATACCGGGAGCTGCAGTCAATTCGGCAATCATTTTGGCGGTTTGCTTAAGAGGAAGACAGCTTCTCGAGAATATTTCGATAACTCCGGAGAGCTTTTTGCTTCTTGGAGGAACTGTATTGGCGTTTTTGGCAATTATTGCTGCGGCTTCGCTTTTACTTAAAAGAACGAATTCGCACATTCAAAGGGTAGTTGAGGAGATATAGTATGACTGTCATAAGGGTAAATGATCTGCGTAAAAGATTTGTGCTGAAGGATATGTCTGTCAATGCACTTGACGGGGTTTCCTTTTCGGTGGAAGAGGGCGAGATGATTGCAATAACGGGTCCTTCGGGGTCCGGCAAGACCACTCTTCTCAACATAATAGGGCTTCTGGACAGCAGAGACAGCGGCGAATTCGAACTTTTCGGTGAGCCTGTGGACTTCTCAAAGGACTCCCGGAATGCGTCAATAAGAAACAACCGTATCGGGTTTGTTTTTCAGGACTACTCGCTTATGCCCAATGAGAATGCAATCTTCAACGTGATGCTTCCGCTGTTTTTTACGAAGCTGCCGATCGGAAAAATGCGAAAAAAGGCTGTCGAGGCGCTTCGCAAGGTGGGGTTTCCCGAAACTCACATTAAAAACAAGGTCAAGCTTCTTTCAGGAGGACAGAAGCAGCGCGTGGCTATTGCAAGGGCATTGGCGAATGATCCCGACATCATTCTCGCGGATGAGCCGACAGGCGCTCTTGACAGTGACAGTTCGAAAGCGGTTATGGATTTGCTGAAAAGTCTGAATGCCGACGGCAAGACAGTGATTGTCATAACACACGACCCGATAGTTGCGGAAAGCTGCAAGAGAATTATAAAACTGGCAGACGGGAAAATCATTTAGCGAAAAAGGGGCTGTGGAAAGCGCTTTTTCAACTGTTCGTTGATTGAATCAACTCATATTAAACAGCGCGTTTGTTGTAATGTGCTTGCTTTCTGCTACAATATCCTTGGAACAAGCGCTTGTTACTATTAACTTATTCGGGAGGAAATAAAATGGATATTTTATTGAGTGAGCAATTAAAACGGCTCCGCAGAGAAAAAGGCACTAAACAGGAAGATCTGGCAAACCATCTCTGTATTTCCACTCAGGCGGTTTCCAAATGGGAGCGCGGCGAAGGCTATCCCGACATAACGCTCTTGCCGGCAATCTCATCCTATTACAATGTAAGCATTGATGATCTTTTAGGCGTTGGCGAGATTGAAAAAAAGAAAAAGCTGCTTGCGTACGAAGAAAAGAATTCAGAACTGTTCCGCCAAGGCAAGAGCCCGGAGCGTGTCAAGCTGTGGAAAGAAGCCAAACAGGAATTCCCAAACGAGCTGTCAGTGCTTTACAACCTGATGTGGGCTTTGAATGCAGCGGATCGAAGCCAAAACTTTGATGAGATCATTGCATGCGGTGAGAGAATTCTGAAGGAATCCACCGATGACTCCATGCGTAGCAGTACGATCCATTGCCTGTGTATGGTCTATTACACCGAGAAAAAAGATGTGGAATCGGCAAAAAAATACGCCAATATGGCAGGGCCCACGCAGGCTAATGAACTGATGCGTTATATTCTGGAAGGAGAGGAAGCTGTTCAATACTGTCAGACCAACATTCAAAGAAACGTAGATCAAATTCAATTGTCTGCACGCATCATGTGCATGAAAGGAAACTATTCACCGGAAGACACAATCAAAGCCCTTGAATTCTCAATCGCCTGCTTTAATCTGCTCTATGCGGACGGAAACTGCGGTTTTTACCACACGCGGTACTCAGAAATCTTCAGAGAAATGGCAAAAGAATATATGAAGCTTGGAAAACGTGAGGATGCGCTGGCCTGCCTTGATAAAGCTGCAGATCATGCCGTCAGTTACGACACTCTTAAAGACGGCTCTTTTACATCTTTTATGGTAAACAAGGTTCCTTTCTCCGCAATCAATGCCGTTAAGAACTATACGGAAAATGAATGCGGCTTACTGCTGAAGATTCTGAATTCTCAGTCGTATGCCGAACTTCAGGATGACCCGCGCATGAAGAACATTTTGGAACGTTTGAAGCCAATTGCAAATGAGTAGCGGACCTGCGGGGAGGAGCCTTACGGTTTGAAATGCCCTAACATAAACAGCCCTGAGGTCTCGCATCCCGGGGCTGTTAATCTGCTTACGTGCACCTCGAACAAACGATTGCTTGAGCTCTATCGATTACACGACTTGGAAAATCGCGCCAAACCGGCTTCGTATAGTATGTACAGGTTTTTCCTCCTTAAACCATTATTCCTTTAAAAACTTTGAAACAGCAGGAGTTGAAATCTTAGTATTGATATGTCACGTGAGATTGATTATAATCATTGTTGGCTAAAGCCTTGATTACTATAGGTAATATGATTCAGATGGTAGCATCTACTATGATCACATTTTATTACCGGCTAATCCGGCAGAACAACATGCCATTGAACGACATTTTATAGTATGAAAGGAGGTTAAATATGAGAACTAACACAGTTGTTAAGAAGTATGAAACAACGTTTCAAGATTTAATTCTCAACAATTATCGCTCTCCGCCGAATGAACAATCGTAGCACTTTGTCCCAGCGTGCTTACATATGTGCGCAAATCAAGATAATGCTATTGCAAAACATATTACTGTAACAGCTGGCGGATAATAACATAATACCATTTATGGTAGTTATTCTTCTTTCGAGATAAAATAGCATATCATATTAAGTGTGATTAGCCACCAGCGTAACGTGTTATGTAGAAGCGCAAACAATTAAGGTAGGGCACATGTTTTTCATAATGAATGAATTTGTAAAAGGAGTATAAAAAATGAAAAAGAAATCGATTCTAAATATAATAATGGTAATTGTGATGCTGTTTTCCTCTATGGCAATCCCTTCTTTGGATACAGCAGCTATTCCCAATTTGCCTGTGGACGATTTATTGAGCGTAACTCAATCAACATCAGCAGAGTCATTGACAAAGAATTGTAGCATATTGAATTATGTTGACGAACAATTGTTTTTATCAAATGGCTATGCTAAAAGAATTGAAGATGAGGAAAGTCTAAATTCGTACATATTTGAAAGAGAAGATGGAACGAGAAGTCTCTACTTCTTTGGAGAAGACGTAAAGTTCGTCAGCGAGGATAAAAAAATCGTTGAGAGAGACATCTCCTTGTGTGAGACAGCTGACGGATACACCACTAAACAAAACAACGTTGGATTATTTCTTGGCAGTGATTTTTCTAAAGGAGTAAGCGTTTCTTTTGATAATCATACGTTGTTATTGCTTCCGACAAAGCCAGGAAAAGATACAAAAGCAATTAAGGAGGATAACTCTATAGTTTACCCGTCGTTATTTGGGGATAACTCAGACCTTGTTTTTACTCCTATTTTAACAGGAGTAAAGCAGGATATTGTTTTAAAAAAGTTTGAAGGAATAAATTCGTTTGACTTTATCATATCATCAGATTCCCTTAAACCTTTTTTTGATGGACGAGAACTCTACTTCGCTACCGCCAAAGAGTCTGAAATCAGATTTAATGTTGGAGAGGTATACGTTTACGATGCTTCTGGTCGATTTATAACCGGTGAAATAAGTTATTGCCCAGCAGGGGAGAACAGATGGCTTATATCTTTAAATGTTCCTGTTGAATTTCTTACATCAGATGAAACTGTTTACCCGGTTGTGATAGATCCCTATTTCAGAGTAAACTCATCAGATTATTCGACATATATCGCTGATACGACCATATACAGTGGAAAACCCAGTGTTGCTACAGGCACATGGCAGTATAACCATACAGGTTATGTTGATGGAGGATATGATATTGGCAGAATGCTTGTCAGTATACCAGGACTAACCTCTAACTCTACTTATAACAAACTTCTGTACACACAAATAACATCCGCAGTATTTTGCATTAGAGATTCATCGGGAACGGCAGCACAACAAGTTGACTTATATAAATATACGGGAGCTGCATGGACAGAAAATACCGCCACGTGGAATAACACAAGCCCAAACGGAAATTATACTCTGGTAGATACACAAAATCCCAGTGCGGCAACATTTGCTGAGTATGACATAACTAGCCTTGTTTGGGATTGGAAACTTAATCCGTCAGATATTTCTCTTGGTTTTATGCTTAAAAGTTTGAATGAATCAGACCAATCCAAGAATAAGGCTTTTGATTCTTCTGAAAGCATAACCGCTACAAGACGACCGTATGTAAAAATTGATTATATTCCCCAGATTTTTCTGGAAAACTCAATTAGTATCAATGAAGGTGAATCTTACACGCTTAATGCCGTATTACTTCCTCCAGGAGCAACAATTAGCTGGCAAACTAACAATCCGGCTGTTGCGACAGTTGACAATACAGGAGTTGTAACTGCTGTAAAAGCAAATGCATATCCCGCAACAATTGCAGCAACAGTTAATATAGACGGTCAAGATTATTGTGCCACCTGCTCGGTTTATGTAAAAATCCCGGATGGTTCTTACTATTTAAAAAACAAGAGTTCAGGGAATTATGCGGATGCTTCAGGTTATTATGATAATGATGAGGTGTTATGCTGGTCTTTTCATGGTGCAAGCAATCAAAAATGGTGCATTGAGTATCTTTCAAATGGCCAGTACTCTATCAAAAATAGTTTAAGCAACAAATACCTTGGAGTGGAATCACTAAACAGCACTACGGCAATTACGAGACAGTATTCCTCTTTAAACAATGCTACAAAATGGTTCATTTCAAGATCTTCATCGGGGGCATATAAATTATATGCAAAAGGAAATTTATCTAATGGTTACGTAATCGGTGCCGATTCCTCAAATAACACTATTGTGAATATGGAATACACGAACGATTTGGAATATAGCGATGAGTGGTTATTTGTTTCATTTGGCAATCAACCATTCAGAGAATTGGCCCCCTCACAATACACACAAATAAACTGTCATGGTTATGCTATGATGAGGAATGATAAACCTGACTCATGGCTTCCGCTTACAGATACATATATCAATAGTATTCAACCAACTTTTAATGGTGAGTATTCCAGTTTAGTTAAAAATGGGTTTTCTCTCTCTTTGAAAGAAGATTTTGAAAACTGGCTTACAGACAACAACTATTCTTTTGTATATGAGGCTGATTTTATAGAAAATGGAGATTATAAAGTGCTAGATTCAAATCAATACAGAGTTGTTATACGCGGTGGACTCACTACGAACTTCTACTACTGGGGTGGTACACAATTTGCATATGTGTTTTATGATTATCATTTATGGTACCAAATGTCTAATGGACAATGGGCTAATAAACATGGGTTTTTATCGGTTTCTGAACCTCAGCGTTTAGATGTTGGAGTAATACCATCTTCGACACATTCGCTTGGCTGGACTCTGGATTCCTACAATTCAGACACTAACGAATTAGTGAACAGAATCTGGGATTTTTATGATTGTACGATTTATTCGTACATCATAACCGTTTCAAATTAATAGGAGGTTTTCTCAATGAAAAAACAATTTCTCTTCATTGTCATCGCGGTAAGTATTGTGGTCATATGTGCGGTTGCATTGGCGGTACTTATTACAAAAAACAGTGAAAAAAACAAGACGCACAGGGACACATCAAATGACCCTATCAGTTTAACAAGCGATATTATAAAAGATAATCAGTTGGACGCTCTTGAGCCGATTGATATTGACTTGTTCATGACAAACATACCACAGGCAAAGATTCCGTTGTCCGGCATGAGTCGTTATCCCCAAACGCTTAAGGACTTTGACCGGATTTACAAAATTGAATACGCCAAGAAAACTTTAAATAAACAGGTTGCCGTGATTTACAAATTAGCGTTCGAGGATGGCCATCTTTTTGCGGCTCTGCTTTTTGAAAACAGCCAAGATGACAATCCGGAAGTCAATAATGTCTCCGAAAAAGAGTATGACGATTGGATCTACACTGGGGAGTGTTATTTTGCATCACCTGAATTAACATCATTGGCGAAAGATAAGCTGAAAAAGGATATTACATTTCAAACCTTGGAGAGTACCTATCCGGCAATCAGGCACATTTTTGCCCGGTTTTATGACACTCAGTCGGAATTCTTTGTTTGGATAACCAAAATCCTGACAAATGAAGGTGAAATTGATATTCTTCTCGGTTTTGACGAAGGATTCGATGAATCAATCGATTATTCTAAGATTGAAAACTCAAAAATTCTTAAAGTCGTTACAGAAGAGAACTGAATACTTCAGACATAAGTTATGGGATTTTCCACACGACCCGATAGTTGCGGAAAGCTGCAAGAGAATTATAAAGCTGGCAGACGGGAAAATCATTTAGCGAAAAACACACAACGCGCCAAACGGGCGCGTTGTGTGTCAATGACTGTATTTAATACTTGTGTTTTTTAAATCAGATTGTGCATTCAACTTCTGTCACGGTGCCTGCGGGCTTCACGGGAACCTCAAAGTCTTCTGACGAGATGCCGTCTGCGGAGAGCGATGCGGTTCCGGTGCGTTTGATGCGGATTATGTATTTTGCTCCGCGGAACACGCGTGTCACCGTAAGACCGTTGATACTGTCTGGCAGACATGGCTTGATCCGCAGCCCGTTGTAGTCAGGCTGAATTCCGAGGATTGCCTGTGATACCGCGACAAACACCCATGAAGCTGTGCCTGTGAGCCAGCTGTTCTTGGCGTGTCCCGGTTCGCCTGTGGCGCGTCCCGTGACCGTCTGAGGCATGCAGTAGGGCTCAGTCTCGTGAATTTCGCTCTTGTCTTCAAAAAACGCGGGGCAGATGCGTCTGTAGAGGTCAAAAGCGTAGTTCCCGCGTCCGAGGACGGTTTCACCGATGATGACCCAAGGGTTGTTGTGGCAGAACACCGAGCCGTTCTCTTTGAATCCGGGCGGGTAGGACGAAATCTCTCCGAGCTCCACATGATAGCGCGTATAGCAGGGTGCAAGAAGCTCTGCACCGTACTCGCCAAGGAGATTCTCCCTCACAGAATCAAGCGCCTGAAGCGCGTATCCTTCACTGACACCGACGCCTGCAAGGGCACAGAACCCCTGCGGCTCAATGTATATCTTTCCTTCGTCATTCTCGCTGCTTCCAACCTTTACGCCAAAGGCATCGTAGGCGCGCAGGAACCACTTGCCGTCCCAGCCTTCGGAAAGAATCGTGCGCTCCATGGTTTCAACTTGTCCTCTGACGGCTTTTGCCTCATCATCAAGTCCCACAGTTTCACACAAACCGGCATATTCACCGGCGTACTTGACGAAAAGCGCGGCGACAAATACGGATTCCGCGACGGGACCCTCCGACGGACCGAACGTCTGAAAGCTTTCGCCGGGCTCCTCCGAGAAGCAGTTCAGGTTGAGGCAGTCGTTCCAGTCGGCCCGCCCCATAAGAGGCAGTTTGTGCGGGCCGAGGTGTTCAACGGTAAACCGAACGCATCGGCGCAGGTGCTCCATAAGCGGTACTTCGGTGCCCGGAACGTTGTTAAACGGTGTGGGGACGTCAAGAATAGTGAAATCACCGGTCTCTTTTACGTAAGCGCAGACGGCACCGACAAGCCACAGCGGGTCATCTGAGAAGCCTCCGCCGATGTCGTTGTTTCCGCGTTTCGTGAGCGGCTGGTATTGGTGATATGTCGAACCGTCCTCAAACTGAATTGAAGCGATGTCGATGATACGCTCTCTTGCCCGGTCGGGTACGATATGCACAAAGCCGTAAAGGTCCTGACAGGAGTCACGGAAGCCCATTCCGCGGCCTGTTCCCGTCTCGTAGAACGATGCGCTGCGGCTCATGTTAAACGTGACCATGCACTGGTACTGGTGCCAGACGTTGACCATGCGGTTCAGTGTCTCGTCTCCGGATTCAACACTGAATTTTGCAAGCAATCCCGTCCAGTAATCCGCCAATGCATCAAAAGCTTTATCTACCGCCGCAGGGTCTGAAAACTGCCCGATGACGCGCTTGGCGGTGTCTTTGCGAATAACGCCGGGCGCAATGAACTTTTTGTCGCGCGGGTTCTTCGCGTATCCGAGAATAAACGTGAGTCGCTTTGACTCGCCGGGCTCAAGAGCAACCTCAAGCCTGTGGCATCCGATCGGGTACCATCCTACGCGGTAATAGTTTCCCGACGACTCGTTTCTGACCATTTGCGGGTCGGACCAGTCGCCTTCGCGCCCGAGAAAAGTGTCGCGGTCAGCGTCAAAGCCTGCCGTTTCCGAAACCGACGCATAATAACCGTAGTGGTCGCGGCGTTCGCGGTACTCAGTCTTGTGATAAATGACGCCGGGCTCAACCTCGCTCTCGGCGATGTTCAGGTTCCGTTGAAAGTTCTGGGAATCGTCAACGGCATTCCACAGACAAAACTCCATGCATCCGTAAACGAGAACGTCTTTTTTAACATTGGCGGTGTTTTTTATCGTCAAATCGTGAATTTCGCACGTCTCGCCAATGGGAACAAAGCACGTTAGTGACGACTCCAGCCCGTCCTTTTTCGCAAGAAACCTTGTATAGCCAAGGCCATGGCGGCACTCGTAGCTGTCAAGCGGTGTCTCGCAGGGCTTAAACCCGGGCGCCCACGCCTGCCTGCCGCGCTCCTTTATGTAATAGAACCTGCCGCCTGTGTCGCGCGGAACGTTGTTGTACCTGTATCGCAGAAGCCTTTGAAGCTTTGCGTCGCGGTAGAAACAGTAGCCGCCGAGAGTGTTCGAAATGAGCCCGAAGAACTCTTCACTGCCGAGGTAGTTTATCCACGGCAACGGTGTGTGCGGGGTCGTGATAACATATTCTTTTGCCTTGTCGTCAAAAAATCCGTATCTCATCTGATGTCCTTCTCCGACTGTCGCGCAACAGTCTTTAAATTATATTTTTGATGCAAATTGACTTTATTATGCTGAAAGCATTCTACCAAATGCGGACAAAAAATCAAACTGTTTCGACAGTCTAAGGCGGCTGCTTCGGCGGGATACGGATGTTTCATTTCTCGCGCAAACACTGACAAAACTCGAAAAAAAACGACAAAAACGTGTGTGACGACACGCCAATGCGCCTTTTGTACTGTAAAGAAAACGTACAGAAGGCGTTTTTGCAACTTTTTTCGGAAGGATGTTTATTTTTTGCAAAAACGATAGTATAATAGAAAAGAACCCGAAAAATAATCATTGATTTATCAATGATCCAAATTAATACACAAATGGTTTTGATATATTCCGAATGCATACACGGGCTTATGCCGGTGCAGGAAAGGTAATGCATATGGAAAGATACCGTTTCGATGACGACAGGCTGTCGTTGATAGAAGGCATGAAGGTGCCTTTTGCGGTGTATCAATTTCTGGATAAGCGAGTAGTAACAGTCGCACTGTCGGACGGTTTTCGCACGCTTTGCGGGTATGATACTCTTGAACAGGCGTACTACGACATGGACCACGATATGTACAAGTACACTCATCCCGATGACGTGATGAGAGTGGCCGATGCCGCTGTTCGTTTTGCGACAGAAGGCGGTGAATACAATGTCGTTTACCGTTCCGGAAGGTGTAATGAACCGGGATATATCATTGTTCATGCTTTTGCAAGTCATGTTTTCACTGAGGACGGGGTGCGTCTTGCCCATGTCTGGTACGCCAATGAGGGCCCGTTCCACGATGACGATCTTCATCACGATAAAAGTCTTAACCTGACTATGAGTAATGCTCTCAGAGAGGATCGCTTTGTCAAAAACAGTCATTATGATCGGCTCACCGGCTTGCCGAATATGACCTATTTCTTTGAACTTACAGAGACTATGCGCAGGTCGGATCATTCAGCCTGCGACAATGCCGCCATTATTTATATGGACCTTTGCGGTCTTAAATACTTTAACCACAAATTTGGCTTCGACGAAGGAAACAAGCTGCTTCAGACTTTCGGGAAACTCATTGCCGATATATTCGGAAATGAGAACAGCTGCCACATCGCGCAGGACAACTTTGTCGTGATCTGCACTGAGGCCGACCGCGAACAGAAGCTTGGGAGGCTCTTCAGGGAGTTTAAAGAGCAGAAGAAAGATTCGCCGCCGGTGAGGGCGGGTATCTACCGCTGCCCCGATGATGATACGCTGCCGGTAAGTATTGCATGCGACAGGGCAAAGCTTGCTTGCGATTCGCTCAAGGGTATCGCCAAGTCCTCGTTCTGCTACTACAGCAACGAGCTCAACGAAAGACTTGAGAACAAGCAGTATATCATTGAAAACTTCGACAGGGCGCTCAGCGAAAAACATATAATTGTTGCGTACCAGCCTATCATCCGTGCCGTCAACGGCAAGGTCTGCGATGAGGAGGCTCTTTCGCGCTGGCTCGATCCGGTAAGAGGCATGATGTCTCCTGCGGATTTTATCCCTGCACTCGAAGAGGCACGCCTCATTTACAAGCTGGATCTTTACGTGCTGGACCGCGTGCTTGAGAAGATTATCAATCAGAAGCGCATTGGCCTCACTGTCATTCCGCACTCGATCAACTTGTCGAGGTCGGATTTTGAGGCTTGCGATATTGTCGAAGAAATACGTAAAAAAGTTGATGATGCGGGCGTCCCGCGCGACCTTATTACGATTGAGATAACCGAGAGCGTCATCGCGGCTGACCTTGACTTCATGAAGACCCAGATTGAAAGGTTCAGAAGCCTCGGGTTCCAGATCTGGATGGACGATTTCGGCAGCGGTTATTCCTCGCTCGACGTTCTTCAGACGATTAAATTTGACCTTATCAAGTTCGATATGAGCTTCATGACGAAGCTTGACGAGGGCGAGAGCGGAAAGATAATTCTCACAGAGCTTATGAAGATGGCAACGGCGCTCGGCCTTGACACTGTATGCGAAGGTGTTGAAACCGAAAGCCAGGTGAAGTTCCTTAAGGAGATCGGATGCTCCAAGCTCCAGGGTTATTACTATTGCAAGCCGCTGACGCTTGAGCAGCTCCGCAAGAGACTTGCCGAAAACAAACAGATCGGTTACGAGAACCCCAAAGAGTCGGACTACTTCAAGGCGGTCGGAGGTGTCAACCTCAATGACCTTGCCGTGCTGGCCGCCGGCGATGCGGAGCAGTTCATGAATTCCTTCAACACGCTGCCGATGGGCATCATAGAGGTGAAAGAAAACAAAACGCGTTTTGCAAGGAGCAACAAGTCCTACCGCCAATTCGTAAAGCGCTTCCTCAACTTTGACCTCTCGCACATGGGAACGGATTACGTCGAATACGACAACTCGTTCATGATCAACGTCGTGGATACGTGCTGCAAGCAGGGCTTAAAGGCCTTCTACGACGAGACAATGCCCGACGGTTCGGTGGTTCACTCGTTCGCAAGGAGAATCGCGTACAATGCGGAAGACGGCACTTATGCGGTTGCCGTGGCGGTGCTTTCGATCACTCCGCCCGATGAGGGAACGACTTATGCGAGCATAGCGCGCGCATTGGCGACAGACTACTACAACATCTACTACGTCAATCTTCGCACCGAGAAATTCATCGAGTACAGATCGCCTGTCGGAAGCGAGGGCCTTGCCGTTGAGCGACACGGTGAGAACTTCTTTGAGGAGTGCATAAAAGCCGCCGACCGTATCTACGAGGAGGACAGGGAGCCTTTCTTCGCCGCTTTCTCCAAGGAGAAAATTTTGAAGGAGATAGACGAGCAGGGCGTGTTCAACCTGACCTACCGTTTGAAGGAGACCGGAAAGCCCATGTACGTCACCATGAAGGTTACGCGCATGTCAAGCCTTGGCGATGACCACCTCATTTTCGGTATCAGTATCGTCGACGTTCAGATGAGACACAGAGACACCGAGGAGAACGTGCGCAGGGAGAAAAACGCGCTTGCGCTCACGATGGCAATGTCGGAGGACTACCTGAGTCTTTACATCGTCGATCCGTCAACGAACAACTACGTGGAGTATGTTGCCACCAATGAGTATGAGAGCCTCGGACTCGCGAAAGAGGGCAAGGATTTCTTCATTCAGGGAGCGATCGACGGAAAACAGGCTGTGCTTGCGGAGGACCTTCCGGGGTACATGAGCTCCTTCACCAAGGACAACGTGATGAGAGCAATCAAAGAAACCGGCGCGTTCATTATGAACTACCGGCTCGTGCTTGGCGGAGAGATAAAACCGGTCACGCTGAGGATTGCGAGCTTCGTCGACGGCGGCAGGGAAAAACTCGCCGCGGGCGTAAAATTACAGAAAAACAGTCAGTCCGAAAATACTTAGAACATGGTTGCCGCCAAGGCGCCTGCCCCTCAAAAGCGATGAAACGTTTTGTGACAAAAAAATTGTTGCTGACGTGCTAAAATACAATCGCTTCTGATAATTCTTGTGGTAGGACGCGTTGGCGGTACCGGAAGATGGAACAAATGAGATGGCAGCTCATTGAAATAATTTTTTCATCAACTCTCCGGTTTTAAAATGTTCGTCTCGCTTTTCGGTCTAAAAAGTCAAGTAAACACACAAAAGATGCACTGATACCGATACCGCCAAGGCGCCCGTCTCAAACGGCCGCCGTTTTTTTTGCCTCGTTAGGCCCCGAAAACACCGTTTTCCGGCCGAAATTGCGCGTTATTCTGCAAAAATAGTAAAAATTGTTGATTTGTTGTTTTCGTTTGGTTATAATTCAAAGTGACTCAAAATTTTGAACAGGCTGAAATATGCACTTGAATATGGCTGAAACACGGCCGAAAGGATTCACTTTGAAGCGTATAAAGAGCTTTTTCAAACGAATAAAGAATGAACTCTTCAACTTCGGACTGAGCGATGAAGACTTCCGGAATGTCAGAGGTATGGTGGCTAACGACAACCGCCAATATCTCGTCTCCTGGTCCATCGGTTGTTCGGTGTTCTGGCTGATGAGCCTGATTCTTTCGTTCAGCAAGGACTCATTCCAGCTGTGCCGTTTCGTTTACGCCTCGGCTCTCGGCGTGTGCTTTATTACCTATATTCTCGGTCATTTTGTGATCAAGCGGGTCCCCGCGCTTCTCACATTTTCGATGTTTTTCTTCTCGCTCAGCCATCTTGCGGCAGGTATCGGAATTGCAATCTGCCAGCCTGACGTAAGGACGGTTACTATGATAGCGCTCGTTATCATTACCCCTGTCTGCTTCGTTAACAGGACAATAACGAACTTCGCGGTGGATACAGGCGTCGTTCTCGGATATGCAATCGTAGCGAAAAACGTAATTATTAACGATGTTTTCCGCTGGGGTCTTGAGAATCTTATCATATTCTCCATTGCCGGTTTGTTCGTGGGACACTTCTGCAACAAGGCGCGCATGAAGCGCTTCATTTTCGAAGGCTCAGCGAAGAGGCTGGTTGAGATGGAGAGCTGGTACGAGTCAAAGATACTCGTGGCTCTTAAAAACGCGGTGAGAAACCGCAGCCTTAGGGTTTACTACCAGCCGATATATGACACCAATATGAACTGCATCTTAACGGCGGAGGCCCTCGTAAGGCTTGACGATCCGATCCTCGGGCTCGTGACACCGGACAAGTTTATCCCATTGGCGGAAAAGAACGGACTTATAAAAGAGATCGGCGATTTCGTGTTTGAAGAGGTCTGCAGTTTTCTTGACAGGCACCGCGGGAATCAGTACGCTTTCACCAAGGTCGAGGTCAATCTTTCCGTCCTCCAGTGCGCCGACGAGGAGCTGCCGGACAGGTGGGATATGATCATGAAAAAGTATAACGTCACTTCGCAGCAGTTCTGCCTTGAGATTACGGAATCGGCGATGCTTTCCACTTCGTCCAACATCGGCAAGGTCATCAGAACTCTGAGAGAAAGGGGCTTCTCGTTTGCTCTTGACGATTACGGCACCGGATTCGCCAATGACTCCATCATAACCGAGTTCCCGTTCGACCTCATCAAAATCGACAAGTCAATCGTCTGGGGCGCCGACAACAACGAAAAGGGCGACAAGGTTCTCCACCACATCATTTCGATGATCCACGACCTCGATATGAAGATCGTTGCGGAGGGTGTAGAAACCGAGGAGCAGAGGAAAAAGCTCGAAAACGCCAAGGTCGAATACCTGCAGGGTTTCCTGTTCTCAAAGCCCGTTCCCGAGATGGAGGCAATCTCGGCTTCCTCAAAATCCTTCCGCTGAAATCATTTATAATCTTTTCATCTGAGGAAAACAGCTTAACAAGTAAAAAAGAGAGATCATTCACTGCGACGTGAGCGATCTCTTTTTTGATGCATATTATCGCTTATTATCTGAACTTGCGGCGCTTGTGTTTTATCCGGGGCTGCTTCAGCCCGGGTTTCAGCCGCCGTAGAAGTGGAAGCCTTTCTGACGGTCCGCCTTGGTTTCGTAAAGAGCCGTGTCGGCTTTCTTGAAGATCTCCGAATAGTTGGTTTCAACGCCGTTGTAGATAGCGATGCCGATGCTCAGACTGATCCTGCGGTCCTTGTCGGGAAGCTCGATGTAGTCTGAGGCGCCTGCGATGATCTCCTTGGCGGTTTCGGATGCTTTTTCACGGCTGTCGGAGTCCTTGACGAATATCAGGAATTCGTCTCCGCCGAAACGTCCCACAATCTCGTTTGAGGTGAACTTTTGCGCGAGGAACTCGCCAAGCTGACGGATAACACTGTCGCCTACGTCGTGCCCGTAAGTGTCGTTTATCGACTTAAAGCGGTCAACGTCAAGAAGAAAAAGCATGCCCTTGTCAGAACTTTCATCGGCAAGGAACCTGTTGATCTCTCTTGTGACGGCGCCTTTGTTTTTGATGCCCGTGAGGTCATCGGTGTCCTTCTGGATGCTGATCTTTCTTGTGAGGACGAACTCCCTGATGCGGATCGAATTGGCGACAACGTGCAGGAAGAGGCCTACGACTGTGTAGAAAATGATGTTGAGAATGTCGAAATGCCAGACACTGTATTCTTTCACGTTGTACATCCAGACGAGGAATATAGACGACGCGGCAATGAGCTCAATCGACATAAAGATGGGTTTGTCGATCATGAACATCGGTGTCACGATGAGAAGCACTATGAACGCGGTCGCAGGTGCCTCCGGATGGTTTTGCGAAACGATGGCGCTGACCAGGAACAGAAGGGATATCGAAAGGTATATCAAAAGCTGCGCGATGAGCGAATCTTTCTTCAAGACGAAGAAGAGCACGGACGCGGCAACCGAGTAAACCAGAAGAGCCAGATAAAAAGGAAGGTTTATCGTGAAGAACGGGTCTAAGCACGATTCGATAACGAAGAAGGTGAAAAACGCCGCCATGAACAGGTGGAGAATTCGCCAAACCTTAAAATTCGAAACGTACATGTCTTTCTTAATTGCCTTGAATTCGTCTCTGTCGATTCCGCAATAGAAGAAATATTTCTTGATGGTTTTCAGTACTTTCATTTCGTTCCGTTCTTAAAACCGCAGGGCGCGATGCCTGTATGTTTCGGGTTTTCAAAATCTCAAAGTTTCAAAGCCGCGTGAAGCAGGCTTTCGGCGCGGGTTCGTTTCATTCGCATTTTCTCGATGAAACCGCCAATTCGTATTCTATCATATTGCGAGCCCAAAAAGAAAACCTTTTTCGGGCCCGCCTTGCTGCTTGCGTGCTCGGGCACCTTGCTTTTTCAGTCGAATTTAACGTCCTCGTACTTTGACATTGTCGCAAGCAGGCGGCAGCTTTCGAACATACAGTTAAACCAGAAATTCTTTCTTGCGCCTTCAACGTTCATCCAGTGGGTCTCGATCCTGCCGTCGGGCCCCTGCATGAGGGTCAGCTGATCGGCAAGCGCCTTTGCCTTTGCAAGGTAAAGCTCGCCGCAGCCTGCTTCGTAGAGGGTCAGAAAACCGCGCGCGATGGAAGCCGTGGAGGCGTCGATCGGAACGTACCAGCCGTACTGCTCAAGTCCCGCGGGGGTGTGCCACAGTGCGGGGTCGTAGGGCTCGCTGCCGTCGGGGGTGGGATGTCGCCAGGGGGCGGGCTTTTTCCAGACAACAAACTGGTCCTCGGCAAAGCGCATGAGCTCCTTGGCGAGTTCGATTGAAGAGGGGTCGTCCGCGCGGTACTTTGCAAGGTACATCGAAAGCTCCACGGGCGCGTAGTGCGTCAGGTTCATATAGTTCGTCGAGAGCGGGCTGTCCTCGAACTGCCCCTCCCAGTTGTAAGTGCGCAGCTGGTTCTCCATCATATAGCCGACGGCTTTTCCGCAGCACTCCTTAAAACTCTCGTCGCCTGTGACCTCGTAAAGCTTCATCATAAAGGGCACGACCTCGCCAATGGGAGATACGTAGTTCTGCGTCAGAGGCTCGCCTGTCGCGCAGGAGCGCACGAGGTACCAGCTGCCGTTCGGCTCAACCGTACGCACGAAATAGCGGCCTATGTTGAGGGCCTCGTCAAGGTAGCGCTGCTTTCCTGTTGCCTTGTACAGGGCAACGTACATGAGGCCGGCGCGCGGCGGGTAGATCATCATCATTGTGCCGTTGTGCTGCAGCGCCGCGTGCCAGTTTGACGTGATGACGCCGTATTTCTCCGGGTCAGGGCAGAAGTCAAGGTAATACGTCGGCGGCAAATCGGCAAGGGGAACGTTGCCCCTCGGCGTGATGCTTATGAGGTAGTCCGCGGCGTTCTCCGCAACTTTCATCGCGTCGGCCGCTTCCTCCGGACAGAGCTCAGCGTATGAAATCATGGCCTCGACAAGCGCACCGATCATCTTGCTGGGATAGGAGTTGAGGTCGTAGTACGGGTCGGGCACGCCGTGCCTAAGCCAGTGCTGAATGAAGCCCTGCGACATCGCGTAGCGGTATGCCTTTACGGCGCTCTCCCTGTAGGGGCAGGCCGCCTCAGGCGTTTTTTCCGGGAACGGGGCAAGGCGGTAGAAGGTGCGCGCTCCGCACGGCCCGTACTCGCTGCCGTCGCTGTTCAGGGCCGTGACGGTGAGCCGTACGACGCCTTCGGGCAGGTCTGCCCAGACAGGCGTCAGGAGCGCGCAGCAGTCGCCCGCCTCAAACGAATGCACGGCGCCTTTTTCGTCGAGCGCCGTATAACGGTAGCGGGAGATGCCGCGTACTGCCGTGAAATGGAAAGCGGGCACGTACATAAACTGCGTGGATTCAACGTTCCAGAAGGGCAGGCCCCGCTTGACCCCGTAGCGTACGGTTGTAGCGGCTGAGCAGCACTCCGAAAACGCCTGCTCTGCAAGCTCTTTTCTTGTCATCATAAATCTCCTTGGCGGTATTCGCCACTGTATGTTTTTGAAGGGTGAAGGGCATTGGCGTGTTCCGATGCACAATCTGTTTGCAGATTTTCCAAAACACCGCCAATACCATTCCCAACCGATATGAAATGATACCACATTTGCGATTTGCGGGCAAACGTTAAGACGCGAAATAATTTCAAAAGGCTTGTAAAAAAGGCCTTTTTTTGCAATAATATGACACATAAATAAGCCGCAGTATAGGCAATTTCGGAGGTTGATATGAAAAAGATAATCGCAACCATACTGGTTATTATGATGATATTGCCGTGTGTCTCGCTGAGCGTCGGCGCGGAAGAGGATGTTGAGGTTCACCACGGATTTGAGTACGTCGGTGCTCTGACGGGCCACTGGGATTCCCTCCTCTGCGACGGTGAGCAGGTCGGAGACGGCGTGCAGATCCAGAGTTATATGGTTCAAAACGGATTTGAGATCGAAGCTGAGGCAAGTGTTCTGACCGTCAGGGGCTGGGCAATGTGCGACGCAGAGGTAAACAGCTTCGGATATCAGATCAACAACAACCCGCCTGTCTTCAAGGACGAGTTCAGCACCGATACAGAGCCCGGTATCTACGAGGCCGGTGCAATGGTCGGAGCGGACTACGGCGGAAGATTCATTGTTGACATTGACGTGTCCGAGGTCAAGGGCAGAAGCTCGATATCGGTTCTGGTCAACACGGCTGACGGCATCTATTCCGTTTCCCTCGTCACGGGCTTTGACCTTGAATTCGATTTCGTTCAGAAGGGAACCGAATCCGAACCGACTCCCACTCCCGAGGCAGTTGCGGCAAGTGAGCCCGTCATCGTGAGATTCAACTCGTACGAGGAAGTTGAAGATTTCTTCCTTTTCTCAAACTACAACAGCCACGTTGTCTCGATCGACTACGACGAGGACAAGAACTGTGCAGTGTTCGACGTCTCCGCGGGCCTTGACCCCAACGTGAAACTTCCGTTCGGACAGATCGCGTATGACGACTCGTACAGGCTCGGAAGCATTGACGCCTCCTCTTACAAGGCGCTACTTCTCGTAGGAAGTTTTGACTATGACACGATTCTCCTCTCGGATGAAGATATAATCGGCTCGTTCTACTATGCCACGGACGAGAGCAAAGAATATCTTGAATCCAAGAACATAATCTACACATACGAGAGAACGGACGACCTTCAGTTCGTGGTGCTCGATTTCAGCAAGAGCAGGTACTGGACCGGCAACGTTGACGACTGCAGATTCGACTTCTTCGCTAAAACCGACAACGACTGCACGTACAACTTCTATCTCCTTGGCTTCTTCGCTGACGCCAATGAGGCAAACGCTTTCGCTGAGTCATACAAGGCAAGCGGCGACTCGATCCTTCCGACACCCGAACCGACTCCTACGCCCACGAACACTCCCGAGGCTACAGAACCGGCTCCCACAGACGGTGAGGCAGCTCAGCCTACAGAAAACCCTGCTGCCAATGCGACAGAAAAGCCTGCATCAAACGAAGGCTCAAAGAAAAAAGGCTGCGGCGGCTTTGTCGCGGCAATACCCGCCCTTGCCCTTGCGGTTTCCGCGGCTGTGATTTTGAGAAAGAAGAAAAGATAAAACATAATCCAAGGCGAACCGTGATCAGCCCCTGTCAAGGTATACAA
>DBWH01000049.1:21775-22564 GCA_002308595.1 Mageeibacillus sp. UBA1243 | reverse complement strand
AAGGTACTGCGAGCGGGGAGCTCGCGAAAAGCAAGTCGCGAATAATCGTCGCAAGACACCTTTCAGAAAGAGCTCTAAAGTTTTGGTTGTCCCTTTTCCTTGGCGACTTGCGCAAAGAACCAAAAATCTTGGCTTTTAAGGGTATTTTTCGAGGATCACGAGCCCGTCTTCGTTCGGCGCCGTTTCCCCGTTCCTGTAATTATATCCGAGTTTTATGTAAAAATCTCTTGCCGTGACGGATGCCGGAACCTCAATCCGCCTGACCTGCGATGCAAACCCGTCGCTCTCAAGCGTCTTTACGATGAGCTTTCCGATGCCGCGCCCCTGGTACCCGGGATGCACGAATATGTTTGTGAAGCGCCCTTCGTCCGTTCTGCCCCAATAAGGCCCTATTCCGCCGCAGCCGACTGTTTTCCCGCCGTCCTTTACAACATAAAAGTTAACCTCTGCGGCGCGCTTCCTGATGTCCTCCGGGCGCATGCGCAGGGCAAGCTCCTCAATGTACTCCTCCGTGTAGTCACGGCTGTTGGTCACACGAAGCGTCTCTGTTATAAGCGCGGACACTTCCNNCCGCGTCCTCATCCCTGTATCTTCTGATCTCCATACCCGCAGAAAACTGACCCGGGAGTGTTATTCCCGGATTTTCTTGACCATTCTGACGCACTCGAAAACACTGTTCATTTCAGGTCCCGAGCCATCACGTCTGAAGCCAAGCTTCTCGTAAAAGGGCACGACAGAAACGCGGCTGTCAATGACGATCACGCTGTAGCCAAGCTCGCCGATCCATGC
>DBWH01000049.1:19947-21760 GCA_002308595.1 Mageeibacillus sp. UBA1243 | reverse complement strand
GCCGCGGTACTCGGGAAGCACGACAACGCGTCCCAGCGTCACCGTATCGCATGCCGTCTCGTAAAATCTGCACGTTCCGACAGGGTAGCCGTCGTCAAGGGCAACTATATACCTTGTCCCTTCGCCGTCGTGCTCGTCAAACTCCTCCTCAAGAGGAATATGATGCGCGCGGTTCATGCCCTCGACTCTCACCGAATAGGCACCCGCGCGCTGCCACTCTTTTTCTGCTCTTAAAAACTTGAAATCTTTCATATATCCGATGCTCAGCTTTCAAACCGCCAATGATACCGCGCGGAGGTCCGATTTCCTCCGCACACCGGGTATTCTCGCATTATATATGAAAAAAGGCAAGTCAGTTTTTGTTCTGTATCTTGACTGCCGGCAGCTTTTCTTTCCGAACCTTCGGCCTCATACCGGAATCTGTCAGTCCGTCGCTGAAGCCATAATAACGGCAAACCTTTCGAGTGCCCTGTCGTAAACCGTCAGGCAGAGCGCGCCCCACCACTCATGACCCTCGTCAAAGTATTCAGACCAGTCGGTCGACCACTCGTATACTTCAAGCCCGTCTGTGCCGCTTGGGAAAAGGGCCGCATTGACCTTGGCGAAGTCTTTGTCTGTGTAGCCGTTCGGAATCGGCGGGTTCAGGAAGGCCTTGCGGTAGTTCATCCCGGCGGTATCGCCAAGATGGGTAAAAAGGTCGCTTGCGGGTATCTGCTTTGCGGTTGCCTTGCCGGGGTCAAAGCGCCACGATTCACCGTCATCCGCGTCGGTAAACAGCGCCATGCTTGCACAAATGAGCGCGGACCGGTGCGCGTTATAACCCGTTGCGCAGCCCATGTTTTTCACAAGGCAGAAATCGACAACGCTTTCCGGATACTGCCTGATAACATCATCAAAAGCGCCGTCCCCGATTATCCGCCCAAGTTCCGTGCTCAAAGCCTCCTCAGCCGGCGCAAATTCAGCCTTCTTCTCCGTCTCCGGGTTTTTCTTTTTAGTGAACACGCCAAGGCACTTCTCCGCCTCATCAATCTGAATATCGAGCTTTCCGGCGGCGTATTCGACCATCCTGCAAAAATCAAGCGCGGTGTATTCTCTTCCGGTGATGGAAGTGACTTTACCGCCTTCCGAGAATGCCTCCAGCACGGCGGAGGGGTCGAATGAGTTGTGGACAGCGGTTACATTGGCGGTTTCATCGGCAACGTAAAGACACGGCTCATAGGGATGGCACGTCAGGGTGTATTCCCTGCCGCCAATGCGTACAAAAGGAAGTCCGTTCTTCTGTCCGAGAGTATATTGCCCGTTACTGAAAACCGTGCAGTCTTTTTCCACTTTTTTACCTCCGGATGTTTTTTGTTCGTCGCAGACTCTGCCGCGCTTGGCCTGTCAGAGTGAACCTTTTATCCACGAATCGAGGAAATCCATCTGCTCCTTCGTGTGAAACCAATGCTCCCCGTTTTCCATAACCGTCAGCTTCGCGCCGATCCGCTCTGAAAATTCAGATACGGTTTCAAGGGATGTCAGGTTGTCGTTTCCGCCGTAAAGGATGCTTGCCGGAGCCTTCCAGCCGATCGGATTTTCCCTCACGTACTTAAGGTACTCCCACGAGAGCGTCTCCCCGAAATCGGTTTCGATTTTCCCTTTTATGCGCAGCTCTTCTTCTGTGTGATTTGACCACGCCAACATATCTGCGATCAGTTTTTCCATGTTCACGATCGGCGATATGAAAAAGGCCTTTTTTATCGGCAGGTCTGCAAGGGAGCACATTGAAAAGAACGCGCCAATGCTATTGGCGATAAGTATAACGTCGCCGTTT
>DBWH01000049.1:3926-19887 GCA_002308595.1 Mageeibacillus sp. UBA1243 | reverse complement strand
CTGTAACGTTTCCGCCTTTAAAAAGAGGTTTGTAATGCTCGGCTTCCGACGCGCTGCCGCCCTTGCCGTGAATGTATACTATGGTGTCGGACATCTTAACCTTTCCTCGTCGCAAAAAGTCTGCCGACTTTTCGGGGCACGGGTATTTTGTTTTTTCTTATTACTCATGGCGGAAGAAGGATTCGCCCGTCTGCGGCGCTTTGCTTGCATCCGGTGCTGCTCGAGCATAGCTCTTCGCGATCTCGGCTACAAATCATCCACCGGATGATTTGTTTAACGCCTCGACCCTCTCGGGTTCGAATCCTTCTTCTCCATTGTTATCCAACGCAAAGAAGGACCGTCGCACGGCGACGATCCTTCTTTGCGTTGGCAGCGGAAGAAGGATTCGAACCCTCACATACAGAGTCAGAGTCTGCTGTGCNNGTGCTACCTTTACACAATTCCGCTAAAAATTGTTTATTTCGTTGTTCCTAAAGACCGGGTCTTTCGAACAGCAAAGGCAAGTATATCACAAATAAAAAAAAGCGCAAGTGTTTTTTGCATAACAATAAAACAATCTTAAACCGGGAAAAGGCGGTGAAAAAATCACGCAAAAGTTGTATAATGTCTCGACGAAGAAAGACGGCTTTGGCATTGGCGGCAGGAAGGCTGCCGGGACCGGGGCCATCGATTAACATTAGGAAAAGAGGGATTTTATGAGCGAAAATAACGGCTCCGTGTCGATAAACACCGAGAATATTTTCCCGATCATTAAAAAGTGGCTTTATTCCGAAAAGGACATTTTCATCCGCGAGATCATTTCAAACGCGGGCGACGCTATCAGTAAGCTGAGGAAGCTTGATAACATCGGCGAGGCTGAGATTGAGGATTCGCCTGAGTGGAAGATCACGGTCGTGGTCGACAAGGAGCACGGCACGATCACGGTTTCCGACAACGGTATCGGTATGACCGAGGAGGAAGTCGGGAAGTACATCAACCAGATTGCTTTTTCGGGCGCCAAGGATTTTATCGAGAAGTACAAGGGCAAGGCTGACGAGGAGCAGATCATCGGCCACTTCGGTCTTGGCTTTTACTCTTCTTTCATGGTTTCGACAAAGGTTGAGATCGACACGAAGTCATTCATTGGCGGTGAGAAGGCCGTCCACTGGGAGTCGGAAGACGGTATGAACTACACTGTCACCGAGTCGGAGCTTGACGAGCGCGGCACTTACATCACGATGCACATTGGCGAGGACTCTGCGGAGTTTCTTGATATCACGAAGCTCAGGGACGTAATTGAGAAGTATTTTTCATTCTTCCCGTACGAAATCTACGTTGAGAGCGCAGAGGACCTCGAAAAGGCCGGGGAAAAGGCTGAGGCGAAAGCTGATGAGGCTGAGGACGGCGAAGACGCCAATGCAATCAAGCCCATCAACGACACTCACCCGCTCTGGCTCAAGGCCGCAAGGGACATCACCGACGACGAGTACAAGGACTTCTACAAGAAAACTTTCAAGGATTTCGAGGACCCGCTTTTCTGGATTCACCTCAACGTTGACTATCCTTTCAACCTGAAGGGCATCCTCTACTTTCCGAAGCTCCGCGACCGCTACGAGCGCTTTGACGGACAGATCAAGGTCTACTACAACCAGGTTTTCGTTGCCGAGAACATCAAAGAGGTGCTTCCGGAGTTCCTGATGCTTCTCAAGGGCGTCATCGACTGCCCCGACCTGCCCCTCAACGTCTCCAGAAGCTTCCTGCAGAACGACGGCTATGTCGCCAAGATTTCTTCCCACATCACGAAGAAAGTCACCGACAAGCTCACAGGCCTCTTCAACGACGAGCGCGACAACTACTGCAAGTACTGGGACGACATTCACGCTTTTGTGAAATACGGCTGCCTCACGGACGAAAAGCTCTACGAGAAGATCAAGGACATAATCATCTACAAGACAACCGACGGCGACTACCTCACGGCTTCGGAATATCTCGAAAAAACCAAGGACAAGACTGACGCCAAGACGATTTTCTACACCGAGGACGCAGACGTTCAGAACTTCTACATCAAGCTTCTCAACGCAAAAGACGTTCCCGTTGTGATCATGAACACTCTCATTGACGACAGTTTCATGCAGTACATCGAATTCACTTCGCGCGGCGACATCAAGTTTGCAAGAGTTGACTCCGAGGTCGCGTCCTCCGTCTGCAATTCAAAGGACGGTTCCGATGACGCTGCCGCCAAGGATACCGCCGAAAAACTCACAGCCTGCTTCAAAAAGGCATCCGGCAACGAGAGCCTCACAGTCGACGCAAAAGCCATCGACTCCGCCCTCCCCGCAATACTCATCCTCACCGAGCAGGCAAGGCGCATGCAGAACATGATGAAGCGCCTCGGCACGGACACAAAACCGTCCGACAACCTGACGCTCGTCTTAAACCTCAAGAACCCCGTCGTCTCAAAGCTTCTGTCTCTCGTTGATGCGTCCGGGCCCGTAGCTGCTGCGGCAGACGTTGTAACGGACAGCGAAAGCTCGGAGGCGGCCGCCGATGAAACCAAGGCTGACGAAGGCGAAGGCGAAAACAAGCAGGTCGCGGAGCCCGTGCTCAGCGACGAAGCAGTCCTGCTGGCAAGGCAGGTCTACAACCTGGCGCTCCTTGCACACAGACCGCTTGACGCTGACAGGATGAACACATTCCTGTCTGACTGTGCTGACATCCTTAACAAAGCATTCTAAAACGAATTTTGAACTCTTTACGCAAAAGAGTTAAGTGATCTGACTTATAAAGGCGCTGCCCGGGAGCATTGAAGTTCCACGGCAGCGCCTTTTTTAAAACAGATTATACCGCCAAAAAACGCGGCTCTTTCGGGCCGCGTTTTTTGGTTAGTTAAAAGCTATCTGAGTTTTTAATCAGAAAACTTTCTTCTTAAGAACTACAAGAGCGATAGCTGCTGCAGCGATAACGAAAATCACCATTGAAGCATCTGCCGTAGGCGGGTTCTGAGCCGGTGTACCAACAAATGTGAATGATGTGTTCGGAGCTGTTGCAGGGCCGGTAGCTACGAGGGTGTCGTCGATTTCAACAACGTCGCCGGTTTTGAGTTTAACAACCATAACGACCTTCTGTTCGCCTTCAATGCCGGCAACAGGAACTGTTACGTTGAATCTGAGAGCGTTGTCACCGCCGGCAGCCTTAACTGCAGGCTCAGTAGCCTCTGTGAAGCTTGCATCGAATACAGGCTCTGCATTGCCGATCTTGTATCCGAACAACTCGATTTCCTGCTCAAAGCCGATCCAGCCGCGGAGTCTGATCTCAGAGATGGATCCGTCGCCGTTTCCGACTGTTCTGTTAACGCCGTCAAGCTTGTCAGAAGCTGCTCCGTCAGCCTGGCCGAAGTTCAGAGCACCGTCAACGTAGATGGAGTCGAACGAAGCGTTCTTGTAAACAGGAGCTGTAGGAACATCTGTGTCCTCAGGGTTAACTGTTACAACGTCACCGTCGGTATTCTTACCGATGATTGCGAATGCGAACTGCTTTGCGCTGGTTCCGGAGTACTTGAAGTAATCTTCGTCAGCATCAGCAGCAGGCTTGTCGAGAACGAAGTATCCACCGGTGGCTGTGTCACCGATCATCTTCTCGCCGACAGTCTTAATCTCGAAGATATAAGTTCCTGCAGAAACGAAATCGCCAAGGCTGAGTACGCAAGCCGGATAGCCGTCCATAACTGTCGTATAGGTCGTTGTAGCAACCGGAGCGAGAGTCATCGAATATTCAGCATTGTACTTAAATGCGTAGAGCGAAAGAACGACTGTAGCTTCTCTGTTCTGATCCTCACGTGTAGCCCAAGTGTTGGGAACGGAAATCTCGTTGAAGTCAACCAGTGTGGTGAACTCAACAGCTGCATAATCGCCGTCATTTGTGAGCCAGAAGTAAGGAGTAGTGGTCGTTCCGGGAACGAGCTTGTAGGTCTTCTCTGCTGCAGGGCCGACCTGGAGAGTGAATGCCTTCAATATCTCTGTCTCTTCATTCTGATACTTAGCTACGATTGTGCAGGAATACTTTCCGTTTGCGAGCTCATCAGCACCGAGAAGCTCCATCATAGCGGTGTTTGCACCGATGGATGATCTCTGAGCGTAATCAGCAGAAACCTGGAGAACTCCGGCAACGTCCGGTCTGGGCAGATAGCTGTCGGTTCCGTCGGTCGATTTTGCTTCGCCGTCTACAGTCCAGTAAACGTAGTCAAGATTTGTTCCGTTCTTTACAGCCCATCCGAGGATGTAGATCTTGTCGCCGGGATCGATGTTGATTGTTGAATCGCCTACATATCCCGCATCAACAGCACTGTCTTTGAACTGGAGCGTGTTTACATTCACGTAAACGCAATCCAGAGCAGCAAAGGAGCTGACGCAAAGAGCAAGAGCAAGAGCAACTACAGTGATAATTGCTAAAACCTTTTTCATATGTTACCTCCATGGAATTATTTGTGCCTTGCGGCACATCTATTAATAGATACTGACGTATTATAGATTTTTTTCAATGCTTTTTCAAGCATTTCTTTTTTTTCAAACAGAAAAACCCTTTTGCGTATACTTTTTGAGGGTAATCAGCCGTTTTTTCACGAAAATGCTGCGAAAACCAAAGAAAAAGCGCCGCAGCTATAAGCCGAAGCGCCTTTCCCGTCGCGTCCCTGAACCGAATCAGGACGCGCAAGTTTCATTTATTAACCGTATAAAGCCGCGGAATCCGATCAATGCTTTTTCCTTATTGCGAGCACGCATGCTGCAGCCATGAGGGCAAATCCGCCGCCGATGATTCCGCCGCATCCCTTTTTGCCGCTGTTGCTGCCGCTGTCGGAGGCTGAGCCGTCATTGGGAGCATCTGTCGGGCTTACGGGTTTCTCGGTGGGCTCATCGGGCTCGGAAGTCGCATCGCCGGGGTTGTCTGTCGGGTCGGCTTCAGGAGTCTCCTGAACAGGAACCTCAGTTGCCGCGAGCGGGGCCTTATAGTTTATGATTGCTTCCCTGTTTTCTCTGTTGAAGAGGACTACGTCGCCGCTTTTGAGTTTGACACAGGCAGTGATGACGTGAGTCTCGCCGTCCTGAAGACCGGAGACGTCAACCGTGGTTTTGTAGCGCACTCCGTTTGACTCGGAAACTGCCGGTTCTGTATCGACCGCAAAGGCCTTGTCGAAAACGGGGGTTCCGTCGTCAATGATATATCCGAAGCTGTCAAGGACATCGCCAAAGGCAGTCTCCGCATCCACAATGCCGAACCATCCGTACATTGTGATTGTATTGACGGTTCCGTCCGATCCGTCAACCAGAGCCTTGAGAGCTGCGACGGCGTCGTTTCCGTTGGCTTTTTCCTCGCCGTTGATGAGTATCTGGTCAAAGTACTGCTTGTCGGTTTCGGCATTGAAATCACGGATGGTAATGGGTTTCTCCTCAATGTAGAGATAGTATGCGCGGAGGATCATCTCCTCACCGTCCTGGAACTTGCCGACGATTTCAAGGTCATACTCGCCGACCGGAAGATCGCCGATACCGGTGAGTTCCATCATTTCCTGATCTTTTCCGAAGCCGGATTTAACGAAGTCGGTTCTCTCGAAGCCGCACTCCTCAACCCAGGGCAGAATCGAAGCGTAGTCGTAAATCTCGCATCTGTCTCTGTAGTTGTCCTGGCAATCGTACTCGACGTCGCCGTCGATTCTGTAAACCAGCCTGTCAACGTTGGATTCGGTGCTTGCGAACCATCCGAGAATGTACATCTTGTCGCCCTCGGTGATGTAAACCTCGGACTTGAATGCTTCACCCTCAGTGCCGGGCTGTCCTCCGCCGAACTCATACTCGCCGGAATTGTAAACGTTGTTGTTGATGTAAAGTGCGTCGACTGAATACCTTTCTTCGGCGAACACGCCAATGCAAAGTACCAGTGACAGGGCAAGAACTGCCGTCAAAACAAGAATCTTTTTCATATTAACCTCCAAAACTGATTTCCCCGCATCTCCGATCTGCGGGCTTCAAGTTGAGCACATTTTACCACAAATGAAACCCGCCAACAAGCACATTCGCAAACCCGCCCCTTCAAACCGTATTCAAAACGGCGGCACTCTGTTCGAAAATGCCGCCGTTTCAGTCTCAATATATATTAATCAACAATATCTTTTTACGGATGGAGCGGCTTGCCCCTCGTCGCCCTCTTTCCGCAGTCAAGCTCGCTCAGTTTGTACTCCTTCTCGTCAAACGTGAAGCAGCCGTTCTCGTCGGTTTCGCACGCGAAGATGACCTTGTCGCCCTTGTTGAGCTTGATTCCTGTGACGCCGACAGAGTTCTTCTTTAACACGCCAATGCTTCCCGTTTCAAACGCAACGATGAATCCGCCCTCCGTTATGAGCACAATGTTTCCCTTTCCGGTGATCGGAATGACCGCCGCAACGGAGTCGCCCGCTGTGAGCTTGGTGGCATCGGTGGTGCGCCTTGTCGTGTCAAACTCGGATATGAGGACTTTCTTCACGGCGCCGCCTGCGGTTGCAAAGAGCAGTTTTTCCTTAGGTTTGTAGTCGGCGACCACGCAGACGTGGTTTTCCTTGGTGGAAAGCGCGCTCACCTGCTCGAGAGGCACGCCCTTGTCGTTGTAGCGGCCCATAGGGACGTCCTTGGCTTTAATCTGATGGCACTTGCCGTTTTCGGTGAAGACGTACATGCGGCCGGTGTTCATGACCTCCATGACGTAGCGGTAATCCTTCGGAACGTTCTCGCGGTTGCGCTCCATCGTGGCATCGTCAATGAGCTTGATGTAGCCGAACCTGTTGACGAGAGCGTAAACCTTCTCTTCCTTCATTTCGGGCTTCTTCAGGACCACGGCCTCCTCGTCGAGGATGACGGTCTTTCTCGGAACCGCATATTTTTCCTTGATCTCGGCAAGCCCCTGCTTGAGCTTTTTGTTGAGTTTTGCCTTGCTCGAGAGGTATCCGGTGTACGTTTCAATGTTTTTGCGGCACGTTTCGAGTTCTTTTACGATGACGTTCAGCTCGAGTCCGATGAGTTTCTGCATCTTCATCTCAAGGATGGCGTCCGTCTGGAGCTCCGTGAAGTGAAGCTTTGAAGCGATCTTTTTGCACTCGGCGGTTCTGAATTTGATACCGTCGGTTTCGCCCTTCATCATGCACGCCTTGGCCTGTGCGACCGTCTCCGAACCGCGCAGGATCTCAATGATTGTGTCGATAACGTCGATGGCGGCAATGAGTCCCTCTCTAATTTCGGCGGCTCTCTTCTCCCTCGCCAGAAGGTTTTCGTACTTTCTCGTCTGAGTCTCGCGGTAGAACTCGCAGAACTCGCGCAGTATCCTGTCAAGAGGCATCTGCGACGGAACTCCCTTTGAAAGAAGCGTCGCGTTGTAGCCGAACGTGTCCTCAAGCGAGGCCTTCTTGTAGAGCATATTGATGTTCTGCTCCACGTCGGCGTCCTTTCTGAGCTCGACAATGATTCTTATACCCTCTTTTCCCGACAGGTTCTTGATGTCGGTGACGTCCGGCATCGCCTTGGTGTGGACGAGCTTGGCGATATTGTTCATGAAGCCGCTGATCGCGCCTATCATGGTGAAAGGTATCTCCGAAATGACAAGGTTGATTTTGCCGCGGTCGCCCTTTTCGGCTTTGATCTTGCCGCGCACGCGTATTTTACCCTGGCCCGTCCTGTAAATCTCGGCAAGCTCGCTCTTGTTAACGATGATGCCGCCGGTCGCAAAATCAGGTCCTTTGATGTATTCCATCAGGTCGTCTGTTGTGAGATTCGGGTTGTCAAGAAGAGCCGAGGCGGCGTCGATGACCTCGCCAAGGTTATGCGTCGGCATCTTGGAAGCCATGCCGACGGCTATTCCGTCCGTTCCCGTCACGAGTATGTTAGGGATGACCGAAGGAAGGACAGTGGGCTCCTTCTCTTTGTTGTCGAAATTCGGGACAAAGTCAACGGTTTCCTTGTCAAGGTCCGAAAGGAGTATGTCCTCTGAAATCTTCGAGAGCCTGCACTCGGTGTAACGCGAGGCGGCTGCGTCGTCGCCTTCTACCGAGCCGAAGTTTCCGTGGCCGTCAACCAGCGGGTGGTTGAAGTACCAGTCCTGCGCCATGTGGACCATCGCCTCGTAGATTGAGGAATCGCCGTGCGGATGGTACTTACCCATGGTCTCGCCGACGACCCTTGCCGATTTCTTGTAGTCGCCTGAGGATGAGAGGCCGAGCTGTTTCATTGCCCACAGGATTCTCCTCTGGACAGGCTTAAGACCGTCTCTGACGTCCGGGATTGCGCGGTCCGTAATAACGCTCACCGCGTAGTCCATGAATGAAGATGACATTTCATCGGAATAATCGGCGCGAATGATCTCCTCAACGATTTCTTCCTGTACGATTTCTTTTTTCTTCGCCATTTTCAATCACCTCACACGTCAACGTTCGCCTTGTCGGCATTCTCTTCGATGTACTGTCTGCGCGGCGCAACAGTCTCGCCCATCAGGATCGACGTGATGTTGTTCGCATCGACAACGTCATCCATGCTTATCTGCTTCAGCTTCCTGGTCGCGGGGTTCATCGTGGTCTCCCAGAGCNNTCCGCGTCCATCTCGCCAAGGCCTTTGTACCTCTGTATGTCAAAGTTGTTTCCGTGCTCCCTGCGGTAATCGGCAAGGGCCTTGTCGTCGTAGATGTACTCCATCTTTCCGCGCTTCGGCGTCACCCTGTAGAGCGGCGGCATCGCCCTGTAGACGTTTCCGGCATAGATGAGCTCGGGCATGAACCTGAAGAAGAAAGTCAGGAGCAGAGCCGAGATGTGTCCGCCGTCGACGTCGGCATCCGCGGCGATTATAATCTTCGAATACCTGAGTTTATTGATGTCAAAGTCGTTTCCGTACCCCTGCAGGAATCCGCAGCCGAGCGCGGCAACGATTGCCTTGATCTCCTCATTGGCGAGTACCCTGTCGACAGTCTGCTTCTCAACGTTCAGGATCTTACCTCTTATAGGCAGAATCGCCTGGAACCTTCTGTCGCGGCCTGTTTTCGCGGTGCCTCCCGCAGAATTACCCTCAACGATAAAAATCTCGCATTTTAAGGGATCGTTTGACTCCTGGCGGGCGAGCTTTCCGTTGCCTTCAAAGGCAAACTTCTTATCGCCAAGGTTAGTCCTTATCTTCTCTTCCTCTTTGCGCGTCTTGACCGAGAGCTCCGCCCTTCCGATGATTGTCTTCAGGGTTTCGAGGTTTCTGTCGAAATAGTGCTGGAGGCTCGTGTTCATGACCGCGGAGATCACGTTCTGGACGTCCGTGTTGTCGAGCTTGGTCTTGGTCTGGCCTTCGAAGCGCGGCGACGGGTGGCTGACCGAGATGACGGCTGTCATACCGTTTCGGGTGTCGTTGCCGGTAAAGCCGGGGTCCTTGGGCTTGAGGTTTCCGAGGTCGCGGGCGTACTGGTTGATAACTTTCGCAAAACCCGCCTTGAAACCGTTAACGTGGTTTCCGCCCTCCATGGTGTTTATGTTGTTGCAGAAGCTCACGATGGTATCGCCAAAGGTCTGCAGGAAGCAGAAAGCTATGTTCACGGTGATACCGTCCCTGCAGCCCGAGATGCTCACGGTTTCGGTGAGTCTTTTGACTTCGGGGTTTGCGGAGGCGAGCGAGTCGACGTATCCGGCAATGCCCTCAGGCTCGCTGAACACTTCTGCCTTTTTACCGTCTCTTGCATTGGTGAACGTTATAGTGAGGTTCGGGTTGAGATAAGCCGTCTCTTTAAGTCTGTTTCTGATCGCGTCGGCTTTGAAAACAACAGTGTCGAAAATTGTCGGATCGGGCCAGAAAGTGACCTTGGTTCCCGTGGCCTTGGTCGTGCCGGTCACCGGAAGAAGGTCGCCTTTTTTCAGTTTAACAACAGGGTTTCCCTTTTCGTATTCGTCGTAGTGGATCTGGCCGTCCCTGCTGACCTCGACGACCATGCGCTTTGAGAGCGCGTTTACGACGGACGAACCTACGCCGTGGAGGCCGCCCGATGTTTTGTAGCTCGCGTTGTCGAATTTACCGCCCGCGTGGAGAGTCGTCATGATGACGCGCTCTGCGGGATAGCCTTTTTCGTGCAGATCGACAGGTATGCCGCGGCCGTTGTCAATGACCGTGGCGGAGCCGTCCTTGTTCAGCGACACCGAAATTTTGTCGCAGTAGCCCGCGAGATGTTCGTCTACAGAGTTATCTAAGATTTCGTAAAGCAAGTGGTTGAGACCTTTGACCGAAGTGGATCCGACGTACATGCCGGGACGGTTTCTGACAGGGTCAAGACCTTCAAGAACAGAGATGTTGCTTGCGTTATATGACATTATTTTCCTCCGTTATCTTATGTCGATTTCACGCCGATGCATCGGCGGATTCTTCCGTATGAGGCGCCTTAACCCTTTATATAATGGCTTCTGTAAGGCGGCGCCGGCCTTTAGTTTTAAAATCCGAGTTCCTCTCCCACCAGAATGACCTTTACGCGGCCGTTGTCGGACTGTCTTGTTATGACCGTGTTGTAGCAGATGCAGTCCGGGGAGCAGCAGTCTCCGCACTTTCCGGCGGCCGTGCAGGGAGTTTTCCTGTCGAGCCTTTCCGCGTTTATGGGAGCGGCAGTGTTTTTCGCCCTCGAAATCGCCTCGTCAAGCGACTCTACAAGCTTGTTCATGCCCGCAACAATGATAATATTTTCAGGTCCGAAGCAAAGGAACGACACCCTGTTTCCGGTGCGGTCGATGTTTACGAGCTCGCCGTCAAGCGTGATCGCGTTCGTGCTCATAAGGAAATAGTCGCACGTGCAGATCTTTCCGTAAATCTCCTTAAACTTCTCACGGGACTCTCTTGCATCAAGGCGGTCTATAGCCTCGTACGGACCCTTCTTCACAGCTTCGATAAGACCGATGTCATTGCACGTCTGTGTGCCGCCCCACGCGACGCTCGAGCCCTCGGGGATCAGCGAAAGAGCGATTTTAAGAGCCTCTCCGGAGTCGGCCGCATAATAGCCCTCCATGTGTCTCTTTTTAAGGTTAGCAATGACTGTTTTGGCTGCCTTTTCGTAGTGCAGTTTTCTCGCTTCAAAAGTGTCCATAACGATCCTCTTTCCGATATTTAACACGCCAATGCCGCCGGAAGCTCCCCGCCAAGCGGCGGTAATCCCTGCGGCACGCCTTTTCCGGCAACGGTAATTATACCAAGTTTTTCCCCTGCGGGCAAGAAAAATCATATTTCCGGAGAATATGATTTTTCGTTACAAAAGAGGCGCCGCGGTGCGGCGCCTCGCATTGGCGGCATAACTCAGACCGCCTGTTTTTCCTTTTTGGCTTTCTTCGACTCCTCGATTGCCTTCTTTCGCGGGGCAACCTCTTTTTCCGTGATTTCGCCCGCCTTGTCGAGCGCAATCTTTGTGAGGAGCGGACCCGCAAGCTCGTAAATCAGGACCGCAAAGAGCGAGATGCTTCTGATGATAGCTCCGGCCTCGCCAAGTGACATTGCCGTGAGAGACATTCCGAGCGCTACGCCCGCCTGTGGAAGGAGCGTGATTCCGAGGTATTTCTGAACCGTAGGCTCGCACTTCATGACCCTTGACGACACGTTTGCGCCGAGAATCTTGCCGGCTGATCTTACGAGGATGAACACGACGCCGATCAGGACGACCTGCCAGTTGCTGAAAACGGCAATGTCAAGCCCCGCGCCGCTAAGCACGAAGAACAGCACCATGAGAGGTCCCGTCCAGCGGTCGAGTCTGTCCATGAGTTCCTCCGAGAAGTCGCAGAGGTTGCAGAAAACGGTGCCGAGCATCATGCACACGAGCAGCGACGAAAAACCGATCGTGATCGGGCCGATCTTGAACGAGAGCATCGAGAGCGCGACGGCAAGGAACGTGAAACACACCGAAATAGAGAGCCTCTTGCTTCTTGAGTGGAAGAACCTTTCCGCGAAGTGGAAAAGGAATCCGAGGACACCGCCAAGGAGAAGCGACAGGACAACCTCGATCAGAGGGTCGATGATGACCGAGAACACGTCAACGGTGCCGTGCTCGAGCGCCTTAGCGATACCGAAGGACACCGCAAAAAGCACGAGACCGACAACGTCGTCAAGCGCCACGACGGGGAGCAGTATGGTTGTGACAGGGCCTTTTGCCTTGTACTGTTTGACGATCATGAGCGTCGCCGCGGGAGCCGTTGCCGATGCGATTGCACCGAGAGTCACAGCCGCAGAGAGCGGGAGCACCTTGGGCATGACAAAGTGAAGGCCTATAAGGGCTGCGTCGACGAGAAGCGTTGCGACAACCGCCTGGAAGACCGCCACGACCACGGCTTTTTTACCGATCTGTTTGAGCGAGGACAGGCGGAACTCATTGCCCATTGCAAGAGCTATGAAGCCGAGAGCCACCTCCGATATGATTGAGAATGAAGAAACGTTTGCGGCACTTACAAAGCCGAGACCGGGAACGCCAATCCTTCCGAGGCAGAACGGTCCGATCAGAATGCCGGCAACGAGATAAGCCGTCACGGCAGGCAGGTTCCAGATTTTGGTTACCCTGGAAAGTCCGAGGCCCGCGAGCAGAGCTATTGAAAGCGACAGTAAAATATCCAAAACTTAAAGCACCACCTTCCGGAGCGAAGTGTTGCCGCCGCGGTCTCTCAAAAGCCGCAGTCGGACGCTCTCCGCCGGGATGCCTGATTATACGCCAAAAAATAACTTTGTCAACACTCACTGTGCGAGTTTTTTCGTTCTTAAAGAAGAATTTTAGTTTTATTTTAATTGTTATTTTATCCCTTTCGTGCTAAACTGCATGGAGATCGGAGGTGCAGCCATGTCAGAGCGGTTTGCCATCGGCCAGGATTCCCACGCATTCGAGACGGATCCCGGCAAAAAGTTCGAAAAGCCCCTAATTCTCGGCGGCGTCATATTTGAAAACATGCCCTGTCTTTCGGCCAACAGCGACGGCGACGCAGTTCTCCACGCTGTCACCAATGCGCTCTCCGGCATTACCTGCAAAAACGTTCTCGGAGGCGTTGCCGATGAGATGTGCCGCCAAGGCATAACCGATTCTGCTGAGTACCTGAAGGTTGCGCTTTCGGACCTTGGCGGTATCGGAGGCAGACTCGTTTCGGTCTCGGTATCGATTGAAGCGAAGACGCCAAAGCTTTTCAAACGCATCCCCGAGATGCGCGAAAGTATCGGTAGAATTCTCGGGATTCCGGCGGACTGCTGCGGCATCACCGCCACAAGCGGCGAAGGTCTTACGGCTTTCGGACGCGGCGAGGGAATAGCTGTATTCGCCGCGGTAACGGTATCATTTGAAAGCTGACTTGGTCAGTCGGCTTTAGCTTTAAGAACAACCGGACGATTGTCCCTTAAGGTGTGATAATGAAGGCTTTTTTCGGTGATTTGAAAAAGATCATATGCGACTGGCGTTGTTCCGTGCCCGTTATACTCACGGCTCTTTTTTCGTTCGGCTGGCAGCTTGTAAGGTTCAACATAGGCATTGACGATACGGTAAGGTCCCGCTATCTGAACGGCGGACTGTTCTCGCAGGGCCGCTTCAGCTCCACAATTGTAAGCTACATGTTCGGTCAGTGGAAGGCGATGCCCTTCATTGAGCCTTTCCTTGCCGTTTTATTCCTCATCGCGGCCTCGTTCCTGATGATCCTTCTCCTGAAGAGAGCTTCGCACGGACTTCTTTCACGCGGCGCGACCACATTCTTTGCGTGCATATTCATCTCATACCCTCTTATTAGCGAAATATTCGTCTACAAGGGATCCGACCTTTACGCGGGCATCGGGTATTTCCTGTGCGCGGTCTCGCTGCTTGCCGTCTCGGGCATTTTTGAAAAGAGCGGCGCGCCCTCTTCGGAAACTGAAGCTATCGGGCCGAAAAAGCGCCGCAGGAGCATAATCTTAAGGTTTCTTTCGTCAACCCTTATAAGCATCTTCCTCGTCTCGCTCTACGAGGCGTTCGCGGCGGTCTACCTCGTGCTTGTCAGCCTCTTTCTGTTCACCGAAATCATATTCAGCGGCAGAAGACCCGGCGGAAAAACTTACGACCCCAAAACCGACAACACAAAATTCGTCAGAAAATTCTTCATCTATATATCGCCAATGCTTCTCGGCATCATCCTCGAGTACCTCATCGGTCTCATACTGACAAGTCTTTTCGACTTCGGTATCAACATACCCGCGGGCAGCGGAGTCTACATTCCGTCCTCGCTTTCGTCCGAATACTTCGTCAATATGTTCTACTCGATATTCAGGAAGCTTTTCTTTGCGGGGCTCTGGTACTATCCGGTCAGGGTATTTGCCATCGGCGTATTGATCATGCCGGCGTTCTTCATAGGCGTTGGCGTGTACAAAAGGAGAGCGTCCGCCCTTCTTTGCGCGGGGGGACTTCTTGCGGGACTTTTCGGGATCGCGGTCATTTCGGGCGGCTCCGTGAAGTACAGGACCTGCCTCTCGTTCGCGCCTTTTGTCGCATTTTTCTTCATGCTCCTTTTCCACTACGCGGCGCTACTCTATAAAAGAGGCCTTTCGGATTCGGCGAAGAAGTTTAAGACGGCAAGGGTCGTGGTGAGGAACATTGCTGTGTTCCTGACGGTTTTCACGGTCTGCTTCCAGATTGCCGCGATGAACTCGTACTTTTTTGAGAACGACATGCGCTGGAAAGAGGAGAAAGCCGTGCTCGTTGAGTGCGGGGAGGCGCTTGAGAAGCTTGACCTTGGCGATAAGCCTGTGATTTTTATAGGAAGCTACACGCTCTCGGAGCGCGTGATGAGAAGCAAATTTGTGAGATACGACGACCCGACATACAAGGTTGTGAAGCAGGCGGCCGCCAATATGGGCTTCAGTCTGAGCACGACCGATTACGATGAGGAGTACGTTGTCGCGATGAACCTCAGCGACTTCGGCTCGGTCATCACGTGGGGCATCGAGGACAGATTCAGCTGCAACGAGGAGCTGCTGCTGGTTTTCAAGGAGCTAGGCTACAGCTTCAAGCAGGGTACCATGGAAAAATACGAGGAGCTTTCGGAGACTGCCGACCTCTTCCCGGCCTTCAACGGGACCGGTGAGATAACGGAACTTCCGGACTGCTTCGTCGTTCGATTTAAATAAAGCTTCAAGGCTTCGGAGAAGCCTAAAGTAATATGCCAAACTATGCATAATGATTAAATGCATAAGACAAGGAGATTTGTTATGGAGAAATTAAAACTTGGTGTAATCGGTCTCGGCGCAAGGGGCGGGTATCTTGTTGACCTGTTTCTTACCATGGACAATGTTACCGTGACGGCGCTCTGCGACGTTTACGAGGACAGGGTCAAGAGCTGCTCGGAGAGAGTCGAGGCCGCTTGCGGTGCAAAGCCGTTTGAAACCGTCGATTACAGGGAAATTGCGGCAAAGAAGGTCTGCGATGCGGTGGTTATAGCCTCAAGCTGGGAAGATCACGTCGAAATTTCCGTGTGCTTCATGGAAGCCGGCATACCGGTGGGTCTTGAGGTCGGCGGCGCCTACTCTCTTGAGGACTGCTTCAGGCTCGTCCGCACCTACGAAAAGACGCGCACACCGTTCATGTTCCTCGAGAACTGCTGCTACGGAAGGACCGAGCTAATGGTGCTCAACATGGTGCAGCAGGGGGTTCTCGGCGACATCGTCCACGCGGGCGGCGGCTACATGCACGATCTGCGCACCGAAGTACTTTTCGGTAGGGAGAACAGGCACTACAGGCTGAACAACTACATAAACCGCAACTGCCACAACTACCCCACGCACGATTTGGGACCCATTGGCGTCATTCTGGACTTCAACTACGGCAACAGACCGCTCTACCTCACGTCCATTTCGAGCCGTGCGGCGGGTCTCAACGCATACGCCAAGGAGCATCCCGAGGTCAACCCCGAGTTCCGCGACCTTGCATTTAAGCAGGGGGACGTCGTTGTCACCAATATCATGTGCGCAAACGGCGC
>DBWH01000049.1:0-3879 GCA_002308595.1 Mageeibacillus sp. UBA1243 | reverse complement strand
ATTCAGGGCACCAAGGGCATGTACCAGGAGGACGGCAACTACGTCTTCATCGACGGCAAGTACCCCGAGGAGCTTCACTGGAACTGGTCGCCCGAGTGGAACAACGCCAAGAAGTACGAGGAGGAGTACGACCATCCGATCTGGAAGAGATTCCTCACGGAAGGCGTGCGCGGCGGCCACGGCGGCATGGACTACCTCATCTACAACGAGTTCTTCGAGGACACCCTCAAGGGCAAGCCCTACCCGATTGACGTCTACGACGCTGCCATCCTGATGGCCATCACGCCTGCCTCGGCCGAATCTATCGCCAAGGGCTCCGCGCCGGTCGAAATCCCCGATTTCACAAACGGAGCGTGGAAGACGAGAAAAGGCTCTGCGGAGAGGTTTGTTTGACAATAAAACCCCAAAGTTATATACTTTGCGGACACGCGGCCGAAAAGAGCTCTCTGAAAAGAACCCTTTTCCGCCGCCCTGCAGCAAGTTTGAGACATGAAAAAGATTGCCGTTCTCGGAGCCGGCGGATTCGTCGGCAGGAGCTTAACAGAATACTTCTCAGCGGACGGGAATTCTTTTGAGGTCATACCTGTTACAAGAAAACAGGTTGATCTGCTTGACGCGTCCGGCGTCTGCGAATTCATCAAGAGTTCAAGGCCGGACGCGGTCATAAACTGCGCCTCCTGCGGCGGTTCAAGGAAAAACGGCTACAACGACGGCGACGACGTTGCCGACAAAAACTTCCGCATATACGAGAACGTCGAGAATGCCCTTGGCGGCCTCCCCGAGACCGTTCACATTATCTTCGGAAGCGGTGCCCAGTACGATAAGTCGCGGCCGCTCGTGAAGGTCAGTGAGAGCGAGATCGGCGCCCGCATACCCAAGGACGCCTACGGGCTCGGCAAGCTCAGGATTGCGGAGCACGTCGCAAAAAGCGGCAGGGAAAACACGTTCATGCCCGTAATTTTCGGTCTTTTCGGGCCCTACGAGGACTACACGTACAAGTTCATCTCGAACGCGTGCGCAAAGGTTCTGCTCGGCATGGACATAGTGATAAACCGAAACGTGAAGTTTGACTACCTTTACATTGACGATTTCTGCAGGATCATAAAGTTCCTTATCGCCAATGCATTCGAAGGGAAAAAGCTTCCGCACAGGATTTTCAACATCACTCCGACGGTGCCGGTGACGCTTGAGAGCATTGGCGGTATCGTGAAAAAGATTTCCGGAAAAAATCCGGACGTTACAATACTTAACGGCGGCATGGGCCCCGAGTACACGGGAGACAACTCTTTCCTGCTTGAAAACCTTGGCGGTTTCGGATTCCTTGACTGTGAGGAGTCGGTCGCGAGGCTTTACAGAAACCTTGAGGAGAGGCTTTCCGGGCTTGACGCCGAAAGTGTGAGGGCAGACGCAGCCCTGAAATACTGCGCAAATAAATCGTCAGATAAAAAATGACGGAGGTCACATGAAAAAAATTACGGTAATGATTCCGTGCTACAATGAAATAGAGAATGTTGAAGCCATCGCCAAGGCTGTCATAGATATTTTTGAAACAGACGAGACTTTGAAAAAATATGATTTTGACGTTCAGTTTATCGACAACTGCTCCGTTGACGGCACCCGCGAGAAGCTCGAGGAGATGTGCGCCAACGAGAAACGCGTAAAAGCCATCTTCAACGTCAAGAATTTCGGCCAGTTCAACTCGCCCTTCTACGGAATGCTCCAGGCAAAATGCGACGCCCTCGTCCTGCTCTGCTGCGACTTCCAGGATCCGGTCGAGCTCATCCCCACGTTCGTCAAGGAGTGGGAAAACGGCTACAAGATTGTATGCGGCATCAAAAACCACAGCAAGGAGAGCAAACTCCTCTACGGTCTCCGCACGATTTACTACAAACTCATCAAAAAGTTCTCGACCGTCGAGCAGATCGAGCATTTCACGGGCTTCGGTCTCTACGACAACGACTTCCTCGACGTTCTTCGCAAGCTTGACGACCCCACGCCGTTCCTCAGGGGCATCGTTGCCGAGTACGGCTTCAAGCGCAAAGACGTCATGTACACGCAGGAGAAGCGCAGGGCCGGAAAGACTCACAACAACTGGGTCAGCCTCCTCGACGCGGCAATGCTCAGCGTGACATCCTACACAAGAGCGGGCGTAAGGCTTGCCGTGTGCCTCGGATTCGTGCTCACGATCTTCAACTTCATTCTCGCCCTCGCCTACGTCATCACCGCGGCGTTCGTGCCTCTTCTCTGGCACCTCTGGGTGATCCCGATACTCATCTCGATATTCCTTGTCGGCTCTGTCCTGATGTTCTTCGTCGGTTTTGTCGGCGAATACGTGGTATCCGTGAACAAGCGCGTAACTCACAGACCTCTCGTGGTTGAGGAAAAACGCCTCAACTGGGAGGACGAAGACGCCAAGAAAGAACCCGCAAACAGTACTTTTCGATAAAAAAAGTACATATTTACGAGCGCCTGTTACATAACAGCCGATATTGAGTCTTAACAATGCGACTCACAACTGGTATAATGTAACTGTTGACATTTGTAACATTTTAAAAAAAGCAAAGCCGGCAGGAACAAGTCCTGCTGCATCAAAGCTACATGAAAGAGAGGTTTACAGGTAAAAATGAAAAAGATAGTTCGTAAGACATCCGAAGACAAATTCTACGAAGCACTCGTCAGACTGATGAAGACAAATAAATATGAATCAATCACCATCACAGACGTTTCAAACGAGGCCGGCCTTTCAAGAATGACATTCTACCGTCATTTCACTCAGATTGACGACATCATGATAAAGCACCTCAAGAAGGTCCTTTCCGATGCGGAAGAGAGGATCAGATCGCGTCAGGATTTCACCAAGAAATCATTCTGGCTCGAACTCGTCACCCTGGTCCGCGAAGACCCGGTCAACCAGCGTCTCATGGAAGCGGGACTCCTCACAAAAGCATTCAAGGCAGAGCTTGACTTTGTCACCAAGGTTTACCAGGCATACTTCGGCCTCGACGTAAGAGACAGCAAGTCGGTTCTCTACGTTTACCGCACGCTCGGATCCATCGTAGGATGCTTCTTCTACCTCGCTATCAACAAGAACGTCTCCGACGAAGACGTTGTCAACCAGCTGATCTCGATTGCCGAGAACGCCGCACTTCGCTAATCAGGTTACACATAAATTAAAAGAGCTGCGGCCCCGGACCTTACGGCAAGGATTTCCGGGGCCGCAGCTTTTATTCACCCAAAGCCGTTTAAAGCTCCATGAGGAGGAATTCGGCTTCCTGTGCATTGGCGTGTTCGTTTACGACAGCTTTGAACGAGCCGACTGTCTTAAAACCGGCCTCTTCGTAGACCTTTATCGCCCTTCCGTTAGTGCGCGATACCGCAAGCCGCACTCCGTCGTCAGGAAACTCCTGCAGCACAAAGTTCACGGCAATGCCCGTCAGGCGAAGTCCGAGCCCTTTTCCGAGGCCGCAAAGGTCAGGCCTCAGCCCTATCGCGATGTCAGTCGAATCGCTTTCGGCGTAAAGCGGCTCCGATTCGTCGCTCAAAACCTGCGCTGCGGGCCCTATCGCGACAAAGCCAACGGGATTCACAATTATCTTCCTGTTGTTCCTGTCAAAGCCGTCCGCCTCGTAAACGGGGAAATGGAGGCCGTTCATGACCTGCGATAGCTCTTCTGCGCTACCGTCAAAGTCGTACATCGAGTACTCCCCGCCGTACCGCCAGGACGAGATTGCCCTCGCGGCGCCCTCCGTCATTTCGGTCAGCACAAGGCCGTCGCTTTCGGTTATAACAAAATTTTCGTCGTACATAATGTTTTAACTTCCGGCTCCTTACGGTATCGAGTAGGGGCTAATAGGTAGCCCCTCTCACACCACCGTACGT
>DBWH01000026.1:4837-18220 GCA_002308595.1 Mageeibacillus sp. UBA1243 | reverse complement strand
TTTCAAAGAAATCCCTGAGGTAATGATTGGAGATGAGTCTCTTGAAAAAAGCTTCATTATTCGGATTGATGATGAAAACGATTCATTAGATGTAATCCGGTATTTGGATGGGTTTGACACGGAAAGCTATTTAATCTTTCCAATCAATGTCAAATATTTAAATGAAGAAGGAGTCATTCGGGATAAATCAAATACGCTTTATGAAATAGAAGATGACAAGTATCTTTGTGCGAATCTCGACAATGATATAAGGACATATTTCCCAAAGAATCTATCAGAGGGAATCAAACTGGTTTACGGAGAAAATGAAATCCTGTTTAAACCAAACACAGAACTTGTCACTGAAAAGCAAGGATACATTTCAGATAGCACTGTTGTTTATCAAAATGCTTTTGGTGAAGGAACGGATCTTGTTGCGAAATCAACCTTTACCGGGAACAAAAGCGATATCGTATTGAATTCTTATACCGGAAAGAATTCTTTTGAGTATTTCTTTGAAATGAACGATATGAGTTTGTCTTATGAATCCGGTGCAGCTTCAATTATTGACTCAAAAGGGAATGCTGTCTGTTCATTTGGCGAAATCTACATAGAAGACAGTGCCGGGCATTTTACATTTGGAACCGCAAAAGCTTTAGATGACCATGTTTTGTGTGTGACTGTACCCGAAGATTTTTTAAAGGGAAAAGATACAACGTATCCTGTCACGATAGACCCGCATCTTTACCTGACAACTACAGATACATACGGTTTTCCTAATATCTCAAATGCAATCCTTTCGTCAGCCCTGAAATTAACAGGAGGCAGTGTAACAGAGAGTACCTATATGAAGTTTCAACCTGATCCGTATCATGTATCAGATATAGAGACTATAATTAAATTCCCTCATCTTTACTGGGTGATGAAGGATATGAGCAATATTTCAAATGCATCACTGAAACTGTTCAGGAAAACCGCATATCAAGGCACAACAGATGTTAATATAACAGGAAAACCGATAACACAGTCCTGGAATATGGGTTCATACAGTGCTTCCGCTTATACAGCACTTTATAACGCCACATCTGAAAGTTTCAACACAACGGGCAAGGTAAAAGTTGGTGCTTCTGCAACCGGTCCAAACATTTTTGACATCACAAGTCTTGCAAATCATTGGAGAGAAGGAAACTGGATTGACTCGAACGGCGGTGTCTATGGCATACATTTCAGCGCTTCCGGTAATGCGCCGCTTTTCCATGGCGCAACAACGGCAACAGCATCTAGAATGCCAAGACTTGTATTACGGATACCATACAACGCGACCGGGACGATTATGGATGCGGTATATATGATAAATCCGACAATGTATTATGTGGGTGGATACGACAGTGGTTATGCGATGACAAGGGTAGTGGAAAATGGTCTCCCTATAGCAAAGGTTGCTCCGATAAGTGATATATCAAGTAATGTCAATTATCCTATAACGGACAGCAGATATATCAGTTACATGCGAAGTCCTTCACAATTATTCAGCATTAAATGGGCAGGAAACGGGTATACGATAAAGTGCCTGGAGACAAATCAGTATCTGGCAGATGACGGCACTAACGTTTGTTTCAATTCGTGTGATGATCAGACGATGTTCACAACCAGATGGACGTTTGTAAAGGTTAACAGAAACTATTATATTCTAAGTTATTTCGGAGCTTTCTTGTATTCCCCCAGCGCCACTGCTACGTGCACAGTAACATCAAGACCCTGTGCTGAAGGTGATGGGCGGTTTTGGCATCTTATGTTTTACATGCTGGATATGGAGCACATGGGACAACCGTCATGGACTACTTGTGGTCCCACAAGCGCTGCTATGGTGCTTAACTATTTGGGTGTGGATTTGACCGGGTATGGAATGAGAAATCCGGCGAATCTTCCAAATGATCCAAACTTTAAAGTTAAAAAAGATAATCTATCATACATTGATTACATGTATTATTATGATGTTCTTGACGGATACAATGAATACTTGTATGAAAAAGGACAGAATGTATCCGGCTTTTGGGCAAGATACGGACGTGAACAGGTCAATGCCGCCATAAGTTCGTTGCTAAACGAAGATCCTACAGACCCTGATGCCCCTTATAGTATTAGCAAAGATATATGTATTCCGGAAAATAGTTCTGCGGCATACATATACTCGTTGATTGAATACAATTTGAATCAGAATCACCCTGCTATAGCTCTAATTAGAATCAATAATAACGCAAACTATCAATTTACATACACTTGCAAGGGACATTTCGTGGTTGTATGCGGAGCATACACAAACCCCGAAGGTGGACTGCGGGTAGTCATTGCAGATCCTTATCCCACTTCGGATCCCAGTTTTGTGGAGTTGGCACCTGACCGGCACAACCCGCTGGCGTATGCATTTATTGATTGTCCCGTTGAAGATTTGAGGGCAATTATAAAGGATCGGTCCTTGATTTGCAGCAAATACACCATCCCGTGACAACAACTCAACAATTACTACTAAGGAGGCTTTTATGAAAAAAATCATATCTATTTTTGCCGCATTGCTGCTCATAGCTTCAGTAATGATCCCGCAAACGATCGTGTTTGCGGAGACTGAAGAGTTTGACGACAGTTTTGATAAAGAGACCGCGAAAAGAATCATTGCCGAGTTTATAGACATTAGAAACTCTATAGGCATGTTTTTCGGCTGGTTTGCCGGAGGAAATACTTCGGCATATATACACAATCCGCCAGTCTCTGACAAATTGGAGTCTGTTCCTCAGGGCGGAGAACCTTGGAACTGGTACGTAAGGGTCAAGGAAGGATACAGTCCTGATGAAGTTAAAGAAAGAATCAGGGCGCTGTTTGATGATAGTCTTGCGGAAACGGTAATTGATGCTTCTGAATCATTCTACGACAAATATTATCTGGAAAACGGTGTATGGTATTGGAATTACTATCCTGTTTTGGATGAATGCAGCTACGTGGACGGAGACAGACCGAACACATATTTTGAGCTATCGGAGCTTGACGAAATAAGAACTCGTCTGGAACCTGACGGCAAAACCGCATATATATCTGTACCTGTTCACCGTTATTACGATAAGCACGACGGAGCCCCTGAAGAATCGCGGCTGAAGACCAATGTCACTTTTAAGGTTCTAATCAAAGACGGTGTATGGAAAATATGCTATCTGGATTTTGCCAATATGCTTTTCCGAGCGGAAAAGGGAAAAAATAAAGGAGAAACTCTTACGGAGGAAGCTGTGCGGGAAACGCTGATAGCGCTTGTCAGCGATATATATTTTCCGTTTTTTGTAGGATCCGAGTGTAGAATTGATACTTACAGCCCTGCTCCAAACAGCAGAAATCATCTATACAAAATGATTAATAATCGGACTTATTCTATTCTGGAAGGAAATCTTTCGGATTCCAAAACCTGGTTCGATTATGCCGCAAATTTCTGTTCTGAAGAAGTTGTGGAGTATCTAATCGTTTTTTCTAATATCATAGAACAGTTTGGAGACAAGCTTTGTTTCCAGTGCGGGACGGCGGAAGATTACACACTATCTCGTGAGGATTTTATGTATTCTTACAATATTAGAAACGCATTGTCGGACAGTATAACCATAACGCAAATCAGTGATAAAAAGGCGGTGGCAAAATGTAGTTTAACATGGTATTATAACTCCTCGCCGAAAGTAGATATTTCTCTTGAATTTGAAAGAACCGAAGACGGCTGGAAGGTGGTCAATACTGATTTTATTGACAAACTGGATGCAAAAGAGTTCCTAGAAGACTATCACCGTACGCCGGCTTATCCGGACAGACCGAAAGCACCGGGCACAGGAAATGAAAGTATGTTTGCTGTCGTGGCGGCTGCGGCTTTGGCATTGGCGGCAGTGGTGAGAAAGAAGACCGTCGTAAGAAGACGGCCTTGAGTTTCAGAAAACGTGGAATAAGTCTTTGCGAGGCGGAGAAGGCTTGCCGGGGTAGGTTTACTTCAGGTAAATCCCGAAGGCATCGAACCGAGTCAACTTATTGTCCTCGCAAACGTAGGTGTAAAATACAATTTTGTCGCTGTCGGCAGTGACGTATGAAATCGAGGGGCCTTTCAAAAGGGAGGCCCTTTCGTAGTTTATTTCGGCCGCGACGTCGACGTTATTGTCGTGCTGTTTGCAGCCGGCGGAGCCGTTGACAAAGTAAACCGTGCCGTTTGAGCGGAGCATCTCCACATCCACGCCGGAGATATTGACGGTTTCGGTTGTGCAGGGAACCGCATTGGCGTTTCCGTCAATCGGCTTGGACCTGAAGTAGTAATGGTCGTGGCCGGAAATGACCAGGGTGACCCCGTAGGTCTCGGCAACGGGCAGAATCTGCCCACGCATCGCGACGATTTCGGAATCTTTGTAGTGGTTTGCGTTGGTATAGGGGGCTTTGTGCATCAAAATGATCTTGGTTTTGCCTTCTGCGGCGGCAAGGTCCGATTCAAGCCATTTAAGCTGGGACTTGGCGAGTCCCTTTTCGCCGTCACCCGTGTTCAGAACCGTGAAATGAATGTTGCCCCAGTCGAAGGAATAGTAGCCGGAGACGAGGGCGGTGCGGTTTTCGGCCGCTCCGTTTGTGTAGCGGAGAAGCGTGTGCTTTTTGTCGCGGTTGCCGGCAACGTCAACCACCTGCTTCCCGAAAGTGAGCTTCTCTGCAGCGTTGAAATAGAGCTGCCACTGATAGTGGTTTTTGCCTTCTTCAACGGTATCGCCAAGGTGAATCAAAAAGTCAAAATCACCGAATTTTTCGGCAGAAAGTGTCGCAAGGGTCTCCCAGACATCGAAGTTTCGCTTTGTGAAGCCCTGCGTGTCCGCAACAAGCACAAAACTGAAGCTGTCCGACTCGCCGGCAGTCTTAAAACTCATCTCACCGCTTTCGGCGCCGCCCTCATAACCCGCGACATATACATATTCCGTGCCGGGTTTGAGCCCCGTGAGGTAGCACCTGTAAATCTGTCCCTTGACGTCGCTAAGCTCGGGGTTCTTAAGGTCGTACTGGCCGAGCACGGGAACCGAGAGGGTCTCGGAGAATACATTGGCGGTAACGACAGCGGCTGACGCACTTCCGGCGCTCTTTTCGTAGATTCTGACGTAGCCTGTTTGGGCCGCGGCGAGGGACTGCCAGGTGATATTGGCGGTAGTTTTCGGGTCATCGCCAATGGTACAGGTTATCGCCGAAAAATCGCCGAAACGTTTCGCATACTCCTCGGGGTTTGGGTCGGGCGTCGGACTGCCGGGCTCGGTCTCCGTTGGCGAGGGGGTCGTGCCGCCTGAAGGACTGCACTTTGCAAACTGAGGAAGCGCTACCGCCAATGCAACAATCGCCGCAACGGCAATCAATACCACAAGAACGATGATGAGATTTTTTCTGCTCATAAAAGCGGTGCCTCCTTCGGTCTTTCGATGCTTGTCTGTCATATTGGATTATACTTTTGAAACCTGTAATTTGTCAAACAAAGCTTTTTTTGCCGGCACATGCGGCGGTGCTTCGGCGGCGCTTCGCTCCGCGCTTTTATATTGAAAACAAAATAAAAAAATAATATAATGAAAACAACTTTTTTCTGCCCGCCGGAGGTGCGGGAGAAGCGGGGGGTTATATGAAAGTATTTGCCATTGGCAGTGATCACGCGGGTTATGAAATGAGGCTTTCGATTAAAGCCTATTTGGAATCCCGCGGTTTTTCTGTTGAGGACTTCGGCACGTTCGACCGCGAAAAAAGCAACTATCCGGAAGTCGCGGATGCAGTTGCAAACAAGGTTGCCGCCAGCGGTTATGACGGCGGGATTTTGATCTGCGGAACGGGCGTTGGCATGTCTCTTGCGGCAAACAAAGTGCGCGGAATCAGGGCTGCATGCGTGAGCGAGCCTTATTCGGCGAGGATGTGCAAGGAGCATAACAACGCCAATATTATCTGCTTCGGTGCGAGAGTCATCGGCATAGAAACTGCCAAGATGATTGTTGACGAGTGGGTCGACCATGATTTCCTTGGCGGCAGGCATCAGACGCGCGTGGATATGATCACCAAAATTGAAGAAAACGGACATCTTTAATAATAAAGAGACGAAAGGAAAACTTACAAGAGAATCATGACTGAGAAAGAAATTCTTAGACTGAAAAAAATTGCTACGCATATAAGAAAAGACATTATCGTTTCGACTTCGTGCGCAAAAAGCGGCCACCCGGGCGGATCGCTCTCGATTGCAGACATCGTGACCGTGCTGTACTTTAAAGAGATGAATATTTCTCCCAGAAAAAGGAAAAATCCTGACAGAGACCGCTTCGTTCTTTCAAAGGGTCACTGCGCGCCGGCTCTCTACGGGGCCCTTGCCGAGAAAGGCTTTTTCCCTGAGGAGGACCTTAAGACGCTGAGGAAGGTTGACAGTTATCTCGAGGGCCATCCGAGCGCCAAGACGGTTCCGGGCGTTGATATTTCGACAGGTTCGCTGGGACAGGGCGTGTCGAATGCGGTGGGCATTGCCATTGGCGGCAAGCTCGATAAGAAGGATTACAGGGTCTACACGATACTCGGCGACGGCGAGTGCGAAGAGGGCGAGGTCTGGGAGGCTGCGATGTGCGCCGCTCACTACAAACTCGACAATCTCTGCGCTTTTATTGACGTCAACGGGTTGCAGATTGACGGGGCGACATCCGAGGTTATGAATCCGAACCCCATCGGCGATAAGTTCAAGGCTTTCGGCTGGAACGTTGTCGAGATCGACGGGCACGACTACAGAGCAATCGAATCTGCCTTAAGGAAGGCAAAAAAAGCCAAGGGCAAACCCACGGCGATCATCGCTAAAACCGTCAAGGGCAAGGGCGTTTCGTTTATGGAGAACAAGGCTTCCTGGCACGGTGTGGCGCCGGACGCTGAGCAGACCAAGGCGGCCCTTGAGGAACTTGACAGATTTGAGGCGGAGCTTGACGCTGAGAGAGAGGAGGCCTGAGCTATGGGAAAGAGTGCAACACGTGACGCTTACGGAAAGGCTCTTGCAGAGTTCGGAGCTGACGAGAGAATAGTCGTTCTGGACGCAGACCTCTCAAAATCGACCAAAACAGCGGTCTTCAAGGACGCCTACCCCGACAGACACTTCAACATGGGCATCGCCGAGGGTAATATGATGGCGGTCGCGGCGGGTCTCGCATCCACCGGCAAGACCGTTTTCGCTTCAAGCTTTGCGGTTTTTGCGACCAGCAGGGCCTATGAGCAGATCAGAAACTCGATCTGCTACCCTAACGCCAATGTAAAAGTCTGCGCAACTCACTCCGGCATCACTGTCGGCGAGGACGGCGCTTCGCACCAGAGCATCGAAGACATTTCAATCATGCGCACGCTTCCGAATATGACTGTTCTCTGCCCGTCGGACGCTGCCGAGACAAGGTTCTGCGTCAAGACCGCGCTTGAAATCAACGGCCCTGTGTACATCAGGCTCGGAAGGCTCTCGGTCGAGGACGTCTACGATGAAAATCAGAAGTTTAAGGCGGGAAAGGGCGTTGTTGCAAAGGATTACGGCAATGACGTTGCCATCTTCGCCACAGGCTACATGGTTCAGCAGTCGCTCAAGGCTGCCGAGAAGCTGCTCGAGAGCGGCATTAAAGCCAAGGTGATCGACATTTTCTCAATCAAACCCATCGACAGGGAGCTCATCGTGAAGACAGCTGAGAAGACCGGGTTTGTGGTGACCTGCGAGGAGCACAGTATCATTGGCGGTTTGGGAAGCGCTGTCTGCGAGGTTCTTTCCGAAGAGCGGCCCACGAAGGTCCTTCGCATTGGCATGGAGGACACTTTCGGAAAATCGGGCACTCCCGACGCGCTGCTTAAGCTGTTCGGCCTGGACGGAGACTCCATAGCGGATAAAATTCAAAAAGCGATGCAGAAATCGTGATTTTTTGACGCCAACGCACAGGAGGTATTGCATGATGAAAAAGATTTTGGCGATTGTGCTTGCCGCGCTGATCTCGCTCGGCATGATCTCATGCGGAAAATCAGACACAGGAAACACCGTAAAACCGGACGCTACCGCAACTGCCGAAGCTGCGACCGAAACTCCGGCGCCTGCGACTTCCACTCCTGAGCCCAAGGACGTCAATTCGTTTGACTACACCGAAAAGACGATCAACGCCGACTTGCTTTTCCCTTACTGCAAGACGCAGGGCAGAACCATCGTCACGGACTATACATTCAAAAAGAGCGCAACTCCCGTGCCGGGCATAGCCCTTGACTATTCCGCGTCTGCCATCGAGTTCAACGCCTACTGCGAGGGCACCGTTTCGGCGATGATTAAGGTCAAATCGACGGGCATCGGCGGCGCAAAGCTTTACGTGTCTGTCTACGTTGACGGCGAGCAGGTGGGTACGAGAGCGACTTTCAAACTCACAAAGAGCGCAGGCGTTGAGATTGTCCTTGGCGAGAACCTGGAGCGGGGTCTTCACAATTTCAGAATCGAAAGACAGTCCGAGGCGGAGCGGGGCCTCATCTATATTGACTATGTGAAGCTTTCGGGTGAGCTTGGAGAAAAACCTGCAAACGCAAAGTATTTTGTCGAAATCATTGGCGATTCCATCACAACAGGCTACGGCAACCTCTACCCGAACGACTCCGACGGGGAAAAAGGGGCCAATGCAGCCGCCAATGAATACGTTGACGGCACCAGAACTTATGCGGTGCTTGCGGCAAAAGCTATCGGCGCGGACTACAGCGTCGTCGCCCAGCAGGGCATAGGCATCGTCAAGGGCTGGTACGAGCACACCATGCTCCAGAAATACACGGAGACCTGCTACCAGTGCAACAGGCACGACGAGTGGAATTTCGAGAGAAAAGCCGACGTGGTGGTGATCAACCTCGGAACCAATGACGCGGGCTTCTACGGGCGGGGCGAGGTGAGCCTCGACAAGATCAAGAAAGGCATAAGGGATTTCATTGACCTTGTAAAGTCAAAGTACCCTGACGCCAAGATTCTCTGGGCTTACGGCATGATGGACCAGTTCCTGTGCCCCTACATTGAGGAGGCTATCAACGAGAAGGGCGGCGCGGCAGCAGGTTACTACTTCCTCAAGCTCACCGCCAACGGCGAGGGCGGCAACGGCCACCCCAGCCTCAATGCCCATATCAACAACGGAAAGACACTTGAAAAGAAACTCAAAGAGATTTTGAACATAAAGTAAACGTAAAGTAAGCGAATCTATGGATTTTAAGTATGACAGACTCTATGCGGCGGTAGATCTGTCCCGCATAAGGGAAAATCTGAATAATATCAAAAAAACGCTGGCAAAGGGTTCCGGCGTTCTTGCCGTTCTGAAGGCGGATGCCTACGGACACGGCGCACGTGTTGTCGCCAATTACATAAGCGGCGATATCGAGATGGCGGGTGTTGCCGGCGTCAGCGAGGCGCTCGAGCTCAGGAAAGAGATGACCGGAGGCAGGCTGTATTCGCCGCGCTTCACAAAACCGATCCTTGTCCTTGGCTATACCCACCCGTCAATGTTTGACGACGCCATCGCAAACGACGTGACATTGACTGTTTTTGACCGTGAAAACGCGGAATTGCTTGACAAGGCAGCCGCGGAGGCAGGCAAAATCGCCAATGTCCACGTCGCGGTCGACACGGGAATGCACAGGATAGGCTTTGTGCCGTCAGACGAAAGCGCCGACGCGATTGCCGGCATCGCGGCCCTGAAAAACGTAAAAATCCGCGGCATTTTTTCGCATTTTGCGCGCGCTGACGAGACTGCAGGCGCCGCAGAAACGGACGACCAGGAGAAAAGGTTTAACGTGTTCTGCGACAGGCTGGAAGCGCGCGGGATTGACATTGGCGTCAGGCACATAAGCAACAGCGCAGCAATCATGACGGGGCGGACAACCTATCCGCTCGTACGCGCGGGCATCGTCCTCTACGGAAACTACCCGTCGGGCGAGATGGACAGGAGCCTTCTTGAGCTGAAACCGTCGCTCTCGGTCAGGGCACGCATCGTGAACGTCGCGCCTCTTCACAAGGGGGAGAGCGTGAGCTACGGACACACTTTCACGGCGGACAGGGACCTTAAGGTCGCAACACTTGCGGCGGGCTATGCGGACGGTATTTTCAGGAGCCTTTCGAACAAGGGCGAGGTAGTCGTCGGCGGCAGGCGCTGCAGGATTCTCGGCAGGATATGCATGGACCAGATGATGGTCGACGTGACGGACGTGCCGGGGTGCCGCATTGGCGATGAGGCTTTGATTTTCGGTGTCCTTGGCGGTGCCGAACTGCCGCTCGAAGAGGTGGCCGGGACCGCGGGGTCGTTCAACTACGAGCTCATGTGTGAGATCGGAAGGCGCATGGCGCGCATATATTTTGAAAACGGTAAACCGATTGAGACAGTAAATTACATTTGAAACGCTTCAAAAGCAGGAAGGCTTCAGGTTATGAACAAGGATTTTCTTTACAAACTGCTCAGTGCACGCGGTGTTTCGGGAAGCGAGACGCCCGTCGGCAAGGTTGTTTACGAGTACGTTGACCAGTTTGCGGACCAGGTTGACGTTGACGTTATGGGCAATGTGACCGCGACGATCAACCCTGAGGTTCCTTTCAGGGTTATGATGGCGGGCCACGCTGACGAAATCGGCCTTCAGGTTACGCACATCGAAAGCGACGGTATGATCAGGGTTTCCGCGGTCGGAGGCATCTACGGAATCTCCTATCCGGGCCACCAGGTCAGAATCGACACCGCCAATGGACCTGTCTACGGCGCCGTGGCGATTGACAGGTCGCTGACGTCTGACGGCAATATGGGTGCCGACAAAATCAAGATCGACATCGGCGCAAAAAACGCTGACGAGGCCAAGGCTGCGGTGAGCATCGGAGACCCCGTGACTTTTGACGCCGAGTACAGGGAACTCCTTGGCGACAGGATGACATCAAGGGCTTTTGACGACAGAATAGGCGTTTTCGTCGTTATGGAGGCGCTCAGACTCGCCAAAAAGCAGGGCGCTGTCATCGGCGTATCAGCCACGGCAACGGTCGGCGAAGAGGTCAACGGCTGCGGCGCATTTTTCGCGGCTTCAACAGTGAAACCGTCAATTGCAATCGCCGTCGACGTCACCCACTCAACAGACGCCCCCAACAGCGATCCTTCGAGGTCGGGCGAGGTCAAGCTCGGCGAGGGCCCCGTTCTCTCAAAAGGCCCCGGCATACCGCGCACCGTCAACGAGTGCATCGAGGCATCCGCCGCTGCGCTTGACATAAAGCTTCAGTACGAGGTTTCGGGCGGCTGGACCCACACGGACGGCGACACCATGACCAAGACAAGCACCGGCGTTCCTTTCACGGTTCTTTCGATACCGCTCAGATACATGCATTCACCTGCCGAGGTTCTTTCGCTTTCGGACGTGGAGAAGTGCATCGAGCTGCTCGCAGGTTTCCTCTGCGACTGCAGCGCCAATATGAATCTAAAGCCTTTTGGCTGAAATACAACAGAAACCGGGTGCCCCGGTGCGGCGGGTAGTTGCCGCCGCGGAGGATTATATGGAAAATAAGTTCGTTACAGGTTTAAAAAAGTTCCTGTTCTATGCCGCAGGACTTGTGCTGATTGCCGTCGGAATTAACTTCTCAAGGCTTTCACAGCTCGGAATCTCGCCCGTAAGTTCGGTGCCGGGTTCGTGCAACGCAATCTGGGGATGGTCGCTCGGAACAATGACAATCATTGTCTACTGCGTCCTTATTCTTCTCCAGATACTGGTTCTCAGAAAGAAATTCAAGCCGCTGAATCTGCTCGGCATACCGATCGCGGTCGCATTCGGCGTGCTCGTTGACCTTGTCGGCGTCGTGAAAAACACCCAGTTCTTCGGAATCGACACGAGCGGCTTCGGTCACTGGCTCGCATGGCTGCCGGCTCCGGAAAACTACCTCATGAGAGTTTTCTACTTCGTGCTGAGCCTGCTGCTGATTGCCATTGGCGTGTTCCTCTATCTGCGTCCGAAGTGGCCGGCAATGCCCGCCGAAGGACTCGCGGGTGCGATCTCCCAGCAAACCGGAATGAAATTCGGCAACTGCAAGACCATCGTTGACACGTCAATGATCCTCATCGCGTTCCTGATGCACTTCTACTACATTCTCATTGTCACCAACACCTTTGTCATCGACTACTTCAAGGCGTTTGTGGGCATCGAGAGCCCCGTGAGTGTCGTCGTCGGAATCGGTACGCTCATCTCGGCTGTCGTCATCGGCCAGCTCGTCAAGCTCCTCACAAAGCTTCTCGGCAAGCCCCTCGACAACTTCCTCTTCAAAAAGAAAAAGGAAGAGCCAAAGGCTTAAATCACACCGCCAATGTGTCCACAGAAAAAATCGTAAAAATATAGACAACACACAGATATGCCAGATGTGCCTACCGCGAAATGTCTTGTTTTTCAGGGCAAATTGCGCAAAGAGCCTAAAATGTGCGTTTAGGAGGTTAAAATGGAAAGTATGCGTCGCCATGTTGATTCGTATCTTAGGGAATTGCTGAAGCAGATCCCGAAGAAGGTCATCCAGCTTGAAAATATTAGTATCTGCGACTGCGGATACAAAACCGACAATAAATTCCCGGACGAGAAGGACTTCAGGCCCTTCAAGTGGGGTGACGAGTGGGGCACGGGCATTGACTCGCACGCCTGGTTCCACATTCCGGTGGAAGTGCCGGAGGACATGCAGGGAAAGGACGAGACCCTCGAATTTTGCCTTCATACAGGCAAGGAAGGCTGGGACGCGGACAACCCCCAGTTCATTTGCTACATTGACGGCGAGATGCGTCAGGGAATCGACACAAATCACAGGGATGTGGCATTGGCGGCAGGCAAAAAGTTCTTCGACATCTACCTTTACGCCTACACGGGACCAAGACTCGCCAAGGCTTTCCTGATGCCATACCTCCGCACTGTAAACGAGGACGTCCGCCAATACTTCTACGACGTCAATGTGCCCCGCATGGCCCTTGACACGCTTCATCCGAACAGTCCGGAGTACATGGAGGTGCTCACCGCGCTCAGTATGTCGCTCCGCAAAATCAATATGCTCGAGCCGAGGGGCGAGGAGTTCCACAGGACGCTCAAAGAGGCTTCTGACTACCTGAAGGCAAACCTCTACGACAAGGCGCGCGAGAGCGAGTCGGCCGTGATTTGCATTGGCCATACCCACATCGATATTGCGTGGCTCTGGACGGTGGGACAGACGCGCGAGAAGGCTCAGAGATCGTTTGCGACCGTTATCGAGCTCATGAAGCGCTTTCCGGAGTACAAATTCATGTCCTCGCAGGCTTACCTCTACAAGGCGGTCAAGGAGGAGGCTCCGGAGCTCTACGAAGAGATTAAGAAAATGATCAAGGCGGGCCGCTGGGAAGT
>DBWH01000026.1:257-4713 GCA_002308595.1 Mageeibacillus sp. UBA1243 | reverse complement strand
GTTTTCGGCTACTCGGCCGCCATCCCGCAGATCCTCAAGAAGTCCGGCGTTGACTGGTTCGTCACGTCCAAGATCAGCTGGAACGACCAGAACGTTATGCCTTACGACGTTTTCTCGTGGCAGGGCATTGACGGCACCGCAGTAAACACTTACTTCCTCACGGCTCAGGACAAGGGCCGCGGCAGTGAATTCGCCAAGGGCACAACCTACGTCGCCTCCACAAGGCCCCAGATGATCGCGGGCTCCTACAACCGCTTCCAGCAGAAGGAACTCTCGAGAGAATCGATGGTCACGTTCGGCTTCGGTGACGGCGGCGGCGGACCTACAGACGACATGCTCTGGATGGCAAGACGCCAGACCAAGGGCATTCCGGGCCTCCCGAAAGCCAAAATCGAGTTCGCAGGCGACATGCTGAAGAGGCTCGCCAAGAACATTGACGGCAACCCCAGGCTTCCCAAGTGGCGCGGCGAGCTCTACCTCGAGTTCCACAGAGGCACCTACACATCCAACGCGCGCAACAAGAAAAACAACCGCAACTGCGAATTCCTCATGCTCGACAGCGAGCTCATGTCCGTTATGGCGAACATCAACGCAGGCGTTCCCTTCCCGAAAAAGACGCTGCACGACCTCTGGGAGCTTGTCCTCATCAACCAGTTCCACGACATCATTCCGGGCTCGTCAATCCGCGAAGTCTACGAGCAGTGCGACAGAGAGTACGCGGAAATCCGCAAGACAACAGGCGAGATCAGGAAGGAAGCCGCCAAGGCAATCGCCTCCAAGGTCAAAACCTCCAAGAATTACATTGTCTTCAACCCGCACTCCTTCACCGGAAGCGGCTACGTCAACATCGGCAAGCGCTGCGTCTACGTCGAAAACATCCCCCAGAAGGGCTACAAAGCTCTGTCCCTGAGGGTCAAAAAGGACATGATTAGCGTCGACAAGACCGCCAAGGTCATCGACACGCCTTTCTACCGCTGCGAATTTGACGCCAAGTGGGAGATCAAGTCGCTCTTCGACAAGAAGAACAACCGCGAAGTTGTCTCGGGCGGCACCGCCAACCAGCTCCGCGTCTACGAGGACTACCCGGACGTTTACGACGCATGGGAGATTCAGCAGTTTGACAACTACAAGTATTATCCGGTTGACGACGTGCAGTCCGTTGACGTCATCGACCAGGGCGGCAGAAAAGGCATCAAGATCGTCAGAAAGCACGAAAACAGCACCGTCACGCAGAACATCTGGTTCTACGGCGAGGACGCGCGCATCGACTTTGAGACTGAGCTTGACTGGCACAGCCTCCACAGAGTCCTCCGCACGGCATTCCCCGTTGACGTCAACGCGGAAAAGGCAAGCTTCGAGGTTCACTTCGGCACGCTCGAGCGCCCGACTCACACCAACACGTCCTGGGACGTCCAGAAGTTCGAGACCTGCGCTCACAAGTTTGCCGACCTCTCGGAAGGCGACTACGGCGTCTCGCTCCTCAACGACTGCAAGTACGGCCACGACGTACACGGCAACGTGATGCAGCTTACTCTCGTAAAGCGTCCGACTTATCCGAATGAGATTGCCGATGAGGGCTACCACAAGTTCACCTACTCGCTCCTGCCCCACAGCGGAGCGCTCAAGGACGCAGACACGATCCGCGAAGCCTACATGCTCAACTTCCCTATGTATGCGGTAAAAGCAGACGCCAATGCACAGGGCTCGCTCCCCGAGGAGTGGTCGCTCATCACAACCGACAGCGAGAACCTCGTCATCGAGACAGTCAAGGAGGCAGAACACGGCAAGGATATCATCGTCAGAGGCTACGAGGCAAAGAACTTCAGAGGTACCGCCAATATCACGCTCGGCTTTGACGCCAAGGAGGTCTACATCGCAGACCTCATGGAGAACAAGGTCGAGAAGCTGAAGCTCGACGGCAGAACGGTCAGGGTGCCCTACAAGCCCTTTGAGATCGTGACGCTCAGGATAATAAGGTAGAGAATAGTTAAGGTTAAAAGACCGCACGGCAAAAAACAAAAACAAAACGCCGTGCGGTCAGTTATTTTTGGCGTTCTTCCGTTGAATATAGACATTCAAAATGGTAGAATTCCAAGGTAAAAAAAGGCGCTTTCAGCAGGGCGCCGTTCTTCGGAGGTTTATGGGTTTTATGGCTGTATTAAGTGATATTGAGATAGCTCAGGCTACAAAGTTATTGCCGATTGACGAAATCGCAAAAAAAGCCGGCGTACCGGAAGACAGTGTGGAACACTACGGAAAGTACAAGGCTAAGATCGATCCGGGCTTTTTGAAGGACCGGAAAGGCAAAAAAGGCAAGCTCGTACTGGTGACCGCAATCACGCCTACACCTGCGGGCGAGGGAAAGACCACCACGACAGTGGGTCTGTCGGACGGACTTTCACGCATCGGTAAAAACGTGGTGGTAGCGCTCCGCGAACCTTCACTGGGACCTGTATTCGGCATCAAGGGCGGCGCCGCAGGCGGCGGTTACGCTCAGGTAGCGCCCATGGAGGACATAAACCTTCACTTCACAGGCGATTTCCACGCGATCGGCGCCGCAAACAACCTGCTCGCGGCAATGCTCGACAATCACATCCACCAGGGCAATGCGCTCGGAATCGACCCGGGCAAGATCACCTGGAAGCGCTGCGTCGACATGAACGACAGACAGCTCAGGTATATCGTTGACGGCTGCGGCGGACGCTCAAACGGCGTGACGAGAGAGGACGGCTTCGACATCACCGTTGCTTCGGAGATTATGGCGGTCTTCTGCCTTGCAAATTCAATCACAGACCTCAAGGAGAGGCTTTCGAGAATCATTGTCGGCTACACCTACGACGACAAACCGGTCACGGCAGGTGAGCTTAACGCGGTCGGCGCAATGACGGCTCTTCTCAAAGACGCTCTCAAGCCTAACCTCGTACAGACACTCGAGGGAACGCCCGCATTCGTGCACGGCGGACCTTTCGCCAATATCGCTCACGGCTGCAACTCGGTATCCGCCACGAAGATGGCTCTTGCCCTTGGCGAGTACGTTGTCACAGAGGCGGGATTCGGTGCCGACCTCGGCGCTGAGAAGTTCCTTGACATCAAGTGCAGGGCGGCGGGCCTTGTACCTGACGCGGTGGTAATCGTGGCAACCGTCAGGGCTCTTAAGATGCACGGCGGCCTTGACAAGAAGCAGCTTGCCACTGAGGACCTCACGGCTCTCGAAAAGGGCATCCCGAACCTCCTCAGGCACGTTTCGAACATCAAAAACGTTTACGGACTGCCCTGCGTGGTTGCGGTCAACCGCTTCCCGACGGACACCGACAAGGAAATCGATTTCATCGTTAAGAAGTGCCGCGAGCTTGGCGTCAACACCGAGCTTTCGACAGTCTGGGCCGAAGGCGGCAAGGGCGGCGAATCCCTGGCAAAGGAAGTTGTCAGGCTCTGCGAAGAGGAGAAACCCGACTTCAGGTTCGCTTACGACCTCGACATGCCCATCGTTGACAAGATTGAAGCCCTCACAAAGAAAGTTTACGGCGGCAGCGGCGTCATGATTACCGCCAATGCGAAAAAGCAGATCGACCGCCTCACGGCTCTCGGTTTCGACAAGCTTCCGATCTGTGTCGCCAAGACCCAATACAGCTTCTCCGATAACCCGGCTCTCCTCGGCGCACCCGAGAACTTCGAGGTCACAGTCAAAAACGTCAAAGTCTCAGCCGGCGCAGGCTTCATCGTAGTCCTCACAGGCGACATCATGACGATGCCCGGCCTCCCCAAGGTTCCCGCGGCTGAAAAGATCGACGTTGACGAAAACGGCAAGATCTCAGGCCTGTTCTGATAAGGCTCTGCCGGCGGCTTTTTTGCCCCTGACAGCTCAATATTAACGCCAAAGCGGTTCCTCCGAAATACCGGCGGAACCGCTTATTACATTTTTTGGTGGGGAAAAAGTGTAAAATTTCACACTTTTTGGTGGGGAAAAAGTGTAAAACGCTTGCAATAGCGACGAAACTGTCACATTTCAGCGGACGGTCACGATAGCCGCCTCGTTGGACCTCAGCCTGATGCTGAGAGTGTCGCCTTTGCGATAGATTTCCTTCCTGCCGGCAAGGCCGAAGCACCCGATGCTTTGGTCGGCATTGGCGGTTTTGAATGTCACTGTGCGGTCCGCAGGGGCCTCGTCTTTCCAGTCGTCAGCCGCAAAAATGAAGAGCGCGCGCGAGTCGTCCGTCTTTGAAACCATCTCGCCGACAACAACGCCAAGGCCGTCCTCAGCTTTCAGGTCGCGAATGAAGCCCGTTGACAGGCTGTCACGTGTGCGGATGCTCTCCGACCCCGCCACNNNNTCGCTTTCGTTTTTGCCTTTAAATCCGACAAAATGCGTATCTGTCACGCGGTACTCAGTGTAGAGGGACGCAATCGTTTTGATCTCCTTGTTGATTTTTCGGAGCTTTTCATACTGCGCGGTTTT
>DBWH01000026.1:0-186 GCA_002308595.1 Mageeibacillus sp. UBA1243 | reverse complement strand
GCCGAAAGCCATGGCGCTGTAAGCCTGGAAGCGCAGCATGTTTTCCGACATGCAGCCCTGCGGCACGTGCGAGTTGACCTGCAGAACGATCCAAATTGAGCGGCCCGAGCGGCGGCAGGCATCGGCAACGGTAATCAGGTTTTCATACATCTTGCGCACTGTGGTGCAGTAAACGTAAAAGTCGTA
>DBWH01000029.1:31884-39255 GCA_002308595.1 Mageeibacillus sp. UBA1243 | reverse complement strand
GAACCATGCGTAAGTTGCTGTACTGACGAGGATCGCAGATACGAGCAGCATTATAAACGCCGGTATCAATTTCCTAAATTTTTTCATTTTTTTACATCCTTTCGAAAAGATATTTATTGAATCCGCTGCCCGAAGGCGGCAGAGCTCAATCGGTTTGTGTGTCTGAGTAGTCGGGCTTGCCTCTGTTTGCCTCGATACTCATTTCCATATCGACTTTCATTTGGCCACCGAGGATGCGGTCGACGCATTCGGGGTCGTTGCCCTCAAGCCAGATGATGACTGTGTACTTGGTGACGTCACCGGGTTTGAAGTTTTCGATTGTTTTCTTTACAACGGTTGTCGTCGATAAGAAAGCTGTTGTGCCTGGTTCAGGGCCTTCGATGCCGTCTGTGCGGGGGTAGGCGTAATCAACGTATTCACCGTCGACGTAGAGCCTTATTCTGCACGCCTTTTCGATCTCGAGGGTCATATTGGCGATATATAGATGGTAGGAGTAGTCGACGGTGTTCTGGCCGGCGTTCTTGCAGTAGAACGTGTAGGCGATGTAGTTTTTGCCGTTGTGGACTCCGTCGACGTTGTTGAGGTCGAGCGGGAGGCTCCTGCCGTCTATGTTGGTTATTTTTTCATCAATCTGGGCGTTGAGGCGGGATGTTCTCGAGCCGAAGTCGGCAGATGATGAAAGCGTCAGCGCGTAGTCGAAATCCGACTTTTTGATCATGACGGTGAAGGCACCGAACTTCATGTAGAGCGCTGATAAGATGTAGCCGATGATCAAGAGTATTGCGCAGGCGGTGATGATGATCGGGATGGTCTTTTTCATCACGCGGTACTTCTTGATTTCGAACGCGGTCCTGCGGAGGAATGATGAAGGCTTCTGTTCTGACATTAGAAATCATCGACCTCCTCTCTCTGAGGAAGCGCGTCTTCAATCGGCATGCGAAGTTCTCCGTGTTCTACTCTTCCGACGTAGTCTGCATCCGGGATGTAGCCGTATGCGTCTGCGCGGTCGAGCGCGATGATCTGGTCGTCGTTCTGAAGGCCGTCTGCAATTAGCTCGCATTTGAGGCTCTTGAAGAACATCAGAAGTGCTTCAGCGCCTTCGTGCTTGTTTCTGTCGTCCGTCAGCTGCGTGATTGCGGGGCTGAGGAGCAGATAGTCGAAAGGCAGGCTGAAAAGCGGTGAGAACGGGCAGTCGTGGTCGCCGCAGCCCGAAAGCATGCTTTTGACCTTGAGAAGCTTCATTGCGAGGAGCGCTGAACGAACCTTTTCGGTCTCTTCGTAGAAAACGGTACGCGGGAATTCGAGGCAGAGCTTTTCGGGGTCTTCAATGCCGCACTCTGAAAGCAGGTTTTTGAGGTAGCTGTAAACGTCCACTTCCCTGACAATCTGAGGCGAAACCCTGACGCTGAGGAATTCCACGTGCCTGCCGGCTTCGGCGAAAGACTTTAAAGCATTGGCGGCTGCAGAAATGTTCCATTTTGTGAGCCTTACACCCCTGTCGGTCTCGTCCGCCGCATATGCATACTTTTCGGGAGGAATGACACCTTCGATGACACTGTTGATGTTCGTGAAGGTGCGGTATGCTATCGGCGATTTTTTCCTGCAGCTGTTGATCTGCGAGAAACGGAGCTCGAGCGGTGCAACGCTTGATTCGAGTGTGATTTTTACATAGTCAGGAGTACTTTCAGGTGCCTCTTCTGTTTCAACCGGAACTTCGTATGTTGTTTCGTTGTCGATCATCAGAGCACCTCCCATCCATGCAGAATCTCAACCGTCTACGAAATATAACACATGTTTTTTATCTTGTCAATGTTTCAAGGTTCTTTTTTTATTACTGTTACAAGCTTCTTTCAAGGGCCGCCGGCGAGGCGCAAACCCGCATTTTTCCTATTTTTTCTGTGATTTTAAGCCTCCCTGTTTTTGAAATCACCAATGCGTTACACACCTTTTACGTGTTCAAAAGCTCTTTACAAAACGCCGCTCTTGACACTTATTGTTCAGAAATTTTATAATCTATTACCGTTAAGGCATGCACGAAAGGCATTGGCGATAGGAGAACGTGAAAAGCACATCTGACAAAGAAAAGCTTAAAGGGTTGTCCCTTAGCAGAATGGGTAAGATCATGGGCGCCGCATTTACTTTAATTGCGGGGCTTCTTTTGGTTTCGTCTTTCATCACACTCGGAAAAAACAAGGCAATTGTAGACGACGTTAATACGTACATGTCGGTTCAGAAGATCATCAGTCAGCTTCAGGCGGTGGCGGACGAGCTGACTTTTAACGCGCGCTCTTTTACCGTTAAGGGTGAGACGAAATATGTCGATAATTACCTCAAGGACAACTACGATATGCAGCGCCTGCCCAATGCGATTGAAGAGATACAGTCGGAGGTCGGCGACGGAGAGCTCAGCCAAAGACTTGAACGTGCCAAGCTGTTTTCCAGAACAATTGCGAAAAGAGAATGTCTTGCTATAAGGCTTGTCATTGACGCCAAGGGGTATTTTCTTAGCGTATATCCGGATGCCATCAAAAACACCGAGCCGAGCGACGAACAGTTGGAACTTTCCGCCGAGGAGAAAATAACTCTTGCGAAGGATATGCTCCTTGACGAGTTCTACGAGGACGATAAAAAACAGATGCTGAACGAGATCGAGGTTTGCAAGAAGCTGATTGCGGAGCAGACCGCAAGTTCGCTGAACGATTCTATTAAGGTGCTGAATTCATTTCTGGCTCTTCAGATTTCGCTTGTCATCGTGATGGTGGTTTACGTCATTTTCACGATTATTTTCGTTTCGAGACAGGTGGTTCATCCTTTGAGGACCGCCGCGAGAAATATTTCCAAAGAGCAGGCGCTTAATGTAAAAGGCGTGAACGAATACCTTCTGCTTGCCGAGGCTTACAACAAAATGTACTACATCGAGCATGAGCAGAAGGAACAGCTTAAGCACGAGGCAACGCACGACAATATGACCGGGCTTGTGAACCGCAGCGGTTTCAAGGAAGTCTGCAAGGAGCTGGACTTCTCCAAGGCCGCGATTGTGATGATCGACGTTGACAATTTCAAAACCGTCAACGACATTTTCGGCCATGACATTGGCGACAAGACTCTTATCTCTATCGGCAATGAGCTCCGCCACAACTTCCGCCACGGCGACATCGTGTGCCGTTTCGGCGGCGACGAGTTCCTTGTTCTCATGACTTCGGCGGCTGACACCGGGGAGTCAAGAGCCATCATCCGCGAAAAGGTTGACCGCATAAACGAGGCTCTCAGGGGCCTTGAGGACGGCATGCTCAACATTTCGATAAGCTGCGGTGTCGCGTTCGGTACGCTCGGCGATGACGCAGAGTCGCTCATCAAGCAGGCCGACAAGGCGCTATATATAGTGAAAAACAACGGAAAGCAAAACGTCACTTTCGCTTGATTTTGGGCTCTTTACGCAAGTCGCGGAGTAACCCGCTGTGACCGAACACAGTTCGTAAAGCACACAAGGTGTCTGACGACATTTAACTCGCGACTTGCTTTGCACGAGCTCCCCGCTCGCAGTACCTCCGTACAGCGTCGGGGTCGCGCACGCAAAAATAGCTCCAAAATCGTTTTTGGGCTCTTTACGCAAGTCGCGAAGTATCCAAATGTGACCGAACACAGTTCGTAAAGCACACAAGGTGTCTGACGACATTTAACTCGCGACTTGATTTGTGCGAGCTCCCCGCTCGCAGCACCGGGAGGAGGATTACAATTGCATTCATTAAAATCAAAGATCACACTTCTGTTGGTGATTTCGATTTTTTTTACGGTTCTGGTCGCTACAGTTATTGCCACTGTTTCGGTCAGAAAAGTCGGCAATGAATCCGCCAGGCGAATCTTGAGTCTTCTTTGCGAGACAGGCGAGAAAAACCTTGATATGAACTTTTCAAGTATCGAGCAGTCCGCGAAGACCATTGCCAAGTACACGGAAGACGATCTTAAAAACACCTCCTACGAAGATCTCCATGATCACATCGAACGGGTGAAAGCCGTTTTCGAGAAAACGGCGGAGCACACCGCGGGAGTTCTCACGTATTATTACAGGATCGATCCTTACCTCGAAGGCACGGATGAGCAGGGATTCTGGTTCATAATGAAGGCGGATGACAGGCACTTTTACGAGCACGCCCCCACCGACATTTCCGGCTACGACCCTGATGACTCATCTTCGTTTGTATGGTTCACGATTCCGAAGAAGGAAGGACGCTCCATCTGGCTTTCGCCCTATATTACCGACACTCTCAACGCCTGCGTTTTCTCCTACAACGTTCCGGTGTATAAGGACACTCAGTTCATTGGCGTCATCGGTATCGAGATTGACTATTCAACAGTTGCGGATATAGTAAAGACCATCAGCCTCTACGAGAGCGGATATGCCTTCATAAACGACAGGGAAGGCAATATCATCTGCCATCCTCACTTCACATACGAGGAACTGGAGAAGAACCACCCCTCGGTGCCCAAGGGGCTCATCAGCAACAGCAAGTATCTCTCATACACCTTTGAGGGAGAGCGCAAAGAGGCGGTCTGGCTTGAGCTCAACAACAAAATGCGTTTAAACGTTACGGTACCCGTGTCCGAGATTAACGCTTCCTGGAAAAACACTATGTTTATGATAATCGTTATCGCATTGGCGGTGATGGTCATTTTCGTCACGATAGCGGTGGTTTTTGCGGACCGCATTTCGAAGCCGATAAAGAAGCTTTCCGAGGCGGCCGAGCAGGTTGATGCCGGCAACTACAACGTCGACCTCACCTACAAGGGACACGACGAGATCGGCACGCTCACCAAGACGTTCTCCAACCTTGTCAGCGACCTCAACGACTACATCAGCGACCTCAACAGCATTGCCTACAAGGACGCCCTCACCTCCGTGCACAACAAGGGAGCCTACGACAGGTTCACCGAGAAGCTCCAGGAGCGCATTGACGCCAATGAGCCCCTCGAGTTCGCAATCGCGGTCTTCGACTGCGACGATCTCAAGCACATCAACGACAAGTTCGGCCACGACAAGGGCGACCTCTACCTCAAAAAGGCCAGCGAGACCATCTGCCACGTCTTCAAGCATAGCCCCGTCTTCCGCACCGGCGGCGACGAGTTCACAGTCATCCTCGAAGACGAGGACTACGCCAACCTCGACAAAAACGCGTCAGACTTCAAGACCAAAACTGACGCCGCCCTCCTCCCTGACGCCAATGAATGGGACTGCGTCAAGGTCGCCATGGGCATTGCCGTCTACGACCCGCCGCACGACCGCACCGTCATCGACGTCGTCCGCCGTGCCGACAAGATCATGTACGAGGACAAGCGCAGCCGCAAGGTCGGCCGCAAGTTCTACGGCGAAGCATGACGCGGTTGTAAACTTTCACATGAAGTAAAGCTTTCACACAAAAAAGGGAGCTGCTTTCCAAAGGTTAAAAGGCCTCAGGGAAGCAGCTTTTTCATCATAAAGAACGCGTCCATATACGGTTCCGCCCGGCTTATCCTGTTTATAGTCTGTTCACTTTCCGCGTTTTCTCCGGGGCGCCGCGGAGCAGTCCTTTTGCATTATTTTTTACGTCCGCGGCAGAGGGTTTCTTTAAGAAGCGCGGCGCCGGCAATCAGCATTAGCGAGAGGCAGATGATCGAAATACCTGTGTCGCCGGTCTGAGGCGGTACGGTTCCTTCCGTGAACCTGCTGAGGGCAATGTATTCGTCATAGTAGACGTCGTAGAGTCCGAGGCAGACATCCATTCCTTTATTGGCGCTGAATGCCTTTTCTATGACTTTTTCCCACGAACCGTATTTAAGATACTGCTCTTCGGGCAGCGGGCCCTCCTCGTGGCCATATTGTTCAAGATTTCTCTGCTTTAAAGTCGCAAGCCCTTCCGGGTCGTCCTTGTAGGACTCTATTCGGATCTCGTTTCGTCTGGTGCTGACGGCCTTGGCGATTTCCTCGACGCTTTTCCCTTCGCTTTGCATTTGTTCAAGCAGCTCAAACATGCCGGCAATTTCCTGATGGTACGCGATGCGTTCAAGGCGTCCCTGCTCGACCAGTTCGGGGTCGCTCCAGTCCGCGGCCGCATACTTTTTGAGACTGCCTGTTTCGCCGGGACGGAAGCCGTATACAGCGTCCTCGTCCTTGACAATATCTTTCATCGCATCCGGGCTGTCGGCCGGGTCATGTATGAACTTGAAGTATTTTTTAACAACTTTTGCGGCAGTTGTCTCTCTTGTGCCCTGCTCGTCAAGGAAATACTTTTCGCAAACGCCGCAGATCCAGTGCTCGCGGTTCCCGTCGGACTCTTCCGTCGGTTTCACCTCAGGAACGTGAGTCATATTGTGGGCCTTCCGGGGAATTGTTTCGACGACCGTGTCGCCGCAGATACTGCAAATACTTTCTCTTTTTCCTTCCTCTGTGCAGGACGAGTCGCTAAACGATATTTCCGTGAGGGAATGAGTTGCGCATGAGACGGTGTAAAGGCTTGCCGGTGTTCCGAAGAAATCGCCAATGCCTGCCGTTATGAGCATAGCGGGGCCCGGTTCGGCATATCCGTCATACCAGACCACATAGTCAACGTTTTCCGTGAGCGTCATGCCTTCATATTCCACCTTAACCGACGGCTTCTGCGACTCGCCGCTGTAGGTAATAGGGGCGACCGTAACGGTTGCCGTGTCAAGGCTTTTCACCAATATGCCCTGAGACGCTTTTTCATTGGCGTCTTTAAAGAGGTCGGTGACGTCGATATGATCGGTTCCCGAGTAGATATCCGCAATGTAGAAATGGTCCGAAACCGATTTAACGTCAGAAACTTCGTCGACAGATGTCTCCGCAACAGTTATTCCCCAGTATTCCGCATCTGTATTTGTTTTCGTGAAGCTGCTTATCGGGAAAGCCGTAGGGACATAATATCTCTCGTCGGAAATAAACTCGGCAGGTGCAAACAGGCAGTCTTTAAAGTGCGGACTGTTCATCGGGATAAAAGATCTTTCGGATATATCTTCACAGTCAAGAGTGAGTCCTTTGACTTTCATCACGCCGTTTTCCCTTGAAACCAGCAAAAATCCCAGCTCGTACCACCGGCTGTTTTCGGTTTTGATCAGAATGGTAATATATCCTGACCTGCGTGACGCATCATCAAAAGTTATGCTGCAGAGGTGCCGGCGGGATTCACTGTCTATAAGGACAAAGCAGTTTCTTTCGGCTTCCGGAACAACCCATGAGATACTGTCCGAGGCATAAAAATCCCTCATCAGATCATACTGTGTGTCGATCTGATAGTCGATAAAACCGGTCATATCGGGTGCGCCTTCGATCTCTCCGGCGGTAAAATGGATGCCCTTCGGGAAAAGCGTCTCTTCCGGTAT
>DBWH01000029.1:0-31819 GCA_002308595.1 Mageeibacillus sp. UBA1243 | reverse complement strand
TCCATTGACGATCCCACAGACTCAATGTTGTGAGCTGAGATATTGGCGGCAGTGAGCTTGTATTTATCGATGGGGTCGTAATCACGTTCGCGCTTTTTGACCGTTACGTTGTCGATTTTCACTATCTCTCCGACCTGCTGGGCAGCGATTCCGTCAAGGTATTCACCCACGGCTTCCGCGGACTCAAAAAGGCCTCTTGTAACGAGGTAGTTTGCCACGGCATTGTGTCTTGAAGTGCCGCACACCATCATGATTTTGCTTCTTACGTCACTGATATCCTCAGTCAGCTCATCTGCGCTTGCAAGTATTGAAACGATCCTGCCGTAGTTGTTTATTAACGTATAAAGGGCCGGTGCCTCTGCCCTGCCTGAAAGGTAGTCTTTCTGCGGGCATTCGGGCAGCATGTCTGTCACGAGGGACATCTCGTTTATATAGTCAAACGTGTTGCGCAAGTATGTGTCACCGCAGAACAATGCGATGCCTGTCGGATATACGGTGACAAGATTGTCCCCGTCAGCCGCGACAATGTTACCGCCAAGGTCTCTCACGTTGACGTGCTTGATCTTCTTGTAAGTCGTGTCGCTGAAGCCGGAATATATGACGTCATCCCCGCTGCCGTCGCAGTCCGCAAGTGCCGCCGCAATAGTCAGCGACACGTCTGTGTAAGCGTTTTTCAAATATCTTATCTCATCGGTTGTAAGGGTTTCAAATTCGGTCTGCGGCACGCCGAGAGCGCCGGCAAGATTGCCGAGGTCATACAGTGAGTACGAGTTCAGCGCATACCCTATGGAGTATTTCAGCGAATAGATCTCGTCGTAAAAGTTGTATTTTCCATTGGCGTCATTTTTGGTCATCGCCTCGCTGACAAGTATGCCGTCAAGTTTCGTCAGTGCCGGAAGCAGCCGGTCAACAAAGTTCTTTGTGTCGATAACCGCAAGTGTCGCGTAATCCTTTTCCGTTTCCGTATAGAACTCCACGAAGCCGTCAACGATGTTCTTTCCTATCTCGAACCCGCCCATTCCGGGATCGTGAGCAAGAGCGTTCAGCCAGCTTGAGTAATCCTGTCCGTATCCGGGCTCAGTCTCCGCCGACACGACAAGGTAATCCGCATAGAGACTAAGCGCCGTCGCAATGTCCGTGGTTGCCATGACGCAGGCATCGAAATCAACGATTTCCAGCCTGTCACCGCCTCCAATGAGTTTCGTCGACTGAATTGCCTCCACGATTCCGGAAAACGACATGGAATTCCAGTATCTGTCATCAAAGCCGAATCCTCCCGCCGGTCCGCCGCCGTGATCCCACAGTATCAGGCTGTACTTGTCCGCTGAGAAATTATCGCAGCAGTAGTCGATAAAAGCGGTCAGCATTGCCGGATCGGCCATGTCAGAATCCTCAAAACCCGGCAATCCGTCAGCCTCGATCAGCGTCATTGTCCCGTGTTCTTCGCCGTCCTTTTTGCCGGAAACACTGAAGACCTGATTCAGATTCGGATCGATCCCGTCAGTACCTTCAATGTACTCCGTCTCCATGTACCACTCGAGGGAGCCGCCCGTGACAACGACAAACTGCAGATGCTCGTTATAGTCCGCCTTCATAGCCTCCGTCAGGTTGTATGTGCCAAGCCCGTAGTCTCCCTCAAGGTCCGAGCCCACCATGTAAACCATAACGGTCCTGTCCACAGGCTCCGCAGCACGCGGTTTAGTGACAAAAAATGCCAGGCACGCGGCAAAAACCGCCAATGAAATCAACACGATCATTAACTTCTTTTTTTGTACCGCAGCTCTCATTACTTCACTTGCCCCCATGTCTTGTATGTTTTGATCGGTCAAAACCGCCAAGGCCTAAGCTGTTTGCTTCCTGCCGGTTAACGCCAATGTAAAAACCGTTTTGCGGAACTCCGTATCCGTCGATTCGACGTTTCCGAAGGGTCCCGTAACAATTTTTGATGAATTATACCATGAACACATATGTCAGGCAATCGGGTCTTGTGATTTTTAGCAAGAATAGATTTGTTTGAAAGACTTCGTCTGCGTAGCAATATTCTCCTTTTCCCCAAAAAGTCTCTGACTTTTCGGGGTCCCCCTCTCTCGGGGTTCGAATCACTAGAGCGAATTGAACACACTAAGGGTATTTTGAACACCCCTTATTAATACTCTCGTAATTTATTATTTGGTGCAAACATTATATGTTCTGCTGTTAAATAGTTAATCATACCATATCTATCATCCATTCTATCACCGGCAATATTCGTATACTTATCATGCGATGCTAAATATTTACAAAAATTATCATTAAATAATAATCTTATGTAATTAAGTTTAGCATTATAAAAAACGTCGGGATTTCTGTTAGTATTAGGAATTACAAAATTTACATAGTTATCTGCATCCCAGACATTAAATGTAAAACTTTTATCAAGATGTCCCTCTACACAATTTGATAAAACTATCATGTCAACTTTAGAATAAACTTCTTTTGCAATATATGGTTCCTTACCTCCAAGTCCAGTATACGGATTTACAATGTAGTCAAAATACATTGGCAATTCACTACTACTCGTGCATATCAACAAGACATTAATAGTATTATTATCAGGATCAACCATTTTCTCTTGTGCGTATTCAAGGTAATCCTTGATTTTATTATCTTCCATTTTTCTTTCAGTTGCTTTTCCATTAAAAGCCTTTGTCACGTCTGATAACGCTGCAGCCATATCTTTACGAGCAACCATAGACTCAGGATAACGATTTACTTGCTGGCCATGAATTGTAATTCCATTTTTTATATCTTCCTTATACTTTTCTGTATTCTCAAATAAAACTGGCGTTTTAACTTCAATTCTTAAATTATATGGCTTTCCATCATAATACAAATCAACATCAGTTCTATTTTCTGGATTAACATTTTGGTCTGAGATAATTGTCCCTAACTGTTTTTTCAACTTGTAATAAAATACTTGTTCTGCTGCGGCCTGAATATACTGATTAATATCCATCTCAGCAAATAAAGCTTTTTTAGAATTATATTCATCGTCATTGCAAACAGATTCAAAATCAGTTATATACTTATCTCCTAGTTTTTTACAAAAATCATCATATTGAGTCATAAATTCCTCCACTGCTCTCTCATTTATTATATTATAAGACATAAATCATCTTTGGGAAACCAAAATGGTGTCCCATAAACTGTGGCAATCCGGGAACGAGTATCTATGCCCGTAGGAACAAGTTCATTTCAGCTGCCATATGCCTGTCAGAATATAGTAATCTGAGGTTTTATCGGCTTCAGTTTTTATACGGTGTTTCAAGGTCTTTATACCTTCAGTTTCGGTTGACAAGCTGCGGAATTCGTCACGCGAAAAGAAGACATTGGCGGTTTCGGCAACCTCTTTTTTGAACCTGCTGCAGTGTTCTTTTTCGTTCCACACATCCATGAGTATGACCCCGTAGAACGTATACTCCGACACCCCGGCAAAGCCTCTCTCTTCCGCGAACTCTTTCTCCCGACGCTCGAACACGCCAATAATCCTCCCGACGTCCTTGGCGACTTCCTCAACCTTATATTTCGCGTTAATCCGCTTAGACTCTATGAGAAGAATTTCCTTGCTTCCGGCGGTCTTGTTGATGATAATCGCATCAAGATGATTGCGGCTGTCGTTTCCCTCGCCAAAAGGAAACTCGTACCATACATGAAGATCTCCGCCGTTCTGCTCACGGTTGATTTCCCTGTAGGCTTCAATGAAGTTTGCCGTCAGATTCTTCTCCGTAAAGCCGATGCTGCGTTTGGACGGATAAAACCCGTCAAGCACCTTTCCGTACACTTCAGCATATTTGTTTGCAACGTCAGTTATGTTCATAATTCCAGATATCTCAGAACACTAGTTTCTTTAGTCTTCATATAAACTCTAGCTTAAATCCTGATTCATTGTTGGTATCTGTTTCCACTTTTATGGAAATATTATACCAACACATCTTATTTCTTAAATAATCTTCCGCTTCATTTTTAGACCAGTAGACTTCATCGATTAAAAACACATCATTTGAAACTCTTTTTGATGCAAGTAAAGTCGCTATCTTATCATTTATGAAATCTTGATCATTTATTTCTTCTAAAAGCTCTAAGCTATAGTTGTAATTTAAATTGTTCTTCAGGAAAACCTTTGATTTATCAGAGAAAGTTTTAAGTGGTTTGATTTTAGCTATCGAATCCATAAGTAGCTTAAAATCATCGGAATTTCTTATGTTTTCTATTGACAAAAAAGTCTGTCTTTAACAGAAGCAACACTTTTCATATCAGTACCTCCATATACGTTTCAAATATCTTTTGGCATCCAAGAGCTGCCGCATAGCGATGAAGTTTAATAAGATTCCTGTCTTCACGCATCAGGTAATTTTTCAGTATCTCCTTCATCTCTTCAATGCCCACCCGGTTCCTGTAGTAAAGCACATCTACGACAGTTTTTTCAATGTCATAAATTTTAAAAGTGCACGCATCATCCTGCGATGAAGAAATGCCTGAGTTAAATCTATTTTCAGGAAAATACCAGAGGTTAATCTGCGGCCAATCAGGCAGAGATGAGATTTTCATATCTCTTTCAATTGCAATATCGACACCGTCAGGAAGATAATTTGTAAGACCATAGTGACGTGCAGCACTCATCATACAAACAACACCTTTAGGGACAAGGACACGTGCATAATCGATATCTGTGTTCTCACCTTTAAAGGACATATTCTCGTAAACCTTGTTATTCAGTTTTTCAAGATTGCCGTTAACCACAAGATTTTTAATCTTGTAATAACTCAGCCCGGAAGAAATGAGTTCTGAGATAGAGTAAAAGTGTTGATCCGGTTTAATAATGCCTACACAGTTCATCGTCTTCCCTCCTTTCGAAATCTTCACAAACAATATATCACACGCCAATAAAAATTTCAATAGTTTTCCGCAACTTTTAAAATCTGCGGAATTTCATTTAAATTTCAGGGAGAAAAATCAGCCTGGGAAAAGCATTTTTGACAAATCTCATCATATGCCCTATAAAAAAGTGATTATTGTCAAGTTTTCAATCTTCAGTGCTCTACTTTTCTCATACAGTTATACGATGTTGTAGTATAAAAGTTATACGTATATTTCAATAGTTTTCCGCAACTTTTAAAATCTGCGGAATTTCGTTTAAATTTCAGGAAGAAAAATAAGCCCGAAAAAGCATTTTTGACAAATCTCATCATAAACCCCACAAAAAAGTGATGATTGCCAAGTTTATAAACTTTCGTATTCGTTGAAAGACTTCGTTTGTTCCGTTGCGGGGGCCCCAGGGTTCGAATCCCGCGGTTAACTTCCACAGAAAAAGGGGCATCTAAGCGGTGCCCCTTTTTCTGTGGTGGAGCATACGGGATTCGAACCCGTGACCCCAACACTGCCAGTGTTGTGCGCTCCCAACTGCGCTAATGCCCCTTGGTATTTGTGCCGGTGATATTGGCGACAGGAGCAAGTATAAGGCATGCGGGAAGAGTTGTCAAGGAGAATTGCATTGGCGGTGTCGGGGAGGCGAAAAGTAGGGTCTTGGCGGTTTTGAGGAGCGGCGGGAAAACGGCTTGTAATCGGGGCCTAAGTAAAGTACAATCTGCTCTGTGAGGTGACTCAGATATGATCAGAAAAAGTTTTATTCTCATTGGAATAGCGGTTTTGGTGCTTGCGACGGCGGCGGGAATTTGCGGCTGCACTTCGTACAGGAAAACCGTTGAAAGGTACGGACTTACGATGCGTGAAGATGTAGTTTTTATTGAGGGACTCGCCAAGGAGCGGACGATCGTCTTGGCGGCAGATACGCACATTTCGCTCTGCGATGAGCGGGACGGGGCTGTGGCGGAGAAGGCTGCGCAAAGGTATCAGATGTTTGCGAGCCTGACGAAGAATCCGTCGGACGTGAATTTCAGGCACATGGCTGAGGTTTTCATGCAGATGAAGCCGGACCTTATAGTGCTTGCGGGCGACATTACCGACTCCGCGATGGAGGCGTCCATTGAATTTGTGAAGAGCGAGCTTGAAAAGACGGGTGTGCCGTGGGTTTACTCGATGGGCAACCACGATTTTGAGTACGGCAGCGAGTATTTCAGCGCCAAGGCCTACGAGGACTATCTGCCCAGGCTTTCGGTTGTGAGCAAGGCAGAAAACGGCTGGCAGGCGCTTGAATATGACGATCTGATCGTTTTTATGACTGATGACGCGAATAACAGGATACTGCCCGGGGCTCTTGCGGCACTCAAGGAATACGGCGCCAAGGGCAAACCGATTGTTCTTGCGACGCACGTTCCGCTTGAGCCGCAGACTGAGGACAAGACGCTCTGGGAGAAGTCGATTGAGGTCTGGAGAGCTGACGGGAGCGGCCGTTCAAGGGTTCTCATTGGCTATAACTCGTGCATTCCGGACGAGACGACGGCTGAGTTTTTGAGCTACGTCATGGCTGAGGACTCGCCGGTAAAACTGGTGCTTGCGGGCCACGTGCACTTTTACCACAGGGACAGTCTGAACGGAAAGCTTGAGCAGATCATTACAGGCGCGGGCTATGAGGGTGAATTCACAAAAATCACGCTGAAACCCGCAAAATAGGCTTTATTTGAGGCTTCTAAGGTATGCCTTTTGGGCGTCGGTGATTCTGAAACTCTCGCAGGCTTTTTGAATAGTTTTCTTATGGACCTCGGGGGCGAGCTTTTTGTCCTCGAGGTATTTTATTGCCGTGTCGTACTGCTTGGCAAGAGCGGTCGCAAAGTACCACGCAACGACCATCATGATGTAGTAGTCGTCAACTTTAATTTTGGCTATTTTTTCGGGAAAAGAAGGGTCGAAACCGTCGTCGAGGAACTCTGCCATTGCCGTCTTGACGCCAAAGCGCCTCGTGTAAACGTGGTCCGAAGCAATCCAGCTGTCGATTCTTTTTGAGAGGTCTTGGCGGTTCTTCTTGAATGATTTGGGAGTCATCTGGTCGCAGGTCGCCCAGTTGTCAACGTAAGGAAGGAACGCCTCAACAGCCGCGATGCACTCCTGATAGTTTTTCATTTCGGATATCATGAACGCGTGGAGCTGGTTTTCCTCGAAATATTCGTGCGGCAGGGAGCTAAGAAAGTCGTTTTTGTCGTCCCTTTTCAGGAGTTCTTTTGCGAGCGCGCGAAGCTCCGGGGTTCTTACGCCAATCATTTTGCGGTCCTTGCCGTCAGGTATGAGCGAGCCCTGAAACTTCAGGTATTCTTCGTCGGCGGCTTTGAAAAGCTCCGTGCGTATGAAGTCAAAAATCGTATTCATGGGTCAGTTTGCATTGGCGGTTTGCCAGGTTTTAAGGTCCTTGATGAGCCTGTCGGTCCTTGCCGCGGCGCCCTCTTCTGTCAGGTGCAGCACGGTGTCGTAGAAATAGCTGTACGGGAAGAAGTAGTCACTGTAGTGAGAAATCACGTCGCAGTTAACGGAAGCCTTAAGATTAGCCTCAAAGCTGTCAAAATCAGCCGCCGTGAACTTTGAATACTCGCCGTAGGCAATGGGATAGCCGGCGATGACGACCGTTGCGCCCTTTGATTTTACATAGTCGCAGAACTCGTTAAAGCGCTTTATGCAGTCTTTGGAGATTTTGGGAATCTCAACCACTGCGTCCTTGAAGAAATCGTCTGAAACCTTGAGTTCCTCAGGTCTTCTCACAATGTCCCCGTACTCGTTAAAAGCAGTTCGCGAGTAGCAGCTGCCGCTGTCCCTGTTCCCGCGCCCCGTGATCCACGAGAAAAGCGAGTTGCAGAGGTAGTCCGGGTACGCCGCAAGCATGCCGAACCAGTCCTCGGAGCGTATGAGCCCCGCAATTTCACCGTTATTGTCAACGGTAATCCACGCAAGCGCGTAATCGCCGATTTTACCGTCATCCGCAAAAGTCGTATGGCAGACGACCACAATATCGCCCTCGCCAATGTTCTGCTTTGCAAGGTCCTCGTGGAAGGTATTTCCTAGGCTCCCGTGCAGGCCAAGATTCACGACAGGCATCCCCATCGCTTCCTCAAGGCGCTTCGAATCAAACCCGAAAGCCACGTTCGAGTGCCCCACAAGTATGATTTTGGGCCCGTCAATACTCTTCAGCCGCTCAAGCTTGTCCACAATCGACGCCTGGTAGTTCTTCTGAAACATCCCCCTGACGACGAAAACGTCAAGCAGCACAAGCGCGCCGACGATCAGGAGCACAGCCGCGAGCAGTATTAAAGTGCATTTCAAAAACTTCTTCATGGCCCTCTCCTAAAATCTGAAGTAGATAAACTCGGTGCCGCGCGCCGCCGGAATGCAGACAATCACAAACACCACAAACAGTATATACACAGCCCATCTGACGCCAAGCTTCCCCTTCGAGATACCGCCAATGACATCCCTTTTCACCGAAAACGCGTCAAAAACTATAAGCAGGCCTACCGCCAATGCAAGCACGACAAGGCTCCGCAGGTCAAAGCCCAGCGCCGCGAGGCCTGACCTCACGTAGCCGAGCGGCGCGCCTATGCCGTCAAACATATGCCCTATAATATAAAAACTGTCGCCGAGCGACCCTGCCGCAAAGAAAATCCACGTGAACGAGCAGAACAAAAACACCAAGACACCGCGCACGGCCTTAAGCGCCTTGTTCTTAAACTCCCTGCTTTTAGGCAAAACAAGCTCTTCGAAAACTCTCCCTGCGCCGTGCGCCCCGCCCCAGACGATAAAAGTCCAGTCTGCACCGTGCCACAGGCCGCTCAGCAAAAACGTCACAAACAGGTTGAGCAGCTGCCGCGGCTTGCCCCTNNNAGCGGAATGTAGACGTAGTCCATGAACCACGTCGAAAGCGATATGTGCCAGCGGCTCCAGAAGTCTCTGAGCGATCCCGCAAAGTAAGGGCTTTTGAAGTTGGTTGTGAGGTTTACGCCAAGGAGCTTGGCGGTACCGATAGCCATGTCGGAATAGCCCGAAAAGTCGCAATAAATCTGAACCGTGAAGAGCATCACAGCCGCAAGCAGCGAAAAGCCCTTGAAGCTTTCCGGCGCGGCAAACACCTGCGCAACGTAAAGGGCTATCCTGTCGGCAATGACAACCTTCTTAAAGAAGCCCCAGCAGAGCTGCTTGAGCCCGTACGAGGCAAGCTCGCCGTCAAACCGTCTCTCCTCCCTGATCTGCGGTATGAGACTCGTTGACCTCTCAATAGGGCCGGCAACGAGCTGCGGGAAAAACGAGACAAAAGTCGCATAAATACCGAAGTGGCGCTCCGCCTTGGCGGTTCCGCGGTAAACGTCAATGATATAGCCAAGGGTCTGGAACGTGTAAAACGAAATACCCACAGGCAAAAGGAGCCCGAGGGTCAGCGGCTGCGGCCGCGTCGTGAACACGCCAATAAGATCGCACACAGCCTCACACGCAAAGTTAAAGTACTTAAACGTGAAAAGAATTCCGAGCGTCACAGTCGCCGCGACTGCAATCACAAAGCGCTTTTTGGCTTTTGAATTGGCGGTTTCAATGAGGATACCAGCAGAATACGATACAAGTGTCGTTGCAAGGATCAGAAGCGCGTAGACGGGCTTCCAGCACATATAAAAGAAGTAGCTCGCGGCAAGCAGCAGCGGCCACCTGAATTTGTGGGGCAAGATCCAGTACAGGAAGAACACAGCCGGCAGGAATATTGCAAACTCAATTGAATTAAAAAGCATGGCCGCTCCTCGGATCGGAATTGTAAAGTGATTCTACCACAAAAGCCCTGTTAAAAGCAATTTGAACGGCGCTTTAAAACCGTTTCAGGTTTTTGTTTTGTTCGGGAGCAGCAGAAGCACCGAGGTCCTTCTTTTGTAATCTCCGTAATCCGTCCTGCGCTCCATGTTATGTCTTTCCATCATCGGAACCGACACCGAAAGGAACAGCGCGATGATGAGCAGAAAACCGAGCCCGAAATACCACTTTTCAGGCATCATGCCTAAAAATGCGATAAAAATACCCGTCCAGAACGTCATCTCGCCAAGGTAATTCGGATGCCTCGAATACTTCCATATCGATATGTCGCACGTCTTCCCCGAGCCTTTGTTCTCCCTCAGGAACCTGTGAATAGCCCTGTCCGCGAAGAACTCAAGCGATACGCCGAGCATCATAACGCAGATACCCGGAATGATCCACGGGCTGAACCCCGGAACGGCAATTATAAAGAATCCCGCGACAAGCCCCGCGTATACGACGATGGTCGGCACATACTGAAGCCCTATAAAGTTTATCAGCGCAAACATGAATTTACCGTTTTTCTCGCGGTACATCCTGTAGCGCCAGTCCTCGTGAAGAAGCCCTTTATACGTGACCGCCCAGTTTCCCGTGAGACGCACGGACCATATGCAGACAGCTGCAAACAGAACCCATGCGTTTGCGCTAAACATGTTGTATTTGACCATGCCGGCAAGAAGCATCACCACAGGAGCAACGCTCCAGTATGGGTCGTAGAGCGAAGTGTCAGGCACAAAGCATGTCACAACGTATATCACAAGCGTCGCAACAGCTGTCAGAGCTGCCTCTGCAAGAAATATGTTTTCGATGAACGCAAACGGCACAAGTCCGACTGCAAAAGCCGCCGCATAGAGCAGCAGATTAACGAGCAGTCCCTTCGCTTTTTCACTCATATCAAAAGTCCCTTTCACATTTTGTGCCAAGTTACGGCCGCAAAATCAAGCGCAAATTTTTGCGTCCGATTTTGCGACCGGTTTTTCAGCCTATATTTAGTTTTCGTCTGATTTACGCTTTCGTTACTTCAGCCTGTCGCGAAGGAGCGGTATACCTTCTTCGATCCACCAGTTTCCGTCAATTCCGCCGGAGCTCATGCCGCCGTGCTCAAACTCCTTGACGTGGCCGGTTGTATCGGCGGTAAGGCCCTTGGCGGTAAGTTTTTTGAATTCGCTCTTTATCCACGCTTCGAGTTCTTCTCCGCTTTTTACGTCCGCAGTGTCCGCGGCTTTCTCCAGGTAATCCCAGAAGTAAGGATCGCCGCGGTATCCCCAGGTTTCAGGTCTATCGGCAAATATCTCTGACAGTTTCATGGTTATTCCGGCCGCCTTGCGGATTGCTGCGGCGGCCTGTGCGGCGCATTGGCGGTAACCCTCCTCAGTCAGGTGCAGAAGGTCCGGGCACTTGTAGAAGTACTTGTCCTTCAGGCAGAGCGAGTAGAGGTCGTTGACCATGACGCCTTCGTTTTTCATGAGCGAAACGGCCACGTCGTTATACTTTATGACCCAGGCGTTGTCGTAGTTGCACGGTTTCATGCCCTCGCCTCTTATCTCCTCGGCAATATCCTTCGGGAGAATCGGGACTGATGTCGCAAAAACCGGAACAGCGCCGTTCTTTCTGATCTCGGCAAGGATCCTGCCAAGCATAGTCACGTAATCGCCGATGGGATGCAGCGGCTCGGTCATAGGCGCCTCGATGTTCATGTCCCAGTAGCCGTTGTTCCAGTGCACAACGTCAAACTTTCCGCATTTTTTGAAGAACTGGTTCGCCTGCCAGAGTGTGTAGGCCGCAAACCTGCCGTTGTCGAGTTCGTCGTAGTAAACCTCGAACTCGCCCGCGAGCTCCTCTTTCACAAACTCGTCATAGCCCATTCTTATGGAATCGCCAAGCAATAGCACCTTTTTCATAGCCGGATATCCTTTCAGTATCTTGTTAACATTGTCAATGCTATTATTGCCGATTGGATAAAAATAATCAACCTCAATCTGCTTTTTTACGGCAAACCGGGGTTGATTTTTTGAAAGCTTATAATGTAGTCGTATTATCTGCCGACCATGTCCCTGTCCATGAGCGACAGCAGCACTGCCGCAAACTTCGGGTCAAACTGCCTGCCCATACCGTTTTCGATCTCCGACCTGACATTTTCCTTCGAGAGAGCTTCACGGTAGCTTCTTGTCGATGTCATGGCGTCGTATGCGTCGGCGACGGCAATGATTCGCGCAATCACGGGTATTTCCTCGCCTTTAAGGCCGTCCGGGTAGCCTGTACCGTCGTAGCGCTCGTGGTGGTAGTGCGCGCCGATACTGAGGTAAGGCGACTGTCTGATGCTCGAAAGAATCTGGTAGCCCGCGACCGGGTGCTCCATAATCATCGCATACTCTTCCCTGGTGAGCTTGCCCTGTTTGTTGATAACCTCGTCGGGCACGCCTATCTTGCCGACGTCGTGGAGAAGAGCCGCAAAATAAATCTGTTCGCACTCGTCGTCGCACACGCCTGCCTCCTTGGCGATAAGTCTTGAAAGAGAAGCGACGCGCACCGAATGGCCGCACGTGTATTTGTCCTTGGCGTCAATTGCGTTGGTGAGAGCCTCCGCAGTCTCCTCGAAAAGGGTGGATTCGCGCTCCTGCGCCTCCTTGTAGAACTCAATTTCGTGTTTTCTGGCCCGCTCCATGTCCTCGCCGAGGGAACAGAGCACGTAGATGAAAAACACCGCGACAACGACCGCCATGGTCACCGTGATGAGCGAGATACCGTAGAAAATGAACTGGAACACGGACGCGACCATTGGCAAAACAATGCTTATCGCCAATGCGAGCACGAGCTTGCGGCGGACCTTCTTGCGGTACTGCAGGACGACCGACTCCTGGATGATGACCAGGAACAGCGGCACGATATAGCTGACAAAGTTCAGAGGAGCCCTCTGATATTTGTTGTGTTCGTCAAAGGTATAATAAAGGCCGGTAAACTGCGAGACCGCAACGAGAGCGGCGCCGATTCCGAAGAGAATGTCGCAGACGTAGAGACGCTTTGGCAGTTTCTCCATATTGCCCTCAGTCTGGAACATGTCACGTATGAAGTGGGTGACAAGAAAAGGAATGAAAAGTATCAGAAGATAACACATTCCGTTGCTGACCCTGACCATGATACCGCCAAGGCGGCTTTCGTCACCTCTGTACACGTACGAAAGTCTGTCGAAGACCAGCAGAAGAAGCGAAGCCGCTTCCATAAGCATGAGAATGACTTTCTTTCTGCGGGTAACGAACTTCGGCATAAGAGTCATAATGGCAAGTATTCCGACGCTGCCACACATTATCAGCATAATATCAAGCTGATGAGCTCTGATAAAATCCATATTAGTACCCTTCTCTTTCGTTTTACTAACTGTCAATCCGCAGCCGTTTTCTATAATTACGGCCGCAGTCCTTTTCCCCTTTGCCGGAGCCTTTTAAAGGCGCCGACGGCATCTTTTCCTTCGCCTCAGCGGTGTTTCAGTACGATAACCAACGAAACCTGCTCCACAAAAACCGGAACCGTCCGGGCAAGGTGAGATAACCGTATATTATACATTATTCAGCGCGTCATAAAAAGCTTTTTATCGTCTTGCGAGCGCTAAATATACTCAATTTTATACAAGTTTTATGTGTTTTGTTTTAAAACTTCCAAGTTTCTTGCGATACTTCTCATGTGGCGGTCGTCTGTTCCGCAGCAGCCTCCGAATATCTTAAAATCCGCAAGATCAAGGAGTTTTACCGTTTCCTCACCGAAGCTTTCGGGCTCGGAACACTTGAGGTCAGGCGCATTGTCGAGTTCCTCATAAGGTAAAGGCGAAGTGTTTGCCTGAATGCCGAGGAAGCGCCTCTTTACGGTTTCGTTCCTGTTAAAAGGTTGCGAAAGCGCCTCGTAAAGGACTTCCGGGTGCACGCAGTTTGCCATGTAGCAGACAGGCTTGTTTTTCACGCAGCAGTCGATTGCTTCTATCGCTTCTGAAACCGCTGTCCCGTCAATCAGCCTGCCGTCCCTTTTAACCGTAAAACTGATAATGTAAGGAAGGCCCGTATCGCCCGCAGCTCTTGCAAGGCCTTTCGCTTCGGGAAGTGTCGGCATGATTCCGGCAAAAATGAAATCCGCATCGGCGTCTCTAAAAAGCTCAGCCGCGTATCTGTGAAACTCATACGCATCGCTCTCATTAAGGCAACCCTCGCCTGTGTAGGCGTCTCCTCTGCAGCCCATGAGCCCGCCTGCGTAGGATTCGATACCCTTGGCGGCAAGGACGCTTTTCAGGAAGCTGACGTTGTCCTTAATGATTCTTTCGGTAAATCCCGAGCGCTCGATTCTCTCTCTGTTTGCACGCCTCGTCGGGGTGGTCGCGATAAACGGAAGACCGCTTTCTTTTGCGATATCAAGGTAGCCGTTCCAGAGCTTCTTAAGAGCGCTTCTTGACCTCTGTCTGTAGACAAGGCCGGCCATCGCGACGTCTTCGTCAAACGCAACGCAAAACTCACGTTTCAGCCTCTCGCCAAGCGCCCCTTCCATCAAAATAAACCTGTTATTTTCAAAGCAATCGATGAAACTCATATCACTGCCGCCAATGAAGCCCGACCGCCCTCCGGTCTGTATGGGTTAGCAAGAGCTAACGCATTTCCCTATTTTAAGGCATCTACTGCAATAGGCCGTGCCCTGCGTCTTAAAAATCGGGGTGTTTACGATTTGCAATTCGGAAACCAATTACACTTTTACCAATCATTTTGAGTTTTGTCAATAGAGAAAAACGGGGCTCAGACCGTTCAATTTTATGTTCAGTTGTAACTTTTAAGGCGCCTTTTGATGATGCCAAGGGGCTCCGGCTTCGCAGCCGGAGCCCCCTTGGCGATAACGTTTATTCAGTCAGTTTCCGTTGCCCCTGCCGGCAAATTTCTTCCACGTAAGAACGTGCTTTTTCATGTCTTCTGCGTCAAGAACGCCGTGCGCAAAGCCTTTTCTCACAAGCTCTGCGGGCACGTACTCGTCATACTTTTCGAAAACGGGCACCTCGTTCGGGTACACAAGCTCTAACGGGTCAAACTCCTTTTCGGCCTCTTCGCAGACAACCCTGTAGAACTCCTCCTCGCTCGCATCCATCGTAAACTGCATGTAGTACGGGCGCGACGACTCAAGACCCTTAAGACCGAGCCTCTTGCTGCAGACGATCTTTAGCAGCCTTTCAAGCGCCAGGAACGAGTAAGTTCCGATCCACGGGAAGAGCGCCCACATCTTGCCGCCAATGTTAACCAGCGGTCTTTCCGCCATCAGCGACTTTGCGAACGTGTCGCGCGCGTCCATGAGCCTTGCAGCCGCGTGCGGCATCAGGTACGGATAGTGTTTGTCTTCGTCCAGCACGCCGTACATGCGTTCGAGTATCCTTGTATGGATGTCACCCGCGACATCGCCAAAGTAAGCAGGGATGTTGCCCTTTACAAGCGTGCACTCGACGGTTCTACGCTTGTGGTCGACCTCTTCGACAACCCAGACGCGGCCGGCAATGGCAATCTTGTCCCCAATCGGAGGCGGCTTGACGATCGTTCCGAGCTGCTCGGGACCGGAGCGTACCGTATACTCGATATTTTCCTGAAAAACCGCGTAGAACTTGTAGTTGTTGATAACCCGCTCGCCTGTGAGACCCGTGACGAGTCCTCCGTTTTCGGTGCGGTTTATGTGGTCCGTGTCAATCAGGTGAAGAAGCAGTGTTTTATAGTCGTCCCTGGTTATTGTTTTAAAGCAGTTAAGCGAAAGCACGCGCGAGGCAAGCTCTGCGGGAGTCATCTCGCCGTGAGACGCAAGGGTGCTCATTGTCTGGTGGTAGAGGAGACTGTACGGGAGGCGGCCTTCCCTTGGCGGTTCCACAAAGCGTTCTTCGATGTAAAGCTGCACGAGAGCGATTCCCTGAATGAGGTACCAGGGGATGCTGTCAGGAAGCATTGCCCTCGCCTCCTGATGGTCTTCGCGCATGACAAACCACATTTCGGCGGGGTCGCCTCTTCTTCCGGTACGGCCCATGCGCTGGAGGAATCCCGAAACGGTAAAAGGCGCGTCAATCTGGAAAGCCCTTTCAAGCCTTCCTATGTCGATTCCGAGCTCCAGAGTCGCCGTTGCGCAGACTGACATAAGTGATTCGTCGTCCTTCATCTCTTCCTCTGCGCTCTCGCGGTATGAAGCTGAGAGGTTGCCGTGGTGGATGAGGAAGCGGTCAGGTTCGTTGCTTGCTTCGCAGTATTGGCGGAGATATTGGCAGACCGATTCGCACTCTTCGCGCGAGTTAGTGAATACAAGGCATTTCTTTCCCTTGGTGTGTTCGAAAACGTAGCCTATTCCCGGGTCGGCGGCGAGCGGTGCCTTGTCGGTGGGAGGCTCCAGAAGAGGCGTTTTCACGTTGAGAGTTTTCCCCTCGTCGGCCTGCGGAGGCGTGTTGTAAAAGTGCTCCATTGAAAGGCGCCAGACTTCTTTTCCTCGCTCAAATTCGGGAATAATTGTTTTTCTGCCGCTGCCGGAAGAGAGGAACCTGCCCGCGCCCTCGGGATTTCCGATGGTTGCCGAAAGACCTATTCTTCGCGGATTGCAGCCTGCCACCCTGCAGAGCCTCTCAACAAGACAGAACGTCTGCATGCCCCTGTCGCCGCGCAGAAGCGAATGTATCTCGTCAACGACGATGAACCTCAAATCGCCAAAGAGCGCCGGTATCTCCATGTGCTTGTTGATAAGGAGCGCTTCGAGCGACTCGGGCGTAATCTGGAGTATCCCGGAAGGCTTTTTAAGGAGCTTTCTTTTCTTCGTCTGCGACGCGTCGCCGTGCCACTTTGTGACTTCTATGCCCTGCTCTTCGCAGAGACCGCCAAGGCGCTCAAACTGGTCGTTTATGAGCGCTTTTAGAGGCGCAATGTAGAGGACGCCAACCGTTGAAGAAGGATTCTCCTCAAGAAGCGTCAGGATAGGGAAAAACGCCGCCTCGGTCTTTCCTGAGGCTGTGGAGGCTGTGAGGAGCACATTGGCGTCAGTACCGAAGATTGCCTCGCCTGCGGCGTTCTGAACGCCCCTTAAGCACTGCCAGCCGGAGCGGTATATGTAATCCTGTATAAATGGGGCGTATCGCTCAAATACGTTCATATCGTGAACTCCGTGTAACCTGTTTCGGCCTCGTCGGAAACCGCTTCGGATTTTGCGTAAGTGAATTCTTCGGAGCGAAGAAGTTCGGCGACCGGTATCTCAGGGTTCTGGTATAGTATGTCCAGAAGTTCAATAAAGTCGCGAATGACCTCTCGCGGGGTTATATTTGTGTCTGCGCCTATGCGCTCGTATTCGATCTTCAGGAACGTCACAAGGTCGTCCGTCGTGAGTTTGCTCTCGTAGCCGTAAAGACCCGCGTGCATGCCCGTGAGCTTTTCGCAGAGTACGAGCATTTCTTCAGCCGTCAGAGCCTCGAGCCTTATGACGGGCGCAAGGAGATCGCGGCTTCCGGGTCTTGAGAAGCGCCCCTCTGAAAGCCTTGACCTCAAAGCTTCGTAGCTGTAGATGCCGCGCCTTTTGTCTTCAAGCGCCTGCGGGGTCGCGCACATGATAACGCCAAGGTATTTCGCCTTGCCCTGAAGCGTGTCGTTGTACATGGTGAGCATCTTCTCGTAGTTGTATTGGCGTGTTATCGTGTTCGGAATCTTGAAAATGTTCACGAGCTCGTCAACGAGTATGAGCATGCCCGCGTAGCCCGCAAGCCTGAAAAAAGCCGCAAAAAGCTTCAGGTACTCGTACCAGTCGTCGTCCGTGATGATTATGTTGACGCCAAGGGCCTCCTTCGACTCGCCCTTCGTCGCATACTCGCCGCGAAACCACCTGACCACTTTGCCCTTCTCGTCATCGTTGCCGTCAACGTAAGCGCGGTAATACTTCGCAAGGAGCTTTCCGAACTCAAAGCCGTGCACAAGCTCGCTCACCGCGGAAGTCACCGCATAAATCTTCTTTTCCGTCGCGTCCGAAAGCGCAGGATCACCCGGCTTAAGGCCCGTCTCAGCCAGCGCCTCGCTCTGAACAGCGCTTATCCAGCGGTCAAGTATGAGCGTCAGCGCGCCGCCCTCGGGCTTGGTCTTTGTCGAAAGGTTCCCGATAAGCTCGCGGTAAGTCGCAAGGCCCTGCCCGTGCGTTCCCTGAAGGCGCCTTTCGGGCGACAGGTCCGCATCGGCAACGATAAACCCGCGGTCCATCACGTAGTTCCGTATGGTCTGGAGGAGGAAAGTCTTTCCGCTTCCGTAGCGTCCCACAATAAACCTGAAGGACGCGCCGCCCTCCGTTATAATGTCAACGTCTCTCAAAAGCGCCTCAATCTCGCTTTTCCTGCCCACGGTAATGTACGGCAGCCCTATGCGCGGCACAACGCCTCCCTTGAGCGAATTGAGCACGGTCTGTGATATCCGTTTCGGTACTTTCTGGTTTTCGGTCATTGGTTACCCTCCGATAATTCCGGCAATATCTTCAATATAGTCCTCGACAAGCGCCAGTCTGTCGTTTTCGCACGTGACTGCAATGTCGCCGATGATCTCGTAAAGCGCCTCGTTTATAAGATCCGCAGCGATGCTCGGCATGAGTCCGCACGCCTTTATAATCTCCGCGGGGTCTTCTTCTCTTAAGAGCGCCGCCAATATACTTCTCTGCTCCTCCGAAAGAGGCGATTCGGTTTCCTGAAGCTTCTCCTGCAGAGCTGTATCCTGCAATACTTCTTCAGACTCTTCCTGCAGTATTTTCGAAGGCATCTCTTCAAAGCGCTCCTCGTCCGTGAGCAGGCTGTCCCGCGTCTTTTCCGCGTCTCTTCTTATCTTTTCAAGACCCGAAATGTCAATCTCAATCTTAGGCCGCGAGGCTTCTCTTTCAAAGAGAATCTCCTCCCTTACAGCCTCCAGAATGAACGGGTGCATCCAGGTGTAATCGGGGTTTTCTTTCAGCTTTCGCCCCGTTTTCATTTGAGCCCTCATGACGAGGTCAGTCTCTCTCAGAAACTGATCAAGCATAAAAATGCAGAAATTGTTCCTGTAGAAGCAGTTCTCGCGCCAGGAGAGGTTGTGATATGTGTATTTGCGGTAGTCGTTCAGCACATATTCACGGTCACCGCCAAGGTCTTCGTCGAAGTAGACTGCCTTGGCGAGAGGATGCCAGAGTTTTGACTTGCGCGCGCCGAAGCAGATCTCAAAAAAGCTCCTTTTCGAACGTTTGCAGTCCCGCTGAATGTTCCTCCAGCTGTTTGAGAAAACTCTTGCCGCCCGTGACGGGTCAGACGTGACCGAGTCCGACTCAAGAGTATTTTTGCCGCCGAACCGGAAGAGCGCCGCGAAGACGTCCGCATCCGAAGCACCGGAGGGGTTCATCAACACGCCAAGGGCATTGTCGTATTCCGTGATATCGCTGTCAATGTATAAGCCGGTCGTCTCCCTGTCGAGATTACCGATGACACAAAGGTCAAAAAGCCACTCATGAATGAATTTGCGCATTCTTCTGTCGCCAAAGCCCGCGTCAACGTATCCCTTTTCAAAAGCCCTGAGCTTTTCAACCCTCTCGGTAAATGTCCGCGCGCCGATACCATTTAAAAGCTCGTAGATGTAAACGTAAGCGGCCGAGGTCGAGATCGGCTCGAAGATGCCTTGGCGGATTTTCTTTCGCCAGGTGAAGTAGCCGCGGAGCTGGTTCACGGTCATGTCGTGGTAGGTTGGGAAGTAGCAGACAAATTCCTCGTTCCACGGGACGTCGTCCTCATAGTCTTCCATGAATTTGCCTTGGCGGTAAAAGTTCCTCGCCCTGTGGAAATCCGACTTGCTCCTGTATTCGTAAAGCCGCATCATTTGGCGTATTTTTTCGGGAATACTGCTTCTTGTGCGGGTTTCCGAAGGCGCGCCGTTTGAAAAAGGCAAGGGTGTGTCCCTGTGAGTCCATCGTTTTAAGTCATCGGCTGCGAGGACCAACGTGCAGCCGTATTCTGTCTCAAGGCGCACGGCACTGTCGAACAGTTCAAGCACCACCTCCGGGTCTGTGCGCCGGTTGAAAATGATACCCCTCCATTTGTCTCCTTTTACGCGGAAAGAGCTTCTTATGTACGGATATACGGAGACGCGGATCTGTATGCTGCCGCATTTCAGGTCGCAGATTTCATTGAACTCGCCAAGGTCACTGTTCCAGTACCTCATCAGCAGTGCGATCATCTTGCCGGTCTGCGGATGTGAAAGCACCGAGAAGTTCGGATACTCAGGCCACTTGTGCTCCTCTTCGATATTGTATTTTTCCTTCGCATAATAGGTTAAGTCGGAAAGTTCCACAGCCTGTTTCTCCGTACAGATGATTTTTGGCTCTTTACGCAAGCCGCATACTTAGCTCAAAACAAGAACTGTCTTCATAATACCCACAAGGTGTCTTTCGACTATTGCTTGCGGCTTGCTTTGCGCGAGCTCCCCGCTCGAAGTATATTCATACATCTTCGGGGTCGCGCACGCAAAAATAGCTCAAAAATCGAGATTTTTGGCTCTTTACGCAAAATTATACCATGTCAAGGGGTAAGAATAAAGCTAAAGCGACTGTTTTCACACGGTTTCTTAAGTGTTTTTCTTTTTCCCGAAGTGCAAAAACGCCAATACTCCGATCGGCAGAAAATACGCGCACCAGATGACAAGAGCTATCGTCCCGCCCTTGCCGGAGCCGCCTGCCGACATACCGGTAAAAACACCAGTCATAGGCATTATAAAGCAGCTCAGGAAGAACACCCCGTGTACCATGAGAAATATCTTCAGCCACTTGTCGAGCTTTGTCGCAGCCTTCATCGAAAGGCCTATGAAGAAGGTCGAAAGAGCCATCATTCCGTATCCGAGAAGGTCGTAGTTAAAGAGCAGGCCGCCGTTTCTGTAGTCGAGTATCTTTGCGGTCTGCTCGCTGAGACCCTCAAGCCTCACGCTTGTAGTCTGCGCAAAGTACACGATAAGTATCAGGACTGCGTAGACGGCCGCAAACGCAAGGCCTGCATTGGCGGCAACGCGTCTGTCTTCGGTGCTCTCGTGCTGTAGTCCCGCAGCGAGGATAACGTAGCCGATCGCCAGGAACATACAGACGAGGTATGACCAGAAAAGCATGTCAAATATCAGGAAAACCGCAAACAGAAAAACTGTTGCGGAAACCACAGCGGCGCCGATTTTTGATACGATCCGGTTCATATGAGCCTGCCCTCCGATTAATTAAGTCTTATTCTTCCGTCACAAGGCCGCTGAAGACTTCGAAAAGCTCGGGGTATTCGCGTTTTACCCTGACAGGTTTACCTTCTGCGCTGAGGAAAGCGTGTGTGGACGTTCCGGTGCACACAATGTCGCCGTCCTGATTTTTCATTTCATACTTGAATTTCAGAGTCACGCCCCTGAACTCAATAATGCTCGCCTTTATCGTAACAACGTCAGAAAAATGAGTCGGGTGCTTGAAGTCGCAGTCCACGTTCACAACGAACGAAATGACGCCCATCGACTCAAGTTTTGCGTAGTTCCACCCTATTTGTTCGAGAAAATCGACTCTTGCCTCCTCCATCCATCTGATGTAGTTGGAGTGATGGGTGACACCCATTTTGTCGGTCTCGTAATACTGTACAATGTGTTTGTATGCGCAAATTTCAGTCATGATATCATCTCCACATCCAGACGATTAAGTTCTCCGAAACAGTCATGCCGAGCTTCTTCTGAAGGCTGAGCGACTTTTGGTTGCTTTTTTCGACCTGGCCGAAAGGTACGTACCCCTTTTCAATCGTATCGGCAATCATTCTCTCCTGAAGAGCCGTGCCGTACCCCTTATTTCTGTACTCCGGAAAGACGTACAGAAGACCCATGCTGCCCTCAAGGTGCTCGCCGATGAAGCCAATGAGATTGCCGCCAATGTACCCCAGCAGCATCGACCGCCTCTTCACAACCTCCGCAATCTCCTCCGGGCTTATCAGGCTGTAGTTTTTCACGAGCATCGGAAGGTCGTTTTCGTCAGCTTTTCTTACCGTTAAAGGGCTTTCAAAAACCGGCGGTTTACCGTAATAAGCGACCTGATAACACTCTATTTTTTTGGAAAAACCGAACGTTTCAAATGCTTCCGTGCCGAGTGAGTAATCCGAGACCATAAGGAGCTTCATTTCATCCGCCCTTCTGCGTTTCAGGATATCCCTCCCGGTCTCTCTTTCGTCACACGCGAGCATATACGCCCCGCTTACGGTGTCCTTCACAAGAAGCGCGTCGGACTGCTTCTCAACTATTATACCGGTGCCGCGTTTAAGCACGCGGTCGATGCCGAGATTGTCGATTGAGAGAATGTCCATGGGGCTTTAAAAGGTCAAATCGTGATCCAGTAGCGCCGGATTACCTTGCCGTCTTCGCCGACAGCTTCGTTTTCGAGGACGCCGCCGTTGTTTGTGATTGTCTTGGCGGATGCGACGTTGCTCTTGCTGCACACCATGAGCACGCGGTCAATTCCGAGCTTTTTGCACTCGATGAGCGCAAGCCTGATCATTTCGGTCGCGTACCCTTTTCTGCGCTCGCTTGGCCTGATACCGTCGCCGATGTGACCGCCCTCAGCAAGAAGCATTTCGTTCAGGTAGTGGCGGATGTCGACCGCGCCGAGCAGCCTGTTTCTGTCAACGTCAAGCAGGAAAAACACCGAATCCGGGACACGCTTTCCGTCCGGCTCTTTCAGTTCGAGATTTTCAAGGTAATTGTCAAAGTCGTGGCAGTCGTTTCTGAAGATTGCCCAGGGTGAGCAGTCGGTGTTATTGGCGATTTGGTCTGCCTTCCACTCTTCAATCATCGAGATAAGTTCGTCTTTGTATTCTTTTGTGAGTTTAATAAGTTTTACGTTCATTGGTTGTTCCTCCGTAACGCCGCAATTATATCACCTTTTTAAAGAAAGTTAAAAGCCCGGCCGCGTTTTGGTTCACGATGCATTGCATCATAACGGCCGGACTTTCATATCATCATTAAGCTTTTGCGGCTTGTGCCGCAACTGCCCTTACTTGACAGTCATTGCGAGCTCGATTTCGTCGTCGTACTCGGTTCCCGTGGGCACAAAGCCTTTCTTTTCGTAAAGCTTTATCGCGAGCGGATTTTCCTTGTTGCAGGTCAGCGCGACCCTGTCCGAATCGCCAAAGGGTTTCGTGCGAATGTACTTGATGACCTCGTCAAGCGCTTCGCCGCCGTAACCCTTGATTTTTGAGCTATTTTTGCGTGCGCGACCCCGAAGATGTATGAAGATACTTCGAGTGGGGAGCTCGCGCAAAGCAAGCCGCGAGTAATTGTCGTCAGACACCTTGTGTGTCCAAAGAAAACAGTTCTTTTTGTGAGTTTAGTTTGCGGCTTGCGTAAAGAGCCAAAAATCTTCCCTTGTGAGTTCCTGTCGATCATCATGTGCCAGACGTCGTATTCGGGTATGTCGTAGTCGTATATGACCATTACGTAACCGACCATTTTGCCGTCAGCGTAAATTCCGAACGGCTGGCATTGGCTTCTGTAGACGTAGGCCTGCGCGAGGCTTCGGATCGGATGGGAGACGAACTTCTCCTGCTCCGGGGCAAGCTTTAAGTTAAAAGCTTCAATGAAATTGTCTTCTGTGATAGGTTTGAGTTCTGTCATTCAGTTCTCCTAAAAAGATATTTCAGACTTTTCGTTTCTGTCTGCGCCTCAGATTATACACAATCTGCAGAACAGGTCAATCTTTTTATTTCTCGTCAAAAAGGAACTTCAGAACCTCTTCCGGAGTCATTTTCTGCACACCGTCAGGATCCTTCAGAATGCCTGAATCCGAGACGTCCCAGCTGAACCTTCCAGCATTTTCGCCCGTGAACGTAAAGTAAACTTCCGGGCTGCAGAGGTAGATTGGGTAGCGCTCATACCACTCAGGGTAGTATTTGGCCATATATTTATCGGCAAGCACGTAAGCCTCGCAGTCTGTCGACGTTCCTATCGCGCTTATCATTACGCCCGCTCCCGGCTGACCGGTTCTGCTCTTTGACGGACTTGAATGAACCAGCACAACGCTTCCGTCGCTGCAAGTTCCGAGCGATGTCCAAACGTGGCCGTTGATGCTCATAATATCGCCAGGCTTCATTTCATAGCCGTTTTTGCCGTTGGGGAACGCGATATCCTGCGTCCAGATGCCCCAGCCTTTTCCGTAGAGCCTCTTGGCGAATCCCGTCGAACCGCCAACGTAGCCTTCCTTGAGACTTTCGGTCTCCATTGTGTTGTAAATGACCCAGCCGAGGTAGCCCGAGCAGTCAAGTCCCGCATAGTAATACTCGTTGTAGCCGCCGTATGCGTAGTAGCTTGTCGTGGGATCTGCAAGCTCCGGGTCGCCGTTTTTCTCTTTGAAAGTGTAGTTTTCGTCATTGGCGTTAAAGAATCTGACCCAATCCGGGGACACGCCAATGCTTCTCGCCTGCACAGACGCTCCTTCGTCCTGCCAGTCCCAGCCGCCTCCGTAAACATAAAGCGTTGTTCCCACGGGCTCAAGGGCAGTCTTCAGGAAATTGCCAAGGGTCTTCAAACCGGGCGTACCATTAATAAGAGGCGTAAAAACGACGTCTTCCTTCTGTTCGGATACGGAGACCACCTTGCCGTCTTCGACCGTTATATAGTAGGTGTAGCCCTCTTTCAGAGCATTCTGGATCGGATAGTCGGAGTTTCCGTCGGCGTCTTTTGTGCCGTTGTCGATTTTGAGAATCTGCTCCTCACCGCCTATCATAAAGCGGTATGAAAAGTCGTTTTTATTGTCCTTGTTGGTCTCCGGAGCGCCGTAATCCTTGACGCCAATGTAAACCGCCTCAATCCTGCACTCCGCCTCATCAGCCTTAACGAGGTAATCTTCAATGGTTTTAATCTCTTCATCGGTCAGGCCGCCGCGCTTCAGATAGTTCTTCGCGCCCTGCTTAAGGTCAAGCGCCCCTATATCAGCGTCTTTATCGACACCGCACATGCAGTAAAAGAAGCTGTAAACGTCGCGGAGGATTGCGTTGTACATGTCGGGGGCGCTCTCCTTGGTGATGCCGAAATAGTTGTAATATGTGATCATGTAGTCATCGACAATCTCCTCTGACGATGCGCCCGAAAGAGCGAGCATGAGTGCACACACAAAACCGGTTCTGTCCTTGCCCTCAACGCAGTGGATGAGGCAGGGTCCGCCGTGGGACGTCATTTCAAGGAGCGCTCCTGAAACTGTGCGGACAAAGTCGTCCGAGCGGTAGTTTGCGTTAAGTCCAAGCAGAAGCACGCCGCCGTTTTTGTAAAGGTTGTCGTAGTAAACCGAGTCAAATCCTTCAGCTTCCGTGTGGGCGGTGTATTTGGTTTCATTGTCTGAAAGGTTAAGGGCAAATTTAATGCCCGCGGCCTCCGTCAGAGCATTGGTTATTGACGCACGGCCGCGCCTGTTGTCGCACGGGGACGCTGAGCGGTAGAACTTGGCGGCAGCAATGTTTCCGCCCTTCATTTCGCGGAAATTTGCGAACATTTCGTCGGATTTAAAGCTCGCCCTGTCGTCTGAATAGTCAAGCGCGCAAAACTCCTCGGTCGCTTTGTACTTACCTTTTTCGTTAAGAGTCACAGTGACCTTTGTGTCGTCCTTCATGCCGAATTCTTCCCAGGTCGCCGCGCCGTAGTTTATCGAAACCGCAACGTGCGGGTAGCCCGGAGAGCCGAGGACAAGAGTCTCGCCGACAGGCACGTAATATCCCGAATAATAGGGAATATCTTTAAGTTCCCTGCCGTTGTCGAAAGAGACGTTCACGCTGTCGCCAAAGTCAAAGCCGAGCGCATTGAACCCGTCAATGGTAATGTCAAAGAAGACGTCGCCGGAGTCCTCGTCCTTAAGCACGCCGATCTGTCCCGCGGTGACCGTATCTTTCGGCTTTTCAGTCTTCACGCACCCTCCGAGAACCGTTGCAAAAATCAAAGCAGCCACAAGAGCCGCGACAAAACGCCTTGCCATGTTTTCTCTCCTTTATCTTAAGGTCTTAGCTGTTTTTTCAAATAATCGGGTACCTGTAATTTTATAAAAAAAGAGGCTCCTTTTCAATCCGTTTAAACGGACAGAGTCTTCTTCTCCCGTGAGCATTATTCGATTTTTTTGTCTGATTTAGCCCTTTAAAATTCCGGCCCGTTTCACCTCGGGGCACTGCCCTTAATGAGCGCCTTGTTTTCGTACATTTTCTCGTCCGCGTCGTGCAGCATCGCGTCAACAGTCATCCCGTTCGCCCTCATCACGTAGCCGAACGCGCACGTGTAGGAGGTCTTGGCGAGCTCGTCGCGCATATTGGCGATTTTTTCCGAAACGTAGGACTCCTGGGCGTTTCTGTAGAGTATCACGAACTCGTCACCGCCAATGCGATAAGCCGTTCCAAGCCGTCCGCTCGACTCGCCGAGCACCTTGGCGACAGTCCTGATTGCAGTGTCACCCGCGTCGTGTCCGAAGTTGTCGTTTATGTATTTCAGGTTGTTCATGTCAACGGAGACGACCCCGTTGATGCTTGAAACGTGTGTCTTGATGTCCTGGTAGAAGCTCTTGCGGTTGAGAAGACCCGTGAGCGCGTCAATCCTTGCAAGGTAGATGTAGAAGAACAGGTAGTAGAGGATTATCGCTGACGTAAACAGGGTCGTGTAGTCGTTCGAATAACCCGTGCCCGCGTAGAACGCAACACCGACGAGCGGAGCGGTTACGATGAAGCCGGCAATTATCCTGTTGAACACCGACGAGCGCCTCAGGAAGTACATGTTCATAGCGAAGAATATGAAGCTGTAGAAGCCGAAAAGGACATACGGCCACTTGCCTATGGGGCCGTACATATACTCGTTATTTTCGCTCACCCAGAACATCCAGTGCGTCCACTGCGATGTAAAACATAGCGGTACGCTGACCGCCTCGCCAAGAAGCAAAAGCACATACTGTCTCGCAGTAAGCAGTTTTTCGGTGGTGATCAGCATGGTCAGTATGAGAATTACAGGGTAGATCGAGTAGATTGCCGCGTTGAGCAAGGGTCTTGCGATGCACAGTTTGTCAAACGTCTGCATCCACTTTTCGAGCTCTGACATTATTGACGTCAGCACGAGCAGTATTCCGACCGCACGCGTGAGTCGTTTGATGCGCGCAGAGAAATGGGAGCATATGACGAGCAGAATAAACAGCCCGACAAGCTCCATCAGCATGATATAGTGCTCGGTTATAAAGCTGATTACAAACATCGGCAACCCACCTGCATGCAGTTTACATATTAACAACGTACCGCAAAAGCCGTCCGCCGTTATTATCCGTAAAAAGAATACGTCTGCTTTCCTTTTTGCTTCGCCTGATACATCGCGTCGTCGGTTTTCTTGAAAAGATCTTCCGCGTCCGACGATTCGCTTCCGTGTACGATACCTACGCTGACGGAGATTACCGGCAGGCCGTCGTCGTCCTTGGCGAGTTCACGGTTAATACCGTTAACCTTCTCGACAAGCTGCTCCCTGTCGATTTTGGCGGAATGCACCAGGAAAACCACAAACTCATCACCGCCGATGCGGCAGATATGGTCGTCCGACCTGAATTTGGACTTCAGCACGCGCACAAGCTTCACAAGCACCTTGTCGCCAATCTCATGCCCGTACGAATCGTTAATCTCTTTGAAATTGTCAACGTCAAACAGCAGCATGTACACATTGTTCAGGTCTACGCTCGAAAGGAGCAGCTCATAACCCGACCTGTTGTACGCGCCCGTCAGCTCATCATGCGACGCCTTGAAATTCAGGCGCTTCAGACTGCTCTTGTACACATCGTACATCTTGTTGTATGCGCGGGCAAGGTAGCGAAACTCCTCCGCTCCCATCTCCGGAATGGCGCTGTCCGCCTTAATCTGATTCACCGCGTTAAGAACCGGATGGATGCCGAGCCTTGACGTGAGCACCACCGTAATGATGATACCGATTGTCTGGATAATGATAACAGTCCTGACAACCGTCATCTCACCGCCAAGTGACTTAAGCGCGGATGAATAAGTGTCGTTTGCCATGACCTCAAGCTCGCTGAGGCTTGCTTTCATATCGTCCCGGATACGGTTTTTCTGAGAATAGTACCCGTCATCGTGGACAATCGCGGAAGCCCGCTGCATTTTCTCAGCCGGCGACAGAGCCTCGTCCTCTTCCGAAAGCTTCACATTAAGCACCTCATTGGGGCAGTCCGTGTAGCCCTTGGCGTCTGCCACAAGCTTCATTGCGTAGTACTCCCTGTTCATCAGTTCCAGAGAACCCGCCAATGCACTCCTCAGTTTATCAAGAGCCGCCGTATTGCCGACACCGTCAGCCATCTTGGCGACAGCTTCTTCCCTGCGTTTTGCCTGAAAAGCCTCCTCGAAGTAAGCGTCAAGGAAACTGCGATCCCCGAGAACTGCAAACCGCTGAACGCATTCGGTCAGATAATCGGATCCGTCCATCAGCTCGACCGCATCCTTCCTCAGTTCAACCACCCGCTCCGATGTCTCCGTCAGATTGCGAAATCCCGTAGCCAGATGGATTGTGGAAAAGAACATCAGACCGGCCGTAATAACCGTCCCAATGATCATCAAAAGGTTTACAGTTCGAAGAGAGATACCCTTATTGCTTTTTCGTTTAAAACCCATTCCGCTGTCCTTTATTTTGCAGAGTAGTACACGCGTTGCCTGTTTTCCCGATCCGGTCCGTTATTCACACACAAAATATGTCGATCCGGGAAACTTCGTTTTTCCGTCGGGTCGGCAAAAAAGTCAACAACATGTTTGTGTATTTTAATGTATTTCTGCCTGAAAATCAATAAAGTCTGCCGGATTGGAGCTTCTGCTTAGCCGATTATTTAACGACCTGTTACAAATCTTTTTCTCCGTGAAAAGTCAAAAAAGACGGGCTGAACCGTCAGTCCGTCAGTCAATGGGTTTGTCATTTACGGATGGGAATCCTGTAGAGTCCGTGCCTGTTACAGTAACAGTAGATGAATCTGACACCGCCAACCTTAAACCGCGCCTCAGCACTCCCCTCGGGGTAAAGCTTCCTCAGCTCGCAGCCGTCGTCCCTGACAGCGGCAACAAACGAAACGTAGTGCGTCTTGCTCATCTCGTGGTCGATTTTCACGTAGTACTCGTCATCGTCGCGGGTGATTTCGCAGTGAATGTCATTGGCGTCAGGTTCGGCCGCCTCAAGCACCGGAAGTGTAATCCCGCAGCAGCTCACAACCGCCTCGCCAATGCTCTGCACCACGTTCCCGCAGATTGGACACACGTAAAACTTCAGCTTGAGCAGGTTAAAAGCCCTGTTCGTGTTGACAATGTCCTGCCCCGAGAAAAGCTCAATCACCGACACGCCAAGCGCCGCCGCGAGCGGTTCAAGCAGCGTAATGTCCGGGTACCCTCTGCCCGTCTCCCATTTCGAAATTGCCTTGTCGCTGACCATAATCTTCTCAGCCAGCTGCGTCTGTGTCATTTTGCGTTCTTCGCGAAGTCTTTTTATCATTGTTCCTGTAATGTACTGGTTCATTCTATTCGCCTCCTTACACCGCCAATGATACCCCCGCGCCCCACCCCCGGCAACCTACGAAATGTAGAGTGCCGGGCGGTGAAGCTATACTGCAATTTCATATTTTTCCTTTAAATTGTTTAACATGCTGTATTTGATAATACCTTCGGATTGCATTCTTCCGACCACGATTCCGGGAGCAATGCCCTGAGCATCCGCAAACCTAATTACGCTTCTCTCGGAAAAATCTCTGTTTTTTCGAAAGGCTGCAAAAGCTTCAGCTGTAATCAGAGTATCGCCTGACCATTTATCAGCCGCCTTTTCGTCATCTTCAGAAGTGCCGTTAATCTGTCCGACATGGCCAAGGACAATGTGTGCAAGCTCATGGAATAAGCTGAACCAAAACTTATCAGCGTCTTTTCCTCTTACGGTAAGACCGACAACGATTTTATTTCCATCCATGAAAGAAGCTCCCTGAAGAAAAGAACCTTTAAGATGCGGAAGAAATACCAAAGCAATCCCACAATCCGCAAGGCATTTCTTTACCTTTGGGCAAAAATCTTTCGGCTTTTGCACCGTCATATTTCTGATTTCCGGTATAGCAGATATCAGGTTTTTGATATTAATCGGCAATGTTTGGATTTCACGAGCCTTAATCTTGGCTTCCTGAGCCCATGCCATAAGCGCCAGATCACTCTTCTCAGTAATCGCAAGACGCCTGCAGGCAATTCTCGTAATCTGCTCATTCCCAAGAAGTGAAAGTTCAACAACTTCGAAATATTTTCTGAGATTTACAACTTTCTCCTTAACTTCTCTTGTTTCCTCAATCCATCCGAGTTTTGCCATCTCGCAGTAAGGGAATTGTTTTGCAATTTCAGCGTCAGCATCCATAGAATTCTCTTCTCGGACTTTAATGAGTTTTTCTCTGTATATAGCCTCAAGATTATTCCAGAACTTTGCAGGTATACCTAAAACCATCTCTAACCTGACTGCCGTTTCCGGAGTAAGCTGCACATCACCGTTAATGAGTTTGCTGATATGCTTTTCGGACATATCCATTCTGGCTGCAAATTCCTTCTGACTCATGAATCTGTCATTCAGCTGTTCTTTTATTGTTGCGCCGGGCGGCGTAGCAATGAAACTGCGGCTCTTCAAATTCCTGCCTCCTCGTTTCTCCTTCAATTTCAATGATAATCGACTATTTCCAAAATATTAGCTATTTGGATTTCGTCGCCGTGTTTTTCGAATACCAACCTGTATGGATGAACTAAATCCATAGCGTACTGTCCCTTCCGATTTTGTGTCAGCGGATGACACCGTCCGGTACGCAGCTTAACCATCATCTCAACGGTATCAGAAGCATGTATTTCATCTATACGCTGATGTATTATCAAGGCCATTTCAAGGCCGTAAGTTCTCAATGCAGTTTTGGCATCCGTACAAACACTTTTTTATTTTCTTGTTTCTGTACGTGATATCCAAGCCGACACTCCCCTTTTTGGATTTACCTCTGAGGTAAATTTATTATACCACATAATCACACATCAGTCAACTGAATTTACCTTAAAGGTAAATTTAAATAATGACAAATACATGTATTCAATCTAATCATCCGGTTTGTTTTCAGAGACATTTTTTCAATTTCAAAAAGATATAGGTTAAGACAGTATTATCTCGGGCCAATAGGTTTCAGCAGGCAAAAATACACTTTTCCACGGATTTTTGAGCCGAAAATTACACTTTTTCCGAAAAGCACAAATTTTCAGGCTGTTTTGCCTGCTTTTTTGACAGTATCACAACTCTAATTTACCCTATTATCTGATTTCGTTTTTTGATTGCTTCCTCATTCATCACCAGTTCACGAAACTCCTCTGCCATATCCTCCGAATCATGTTCTGTCCACATTTGGATTGCTAATGCTGCAAGTATTTCAGCCTCTTCCACTTTCGCTCTCTTAATCATCTATTTCTCCCCCACAAAATCCATTTTATAACCGCTTCGAATTGCACACGGTTAAAACTGTAACACTTTCTATAAAGTACCGTATATTCCGACTATTCTGTAGCCGATTCAAGTAATCGGATAATTCTATTATCAAGATTGATCTCACATTCTATCCCTAACGGCAGGATTCCGGTAGGAACAGCGTGACCTATGTTTACATTGTAAATGACCGGCAGGTATTGACAGTTAAACTCATCTAACACAGTCCGATACACTTCTTTATACTCCTCATAGAACTGTTCATCCTGAGGCTTTCCAACGACAATTCCCCTGATCCGATTCAGTATTCCCTGTGCGCCAAGGTTCCTCAGATAATACGTTATCAAATCGGGACTTGGCTTTTCTTCACTTGTTTCAACAAGAAGTATCTTATTCTTCCATTCATCGCGCTCAGGCCATACTTCAGTACCAATGATCATCGGGAATACATCCAGGCAGCCGCCTAATAATTCTCCAGTGATACTTCCGTTTCCTGATAACACTTCATAATGATGCTCCTCCGGACGTGTTTTCTTTTTCACATTCACATTTTCTTCTGACCAGGAAACATGATCGTC
>DBWH01000046.1:14906-21463 GCA_002308595.1 Mageeibacillus sp. UBA1243 | reverse complement strand
GAGCAACTATGTTCTCAGTATTCCCTCAGGGTCATATTCCACCTATGACGTACAGCTTATTCAAGCAGCAGACACTCAGGAAGACGGACAGCAGTGGCGCATCTACATGACCTCTTACTGCGGTTTTGCGATAAAGCCAAAGTCTGCCTGCGGTCCTGATGACGGGACAGGCTGGAGCGACAGAACCATGTCGGTTGCTGACGGAAACGACGGCAATGGCGCTCTTGTCACGCAGAGACCATACGTTTACAACAACAGCTTTAAGGACGAATGGTATCTTGTTCCGGCAGATATATCAAGCGGCGACTATACAATTGAGAATCGACAGTTGAGCAATAAATATGTTCGTCCCGAGGATGGTGTTTTATGTTCATACAATGAATTGGAGCTATGGGAAGAGGTGAACGGAAACAGTCAGAAATGGATACTGACCGCCATCGGCAACGGATATTGGAAAATTGCTGCCAAGAACAACTCATCCATTGTAATAACGGTTGCCTCGGGATCTGAAAGCACAGAAAACGGTACAATCATTCAGGCCGCATACAGTGAGAACAACAACCGCCAGCAATGGCTTATTTACAAGGTTCCGAACGGGCTTGTTTTGAAGGCAAGGTCTTCGGGACTTAACAATCTTGTGCTTTCGGTAAGGGGAGAAGCTACGGGAAACGGTGCAGTTGTTTCTCAAAAAGCTTACGTGAACAATCCCGATTACAGAGATGAGTGGGTTCTACATAACGCGACCGCACTTGAGATTCCTGCCATTGAGGATGGTGTATACTATATCCGAAACAATTCTGTTTACCTGCAGGCGGAATCTCCGTGTGCAAAGGGGAATGTGGATGTAAACCTGTCCGGTACAGTTTATTCAAACTGCGGCATAGATTATGTGGCGTCGCAGATGTGGAGGATAAAACATCTCGGTAGCAACAGATACTCAATAAGACCGTTATACAAGCTTGACATGGGTCTGAGTCTGAGTTTTTACCCAAACTATGATGAAAACCATGTCGAATTGGTGCCAATCGGAACAGTTGACACGGGAGCGGGAGTTGTCGATAACGCTGAATGGACAATAGAAGAGTTCAACGGAAAATATGTTATTAAAAGCAGAGGATTATCAAGCAGAACTTTGACTGCGGAAGGAACAACGGATCTTTCGGATGTCGGAATATCTTATGCATCTTCTTCTCCGACAAGTCTCCAGTGTTGGGATTTTATCAGTGTCCCTTCACAAGATATCCCAAAGGCAGTCTTGTTTTATGATGCATCGACAGGATACAGGGTAGATTATCCGGATAGATACATTGCGCCGGAGCAGCAGCTCGCAATGGACGATGAAAATGGATTAGATCTGACAGTTGCAGTTATAGATGCAGACAATATTGCCAACACTCCGACATGGCATGTTAACCCCGCCGGTGTTGAGTATTTGAATGTGGATCCTTTGACGGGAACCATAGAAGGCATAAAACACAAAGATGGCGTGGTAACCGTAACCTGCGAGACATACATTGGTTCGGAACTCTTCAGTAATGACTATGAAGTGTTTATAACTCATTTTGCAAACGGAACATATTTTCTCAAAAACAGAGAAAACGAATGCTATGCCAAAGTGAAAGCTGAAACCCTTTTTGACAATCAAAACGCAGTACAATATCGCTTTGCCGGAAAAGATTGCGAAAGATGGGAATTGGAGTTGAATACACTCACAGGGTATTACACAATCCGTTCATACGCTTCTTTTGATTCGACGCCTTATTATCTTCAGGTATACAACAACTCTTCGGCTAAAGACGTCGATGTAGTTCTTAACTCTTTTACGGGGCAAAACTTTCCGGACGGAATGCTGTGGAGATTTGAAAATGTTGATGAGACATCTTACAAGATAATCCCCAAAACAGGAGAGAGTCCTGACCTCATCAGGGCAGATTATGTACTTGCGACCAGCACTTCAAGTTCAAGCAACAACAATAACCTTAAGCAGGGAGAGTATATTGGTAACAACGGCAGTTACAGAGACGAGTGGTATATTTATAATGTAACGGACTCATACAGCACAGGCACTCCGTGTGATGTATGCTTTATCTCTATCTTACATGCCGAAGACGATTCAGAAAATGATTTTCGATTTATGACGTTATCTCCTATGGAAAAGACTTTTGGTTCTTTACAGAACATGGGTAAAACTCATTTCAGGTTTATAAGAACCGAGAGTATCGACGCTGAAGATGTTTTGGAAGATATAGGGCAGGCTTCAATAGCCATTATAGGTTCCCACGGACGAAAGAAAATGAGAAACAGGTTATTGTTACCCGCCATGGCATTAGAGAACGCAGAAGACGGCTTTGAAACTGTACATAAGCATCTGCATCCAACTCACTTTTATGAAGATGATGATTATGGGAACATTGAATTGATTCTTTTCCTCGGGTGCAAAACTGCAATGGGGGACGACAACCTTTGCAGCAGGATTGTTGCTGCAGGAGCGGCATGTGCGGTTGGTTTTACTAAAACAATATCATACGATGGTAACGAGTATCCATCAGAAATTGATGTTTGGACCGGGGCGTTTTTTGAAGCATATTCACAGCACAGTGGAAATATCGATTATTGCATAGATATGGCTAATTGGGTCTTAGGTACTGAAGAGTTCCTTTATCCCGAAGGCTATTATTCTGCAAAAAAATATGTAAGAGAGCAACAAGGAGGCTAATATGAAAAAAACAATTAAAATCTTGATTTCAATTACCATAATGTGCTTAGCACTGGTAATAACAATGAGTTCCTGCCAAAAGACCGGAAAAAGGGTTTACTTTGATTTCCCTGCATCAGGCGGAATGATTGAGATTCCAATCGGAGCCGAATCGGATAAAGATTTAGACAGCATTATTGGACCTTCAAAAACAGTTTTCACTGAAGAGAGTGCTCCTCAAAAGATTGTGATAGATACAATCTTTCCCGGGCTACACTCGGATAGCCCATTGTACTATAAAAACAGCTCCAATTCATATAGGAGTGGCATATGGCGATATTATGAATATAGTACGGAAACAGGCTCCGCAATGTGTTGTTTTTATCCGAAGCATAATAAGCTCAGAAGTTTTCTTGAAGGAACTTTTGAAGAAGCTCTGAAAAAGAAATATCTGAACTTATCAGAAAATGAATTGCTGTCTAAGGAGCAATGCTTAAAGAAAGCAGAAGAATTTCTTGCAGTATTATACAATAATGCAGAATCATTCAAGTGTTATGATGACGGTGAATCCAGACATAAATTGGAGGGACTTGATTTGGACTGCATGTACTATAAATACTTATTTAGTTGGGAAGTAGACGGCGTTGAAATATGCGATGTGAGAATAGAAGTTAGAAATGACGGAGTAATTGACTTTGTGTTAAACGAAAATTGCATGGAGGCTTATTACTACGATAAAACGACAGACCTTGACTTTTCAGCCGCGTTAAAAGAGGCGGATGATGCCGTTAATGAAAAGATGAAATCTTTCGGAGAAAAATATACTGCGCAGTTTCAAAAGGCTTCACTGTTATTAGGAACGAAGAACAGATTACTTCTTAGGGCTCAATATGAATTGTATGAAGATGATTCCCTGGGAAGCGCCATATATGTATATGTAGTGCTGTAACACTGAATCACTCAGTGCGAGAGTTCGGCAGTGTTTAACTGCCGGGCTCCGCTGAGAACGATGGGGAAAGACGAATCAGATAATTTAATGTAGTCGGATATAGAAGTGATTTGTATTTGGAAAAAGCATTAAAAAGCAACACCTTAGCGAACAGATAGTTGCAATAATATACTTAACGGAGGCGGTTCTGCTGCCGATTGTAAAAGAGCCCGAACTGTCCTGTGAAAAGGCGAGTTTCGGGTTCTTTATTAATGATATCAGACCTGTTATCCGTGTATCATCCTTTGATGAACTTTTCCGTGAGCGTGTCGCCTTGGCGATAGTACGCTACAGGAGCAGGCTGCCTCCGCCAAGGGGTCTTTTTTGTCTGACGTGCCGCTGCTGCGGAAGCCTCCCGTTTGCATAAACGCGTATATTATTGTAAAATATGCCCGAAATACAAAACGTCAGGTTTTGAAGAGAAATCACCCGGGAGCAACTTATGTTAAGCGCAATTATATACCTGATTTTGATAACATCTGTTGCCGGTGCGATAGCCGTTGGCTTCAACATCAGGATCGGTCATACTTTCCTGCCGGCAATCTGCGCCACGGGTCTTGGAGCTTCGGTGATGCTTGTTTTCGGCGTCACGCAGGCTGTGCCGATTGTCTTTGGCGTTGTCGGATTGCTCTGCCTTGTGTTCATCGCCTTCAGGATATTTCAGGAGAAAAAGAGGGCTTTCTACATTCTCACGACTGAATTTGTGATTTTTGCGGCCCTTGCCGTGGGAATGATCCTTCTGAACGCCGGGCGCTGCTACATCCTTGACGATGAGTTTTCGCACTGGGGGCTTGCAGTCAAAAATCTTTTTACTGTCGGAAAGCTTCCGTTCAGCGTTGAAACCAATGCGATATTCAGGGCTTACCCGCCTTTTGCCACCGCGATCTGCTACCTCGGCACGTGCTTTACGGGCTCTTTCAGCGAGGGCGCGACGTTTGTTCCCGTCGACATGCTCCTTATCGCGGCGCTTCTTCCTATGGTTACGGGATATTTACGCCAATGCGGCAAAAAGGGTTGCGCCGTCGCCGCCAGGTGCTTTGCGGCAGTCCCTGTGGCGGCAATGTTTTTCTGCATTCTCTGCTTCAAGCTGTCCGCATTCTCGTCGATTGCCGTTGACACAATCATCGGCGTTATGACTTTCTATATAGTCTGGGAGTGCCTGCAGGCCCGCAGAACCATTCAGATTTTCTGTGCGCTGGCCGCGGCTCTTTCGCTGACGCTCGTCAAGGAAACCGGCCTTGCTTTTGCGCTGTTCTCCGCGATCATCGTTTTTTCCGCAATTACAGCCAAAAACCTCAAGAAGAAAAACAAGAAGGGCATAGCCGCGGATGCTGCGGCTCAGGTCCTTCCGCTTGTACTCGGCTCCGTTATAGCAAAACTTTTCTGGAATTACATTGTGCTTTACGCCAATGCGAAAACCGACGGCGAAGGCATCCTGCATGGATTTTTTAGGGCCCTGACAGGCGGTTTCACGGACGTCCAGAAAACGACTGTGACGGAGTTTTTCAGGGCTTTCTTGAAACCGACAATATCGTTCGGAATACCCTTGGCGGTCGTGGTGCTGATATTGGCGGCAGCGCAGGTCGCAACAGTTTTGCTCGTAAAAAAGATTAAATTCGACGATGCCGGGACCATTACGGCGGTCTTTATTTCGTCCGCCGCGTGCTTCGTATTATACTGCGGCGGTGTTTTGGCCTCGTACCTCACCGTCTTCACCGAAGGGGAGGCTGCGTCGGTCGCGTCGTTTGAGCGGTACATCGGGACGTATCTCACGTTCTGGGTGAGTCTCATTGCCGCGGTAATCGTGACTGTTTTTCCAGGGGCACTGATGAAAAGGCTTTGCGGCAAATTCAAATCGCCAAAGACTCTCCCCGCCGTCCTTGGCGTCATCTCGACGGTTGTGGCAGCTGCCGGCATCATATTCTTTGCGGCCTTTTATCCCTACACCGCCAAGGCAAGCGCGGAAAAAAGAGCCCTGGAAAACTACGGCGCAGACATCCGCTCGCTATGCGAACAGGAGGGCGTGAACCACAAGGACCGCATACTCTTCGTCGCGTCGGATTTCAAGACCCGCATGCATCTTATCGCCAATTACAACGCCGCCCCCTTCTCGGTGCAGGGCATGTACGACCCGGAGGAGGCTCTTGACGGAAAGCATGCGAAGTATGTGTATTTTAACGATATTGGCGATGCGGAGCTGATAAAAGAGGTCGCGGCGCACCTTGAAGACGCACCGGACCCCTCAGTAATAGTTCCCCATAAACTGTATAAGATTAAAACCGCCTGAGAGCTGGTGTGCTTGTATACCATGCCAAGCGAAATTTTCAACGCGATTTCGCCTGATTTCGCTTAAATTTCGCATAATTTCGCATCGATTTCGCTTGGATTTCGCATAAGTTTCCTGTGAGCGAGGCTGGCTTGGCGGTTTGAAAAACTGTTGAATTTCAAGGTTTATAATGATAAAATTAACCGAATATCCTTAAAAAAGATTGGCGTGTTCTGCCCGAGCGGCGAGCAGCCTCTACAGACAGAAAAAATTCAGGAGGAATTATATATGTTAACAGCCGGTGATTTTAGAAATGGCGTTACCTTTGAGATGGACAACGGTGTATGGCAGGTTGTCGAATTCCAGCACGTAAAGCCGGGTAAAGGCGCTGCGTTTGTAAGAACAAAAATGAAGAACGTTATTACCGGTGCCACCGTTGAAAGATCATTCAACCCCACCGATAAATTCGAGAACGCAAGAGTAGACAGAAGAGATATGCAATATCTCTACAGCGACGAAGATCTCTACTACTTCATGGACATGGAGACTTATGACCAGCTTCCGATCAACGCGGAGACCGTTGGCGATAAGCTCAAGTTTGTAAAAGA